>JAGBHK010000013.1 GCA_017935565.1 Lachnospiraceae bacterium
CACATAGGTGCAGACCTTATAACACTTTGCTCAATTTTAAGAATTCCTGTATGTATGCACAATGTACCAGAGGATAAGATTTTCCGTCCAGCGGCATGGAATGCATTTGGTATGGATAAGGAAGGTCAAGATTATCGTGCATGTCAAGCATACGGACCTATGTATAAATAATTTTTTGGGAGATAAATTAATGAAAAAAACAGCACTAGTAATAATGGCTGCAGGTATTGGTTCACGCTTTGGTGGTGGAATTAAGCAGCTTGAGCCTCTTGGACCTAACGGAGAGGTTATAATGGAATATTCCATTCATGATGCATTGAAGGCTGGCTTTAATAAGGTAGTTTTCATAATTAGAAAGGAAATGGAGGATTACTTTAAAGAGGTAGTTGGAAACAAGATTTCTGGCATTTGTGAGGTCGCTTATGCATACCAAAATATTGAGGATCTTCCAGCAGGCTTTACAAATCCACCTGAAAGAAAGAAGCCTTGGGGAACAGGTCAAGCCGTTCTTGCTTGCAAGGGTATTGTAAATGAGCCATTTATGGTAATTAACGCAGATGATTACTATGGAAAGGAAGCATTTGCAACAGTACACGACTTTTTGGTTAACAATAATGAAAATGTAAGTCAATATAATTTCTGCATGGCAGGATTTATTCTTAAAAATACACTTAGTGATAATGGTGGTGTCACCCGTGGCGTTTGTGAGGTTGATGAAAACAAATATCTTACTAAGGTTGTTGAAACAACAGATATTGTAAAAACCGCAACTGGTGCAGGCGTTGCTAAGGAGGATGGCACTGTATCTCCACTAGACCCAGATGCTTATGTATCAATGAATATGTGGGGATTAACCCCTGACTTTATTGATGTTTTGGAAAAGGGCTTTGTAGAATTCCTTTCAAATCCAAATCTCAATCAGCTAAAGGGTGAATATTTGCTTCCTTCTGTTATTGGAGAGCTTGTTGAGAGTGGCAAGGCTTCAGTAAAGGTTCTTCATACTAACGATAAGTGGTTTGGAGTAACATACGGAGAAGATAAGTACGCTGTAAAAGAAGAATTTATTAAGCTTCAACAAAACGGCACATACGGCAAAACACTTTATTAATAATAAAAACCGACCGAATTTCGGTCGGTTTTTAAATTTTATAATTCAAAAATTTTGAATATCGCAATTATTTTAGTACAGAATATAATTAAGAGGTGATAATATGAAAATTGATACAATAAATTTGTTAAAGGAATGCAATTCTGGTATTAAAATGGGCGTTTCCTCAATTGATAGGGTTATGCCATATGTAAAAAGCGAGAAGCTAAAAAAGGCGCTCAATGCATGTAAGGATGAGCATGCAACACTAGGAGATGAATCTCATAAGCTTATTTTGAAATATGGTGCCGATACCAAAGAGCCTCATCCTGTTGCAAGAATGATGGGCGATATGAAAATTCGTAGCAGATCGGAAGCACACGTCTGAACTCCAGTCACAACAACCAATCTCG
>JAGBHK010000004.1 GCA_017935565.1 Lachnospiraceae bacterium
CATCATCATCGTCATCATCATCAGATGAACAAGCGATTAAGCTGAAAGACATTACTACAGCTAAACCTAAAATCAACAATTTCTTAAATTTTTTCATTTTTATAAACTCCTTTGTGCTTTATTGGGGCCCTTACTAACCTCGAGAAGAATTGTAACATAATAAAGTGTTATTTAAAAGTAAATTTTTTCTAAAATATGGCAAGATAATTCGGCATTTTTTCTAAAATATGTTATAATCATTTGTGGAAAAACCAATATTGGTAAGAAAAATTTATCAGTGAAAGGACGATTACAAAGTTGGATAAGAATAGTAAAATGTACAAAATATTAGGGGGAATTGTTACTGTAGTTGCTATAGTGTTTTATATTTATATTAGTATCAATTCAAACAACTCAGAGGATGTAAATGAAAGTAGTGAAACTGAATCTTCGATGCAAGTTGCAGATAGTACAGAACCTTCTTCGAGTAAAGAAGAAGCCTCTAGTAAGAATGATGTAGACACGAATCTGATTTTTAGAAATAAGGAGTTATTGGACCAACATTATGAAAAACATGGTATAGAAATGGGATTTAAGTCAGCCGAGGAATATCTTGAGACAGCAAATAAAGTATTGGAGAATGAAGATGTATTGCATAAAGTAGAAGCGGAAGATAGTGATGATGTATATTATTTAGAAGAAACCAATGAATTTGTGGTTGTATCAAAAGATGGATATATTAGAACATATTTTAATCCTAGTGATGGTATAGATTATTTTAATAGACAGTAGAAGTATTTTTTAAAAATTACGTGTAATACTATTTGTATATTATGTGCAAATAGGAGGCATTATGCGTAGGTATAAAGGAAAAACCGTTTGTGGCGGTGTAACAATTGCGAAAATTAAAATTATGAAAAAGAATAATAGTCAGGTTAAACGCAGGAAAATTCAATCAGTGGAAACTGAAATTGCGTGCCTGACTATTGCTGTTCAAAGGTCTATAAATCAGTTACAGGAATTATATGATAAAGCGCTTATTGAAGTTGGAGAAACAAGTGCTGCTATATTTGAAGTTCATCAAATGTTATTAGAGGATGAAGATTTTATGGAAGCAATAAAAAATATGATAAGAACGGAAAATGTGAATGCAGAATATGCGGTTGCTGTTACAGGAGATAATTTTTCTAGTATTTTTTCCAATATGGAAGATGAGTATATGCGCGCTAGAGCGATTGATATCAAAGATATATCAGAGCGTTTAATTCGAAATTTGAAAGGAAAAGAGGGGGATTTAGAAGCGTTTGAAGATAATGTTATTATTTTGGCAGATGATTTGACGCCCTCTGAAACTGTATTGTTAGATAAAGATAAGATTTGTGGTTTTGCGACTGTAAAAGGTACAACTAATTCTCATACAGCAATACTGGCAAGAATGATGGATATACCTGCGCTTATAGGGGTAGACATGCCTTTGAATGAATTGAAGGATGGTATGTTAGCTATTATCGATGGTTTCAATAACGAGTTAATTATTGAACCTGATGAGGAAACAAAGAAAAAGATATTAGATGTAATAAATGAAGAAGAAGGAAAGAAATTATTGCTTAATGAACTCAAAGGAAAAGAAAATATTACATCCGATGGTAAAATTATAAATATATATGCCAACATAGGAAGCGTAAATGATATTGGCTATGTGCTTGAAAATGACGCTGGGGGCATTGGCTTATTTCGTAGTGAATTTTTGTATCTTGGAAGAGATACTTTCCCAAGTGAGGCGGAACAATATCATATTTATAAGCAAGCAGCACAGATGATGGCGGACAAAAAAGTTATAATAAGAACTATGGATATTGGAGCGGATAAAAAAGTAGATTATTTTAATTTGGATAAAGAGGAAAATCCTGCGCTTGGTTATAGGGCTATTAGAATATGTATAAAAGAGCCACACATTTTTAAAACTCAATTAAGGGCACTATTTAGAGCTGCTGTCTATGGCAATATTTCTATAATGTATCCAATGATTACATCTACCTGGGAGATGGATAGAATAGAAGAAATTGTAGACGAGGTGGTAAGGGAACTTGATAGTGAAGGGATTCAATATGCGATTCCTGAACAGGGAATTATGATAGAAACACCGGCAGCAGTAATGATTAGTGATGAACTTGCTGGTAGGGTGGATTTTTTTAGTATTGGAACCAATGATTTGACACAATATGTGTTGGCGGTCGATATGCAAAATGACAAATTAGATGACTTTTATAATCCACATCATAAAGCAGTGCTTGATATGATAAGAATGGTTGTTGATAATGGCCATAAAAAAGGTATATGGGTAGGAATTTGTGGCGAATTAGGGGCAGATACAAGCCTTACAAGAATTTTTGTGGAAATGGGAGTTGATGAGTTGTCTGTGGCGCCAGGGGAGGTGCTTAAGGTGAGAAGGGCGGTAAGGGATATATAATATAACACAACTAAAAAAGTGAAGTAACGATAGTGAAAAAGGGGCTGTCGCATTAAAGATTAGAAAATCCTAAGGCGACGCCCCTTTCTTAATTCTTATTATTTTAATTTTTCTTTACAGTTACATTATCAACACAAGTTACAGAATTATATCTGCCACCGCGGATATAAAAGCCACGAAGTGTGCCAGAAGCATTCATTGTTACGGTTCCTGAGTAAATTGTTTCATTGTCACAAGTAATGGTTAATATAACGGTGCCTGTTTCTGTGTCTGCAATGGCATTTACATGCATCCATTTACCAGCTGCAATATCAAATGTATCACCATCGTTTACTGACCAGGTTGTACTGTTTGCATTTCCTGAAAGTTTAAATAAATAACCAGATGCAATACCATCGTTAATAACATTGTTTAAGTATGCCATATTTTCTGTGGTTACGGCAAATTCAGTTGTTTGATTATCGCCAGCAGTAAGTGCTAAATCAAAATCTATTACATATACGCCATCTACTTGACCCTTGGCATCAAATGTTGATATCGCGCCTCTTGAATTTGCGCTTCCAGGTGCGAATTCTACGTATTTTCCACCATTGGCATCTGACTTAAGAGTTACAGCAGCAGCGGCATTGGTTGAAAACCATTTAGAATTTTCTTTTGAAGCATCAATTGAGGCTAATTCATCATAGTTATCACTATAAATGACATTTGTTGGAAGCGGCATTACGTTTATTTCTGTTGTAATAACTCTGTCGCTGCCCTCAACTGTACCAGTAAGTGTTACTTTTACTGTACTACTTTGAATGTTTACCTTTCCTGTAATAGGATCGATAACATTGGTATCAGATGAGCTCCAAGTTATTTTCTTTCCTGCGCTAGTAGCAGATGGTAAGAAAATGTAATCTGTCGAAATTGTGGAAGGAATATTAAATTCTTCCGCTGGCACTGTGATTTCAAATGTTTTAGATTCAGATTCTGAATCAAAGGTTGCTGTAGCGGTAAGTGTTACAGTTTGGTCTGAATCCTGTCCAATTACTTTTGCGATATTTCCTTCAATTACGATAGCACTATTGTTAGATGTCCAAGTTATGTCTGAATTCATTAAACCTACAGTATCTAATGTGAAATCTGTCATAGCTTCACTTGGAGCATTTATTCTAGTTAAGTCAGAAGCGACTCTTTCTTTTGCAGAAAGGTTGATTTTGCTTCCCCAAATTGTACGGTTGTCAGAACCGCTAGCAGTGAAAACAATAGTTTTTTCTCTGGAATTAGATTCGTCATATTGCTCTAAAACAACACCTTTATATGTTTTGTTGTCAATTGTGATAGTTATGTAATTTTCTTTAATTTCCCATGTACCAGTATGAGAACCTGATACAGTGCCATCATCATTTAAAGTAAGTAATGTAGAAGAAACATAGTTGTCAGTGATGTCGGCAGGGTCTTTATAATATTGCAATCTATGATAGATAAATTCATAATCACCAATAATATCTTCTTTAGTCAATGTACTGATAGTTTCGCCCATATACTTGTATGGAGTTGTTACAAGCCAGCCGTCTTCGTTTAAAAACATTTGGTTAGACTTAATGATGAAACCATTTTCGCCGTAAGCAGTTGTTGATGAACTCTTGCTGTGGTAATGTACAAATATTTTGCCTTCATTAGTAACAATTGCTGAGTTACCGCCATTTGCAGTCGAAGGATAAGCCATAGTACTGAACTTGAAACCGTCCATAATTCTGATACCTAAATTTGTAGCACTAATACTATCGAGAGCGCTTTGACCAGCGTAATCAACATAACCTTTATCAGGATATTCTGAACGGAACATTCTCATATTATAACCGCCAGTTGCTCTAAGGTTACCTTGTGACCAGAAGAGGAAGTAGTAACTTCCTGTTGATGACATATCTGTATCGACGCGTAAAATGTATGGACCTTCACCGTTTGCATTTGCAATTTTTATTCCATAATATGGGTCGCTACTGCCATCTGCTTTGAATTCGTAAGTGTCATCACTACGAAGACCTGTTTTGGCATCTAATTTTAATACTCTTAAACCGCCTTTTGTAGTAAAGGAACCATAAGTAAGGTAAAGATTCCCATCTTTATCGTAAAATGGAGCGGCATCTATACAATCTGGTAAACTTGCTTTATACGAAGCAGAATCAGATTTGAAATAATAACTTTTCTGCTGTGGTGTCATATCTGAAACACTGTTAACACCTAATACTTCTAAAAGATTGGTGTGACCTGCATTTACTTCGCTTTGCCTGTAATCGGAACAAACAATCATTCCTTTATAAGAAAATGGACCTTCAGGTTTGTCAGATGTGGCAAGACAAAGGGCTGATTTGAATGAACCATTAACAACTGTAACATACATGAAATATGGGTCATTTCCAGCATCATCAGCGGCCTTACTGTAAGTAACATCAAGGGCCCAAATGCCTTCAATTACATCAGAACCGAGCCAATCATATACTTCCTTAAATTCTTCTAAATAGTGCTTTGAGAATAAACTATTTGCTGTTCCGTATGCGCTAGAAGAAGAGGCAATGTAGTTCCATGAAATAAGGTTAGATGAACTGCCTGCAACAATGTGACTTCCGTATGAATAATACATACCTGAAACAGGATCTTGGAACACGGAAGGATCATGAATGCCAATATTTGAAACGGACATATTTTGTTTACCTTCTGAACAATCAATTGTAACTGTTATTGTTGCATTTTCGCCATTTATAGTTATTTCTTTTGTACCTGAAAGGGTTACATCATTTAAGTCGCCATGGGCATTTATAGTAGAAATAAATGGGGCTATTAATGCGAAAAGTAATATGCTTGTTGGAATGTTTTTTGCTTTCTTTTTCTTGATTAAAATGAAAGCAATAACTGCAATAACTATAATTACAACGATGGCAATTATCGCTGCAATAGGAAATTTATTTGAGTCGTCCGTAGCGGTTGTAGTTTCTGGTATTGCTTCTGAAGTAATGGATATATTTTTGGCAGACCCAGAATTTACGGTGAATACACCATTTGTTTTTGTTTTCTCGGGAAATGTGATATTGTCAGAAACTGAAATATCATATTTTAAATTGTTGTATGTAAAAGAACTAGTGTTGGTAATGCTTATTTTGATGTTTACTTCATCCCCGCCTTCATAAGCATCCTTGTCTGTCTCGATGGATAAAGATAAACCAGTATCTTCATCACTAAGATTGTCAGATGCAAATGCTGTGAAAGAAAATAACATTACAAATACTGACAATAACATGAAAAAAGAAAAATACCTTTTCATATAAAAAAACCTCCTGCAATATAATTTAAAGCAATTATACCACAAAGAGGTTTATGATTTCAATTCGCTATATGGTGATTTAAAGTTGGATTTTGCTTTATTTTTCTAAGAACCACATATATCTAGAAGATTATGTAATTTTCCAATCATTGCAAGGTGATTAATGTAACTTCGCGATACACACTGTTTGAGTATGCGTAGCATACGAGTTTGTGTATGCGAAGTTTAATATCATTATCATCTTGCAGTGATTAGGAAAATAATAATCTTCTAGCAATATGTGAGTTCTGAAAAATAAAGCAAAATCCAACTTTAAAATCACTATATAACTAATTGAATTTATAAAGTTACACGTTGTTTTTTAAGTAATGCATATGGCAGGAGTGTTAGTAATATTAATACCGCTAATACCGAAAAATAAAGAAGTTTTCCATTCATTTTCGATAACGCCTCAAATATTCTAGCCATATAATTTGGATTTTTTTCAGCTAATTTGTCGATTATTTTTACTGGCACTTGTAAAAATAATATTGTACCAACCCATAATACAGCAAAGGCTGTTGCTCCAAACTTGGTATATATTGCACCTAAGAATGCTTCAAATGCTACATAAATCAATACTATCAACAACATATAATGTGGCTTGAAAATTACTGAAAGGTTTGATTCCATTGGAACATCAGAAAAGATTTTCTTGCATACATTACTTTCTATTAAATTGAATAGCGCTGTTAATGTTATGATTACAGAACCTTTAATGAATGAAACAACTAAAAGGCCTGAAATAATTCTTGTTCTTGTCTGACTCATTGAAAGGGCATAGTTGAAACTGCTGCTATAACTACTTGCGCCAAATAATGCGTTGAAAAGTAGTGACATAAGCGCTAATGTTGTACCCATTTCAAAAGAGGTTGCATCAGCTGATTTGTCAAATATCATAACAAGCCACAAGATTGCATGACCGATGACAAATAATATGGTTGAAATAAGTGGAAAAAACATTAGTTCTTCACTGCGTGCAGGTATAAACCTTTTTAAAAAATTTATCATAAATTACTCCTCCTATACGCTGACTTCGTATTTTGCCAGCACCTTTTTGGTTTTAATTAAACTTACTGAATATACGATGATACTAATAATGATTGTAGCCACGGTGATATATAAACTAGTGTCTCCGAAATCAAAATTAATTTCGCCAGCTGTAAGTATTTTTGCTGCGCCTGAAAACATTAGCAAAAGTAATGGAACTGCAATGGCAGAAAGTGTGGTGAAAAAGTACATAGTTGTAAGTTTCTTTCCTTTTAGTAAATTATATACACCACCAAATGTACCAAAGCCGAAAGCTAATAATAAGCAGGCAATATAACTAGAGATACCTCTTAAAAGTGACAATGGATTCTTTGGTGTTACTAAACACAATAACAAAAGTACGATAGTTGATAAACTAACGAGTATTGCGTGAAATAACAAGATTCCTTTATATGCATCTTTTCGTGTGCTTCCAAGGGATAAAACTACATTTATATTCATTGGAATTGTTGTGAATGCACAGGCTGCTGTCATAGTCATATTTATTAATAAAAAGTAAAATATAATAGTATCATTTATAAAGACTGGTAAGGTCATATCGTCGTTTCCAAAATACATAAGTAGTCCGTAAACAGCACACATTATGAAAAATAACGAAATGACTTTTAGAGCCGTTGTTTTCCAATAATAAAATTTATCTTGCATATGCTATACCTCCTCTTGACAAAGGGCTACAAAAATGTCTTGAAGACTTACAGGTTGTATGCTTACATCGATGCTAGAATCGATTTTCTCATTGTCTTTTAAAAATACAGTGACACCTTTGCTTCGGCCGATGATTTCAGGGTTATATGTTTTTATTCCTTTGCAGGCTGCATCAACGTCTTCAGATTTACCGCTTACGTGACGGGCACTATCTACAAGTTCGGCTGTATTTGTCATTAAGAGAAGTTCTCCTTTATCAATCATAATGACTTCTTCAAATATGTTTGCGGCTTCTTCAATTATATGCGTAGAGATAACGAAAGTTCTGCCTGTTTCCTCGTATTCCTGCAACAAGATATCGTAAAAATATTTTCTCATAATTACGTCAAGTCCTGCTACTGGTTCGTCCAAAAATGTGTAGTCAGCTTTGCTCGCCATAGCAACGATTATAGTAACCATAGAAAGCATACCTTTTGATATCTCACCAAGTTTTTTCTTAGGGTCAAGTTCGAATTTTTCAACGAGTTTATTCGCCATATCCTGATCCCAGTTTTTATAGTATGCGGCTGCTAATCTTAAATAGTTTTTAATCTTCATTGCAACCAAACCATTACCATTGTTAGGAGCCATATTTAGTTCTCTTGAAAAACAAATTTTATCTAAAGCTTTTTGGTTTTCCCAAACAGATTCTCCTTCAACTAAAACTTCGCCATTGCTAGCTGGATTTTGTGCGGACATAATGGAAAGAAGAGTGGTTTTGCCAGCACCGTTTCGTCCGATTAAGCCATAAATTTTTCCTTTTTCTAATGTGAAATTAATGTTGTTTAATACAGATTTTTCACCATATTTTTTTGTTATGTTTTTACATTCAATACTTTGATTCATTTTAAAACCTCCATTTAATTATTGTTTATTGATGTTCTTCGATCATCTTTACAAGTTCTTTTTTTGTGATTCCTAAACTTTGCGCTTCAATTACAATTCTTTTGATGTAATTGTCATAAAATTGCTCTTTTCGAGAATTTTTAATTTGTTCCTTTGCGCCTTTGCTTACAAACATACCAATCCCTCTTTTCTTATATACAATTCCGGCATCTACCAATATGTTAATACCTTTGGCTGCAGTGGCGGGATTAATTGAATACATTCTTGCGAGTTCATTAGTGCTTGGAACTTTTTCTTCTTCTAATAGAATGTCGCGTAAGATATCGTTTTCAATCATCTCGCTAATTTGCAAATAAATTGATTTTTCTTGAGTTAATATCTCGTTCATGCATTACCTCCGTTATCAAGTTGCAACCTGTTTGGTTATGTGGTTAATTACTTGTGTAACTAACTATAACACCTGCGGATATATATGTCAACTATTTTTTTGAAAAGTTGTCTTTTTGGCGAAAAATAAGGATTTTTTTGTGGGTATTGCACAATTGAAGGATGCTTTTTTCTATTTGCATAAACATATGCTTTTTGATAAAATTAACTCAATTTATGATCATAAATTTCTATAAAACGTCTCGGTCAATCGCTGAGGAAAATCATTTTTTATACAAGAAAAGGGAAGGTGCGTAAATGGCTAAAGAAGATATAGCTTTAAAAGTGTGGCTAAGTGATAAGGTTAGATTTGCGGATTTGTTTAATGCCGTATTGTTTGATGGTGTGCAAATTATTAAGTCAGAAGATTTAACTGTTATAAAAGGCGAATCGGTAACAGTTGCTGAAAATAAGAATACTAGTAAAGATAAAGCAATTCAGCGATATAGGGATGTAATTATGAGTTGGAAGGGTTCTTGTAACCTATTGGTTTTAGCATGTGAGAACCAAGGAGAAATTAATTATGGAATGCCAATTAGACTTATGACTTATGATGGGTTATCTTACACAGAACAAATTAGGGAGATTGAAAATGATATATGCATTAAAACTGGTAAAAAGGTAGATATATATTATTCTGAAAAACTTAAAGAAACGCCGATAATGCCAGTTATTACTGTTGTTTTTTATTATGGAGATAAACCTTGGGACGGAGCAAAAGACTTGTATGGAATGTTTGGTAATAACATAAAGGAGATAGGGGGGTTATTAGAAAAATATGTATCCAATTATAAAATAAATCTCTTTGAAATCAACAATATGACAGATTTTTCTAGGTTTAAAAGTGATTTACAGATAGTTTTAAATATGCTAAACTACAAGAAAGATAAAAAGAGTTTTAAGAAATATATTGATGATAATAGAGACTATTTTTCGAAAGTAACCAAGGAAACCATAGTGGTATTAGGATTGTTATTGAATGCAAAAAATATATTCAGTGATATAGTCAAAGATGGTAAGGAGGAGATAGACATGTGTTTGGCGTTAGAAGAATTGGTCAATGATGCGAAAATTTCCGGAAGAGAAGAGGGAAGAGAAGAAGGAAGAGAAGAAGGTATTAGGGTGCTTGTTGAAACTTTAACGGAGATAGGAATGACAAAAGTTAGAATAAAGACATTAATTGTGGATAAGTACGCATTAACAGAGGAAGATGCGGATAGGTTTATGTAACTATATTATGTTTGAAAGGAAGTAACGAAAAAATGAGTGGAATGAGAGGTATAGATACCCCTGTAAGACAAAGGCGAAGAAGAGTATTTAAAGAAGTTGCAAATTTAGCATATAATTCTACTAATTTAAAAGATGATATGGAAGCATTACCATACAAAATTGTAGATTATGATGAAAGTGTATATTGGGAAAATGTTTATCGAGATAGAGCGGTTGTGAGAGAAAGACTTAGACTTGCTATGGGCATGAGTTTGCGTCCGGAAAATAGAGAACGTCCAGGACATCTTACACAGGGTGTTGAGGAAAGTAATATTGATGAAAAATATTATGAACCACCTCTTATGCAGGTTATTCCATCTGCTTGTAATGCGTGTCCGATTAACGGATATGAAATAACCGATTCTTGTATGGGATGTGTGGCGCATCCTTGCCAGAGCGTGTGCCCAAAAGGTGCTATTACAATGGTTAAAGGGCGCTCTGTTATTGATCAGGAAAAATGTATAAAGTGTGGAAAGTGTAAAGAGGTTTGTCCTTATGATGCAATATGTCATAAGGAGAGACCTTGTAGTGCTGCTTGTGGAATAGGTGCGATAAAATCAGATAGTAAAGGACGAGCGGTAATAGATAATGATATTTGTGTTTCATGCGGTCAGTGTATGGTTAGTTGCCCTTTTGGTGCTATTGCTGACAAATCACAGATATTCCAGTTGATTAGAGCAATGCAAAGTGGCAGAAAGGTTATAGCGCAAGTTGCGCCAGCTTTTGTAGGCCAATTTGGGCCAAATGTTACACCAGATGTATTGAAAACCGCTTTGAAGGAATTGGGATTTTTCGATGTATATGAAACTGCTATAGGTGCTGATTTGGGGTGCATGGAGGAAGCGAAACATTACGTAGAGGAAGTTGCTACAGGAAATCAAGATTTTGCATTGACTTCGTGCTGTCCATCGTGGGCGGTTATGGCGAAAAATTTATTCCCAGAGACAATTGATAAAATTAGTAATGCATTGACACCTATGGTGGCAACAGCAAGAATAATAAAAAAAGAACATCCAGATGCATCGGTGGTATTCATTGGACCTTGTGCGTCTAAAAAACTTGAAGCGAGTAGAAGAACTGTTCGTTCTGATGTGGATTTTGTAATTACATTTGAAGAATTAACAGGAATGTTTGAAGCTAAAGGTATACTTTTGGATGAAATTAAAGCAATGGATGAAATGAAAGATGCAACTGCTGCAGGTAGAGGTTATGGTGTGGCAGGCGGCGTTGCTAATGCTATAAAAGAATGTATAGAGGAATATTATCCAGGAACAGAAATTAATATTGAACATGCTGAAAGTTTAGCTGAATGTAGGAAAATTTTGTTGTTAGCAAAGGCTGGCAAAAAGAAGGGATGTCTTATTGAAGGTATGGCATGTCCAGGAGGATGTGTTGCGGGAGCAGGAACAAACATTACTATACCACAGGCGATGAAAGAAGTTGCTAAATTTAAGAATAATTCGGATAAGAAATTACCTTGATTCTGGTTTGAAATTGAGTTATAATTGGTAGTGGTTTTATGGAAGCAGAATGGTGGTAGTAAATATGTTAAAGGTGTGGAATTATATTTCTGGAAAAGGAAATATGGTTGTGTCATCAAGAGATATATTAGCAGTACTTGCATCGGTTATAGGTTTTTTTCATGCAGTACTGTTGGTTTTCTTTTGGATTTTCGACATATATCATATGGTTGCGGCGAATGTAATCAGTATAATTGTGTATTGGGTATGTTATCGCGCTGCAAAAAAGGAGTGAGCATAGTATTTGTTTTTAACACAATATATATTGAGATACTAGTATACTCTATTGTGGCGACTATGCTGGTTGGAATTGATTGCGGTTTTATGTTGTATCTTATTGCAATTATTCCTCTGGGGTATTATGCAGTATACTCGTTTAGAGATGAAGATAAAAAGATAAATCCTATGATTTATGTAATTTCTACAGTTGTGGCTTTTTGGGTGACAAGAATTGTTTTTAGGTTTATTGAACCAATGTATAGTTTTGGGAATATTGTAATCGACAGGGTAATGTATATGGTTAACTATACAGCTATTGCTATTGCGATTGTTGTGTTTTGCAGTGTTATAGTGACTAGGGTTATTAGCCTTGAAGAAAAACAGAGGTTACAGAACGAAGCATTGGATAAACTTTCGAAGTTAGATCCGTTGACAGGTTTGAGCAATAGAAGAAGCATTCAAGAAAGATGTAAGTTAGCTGAACTTGAAAATGAGAGTTATGCAATAGTTCTTGGAGATATTGATGACTTCAAGAAGATTAATGATACATATGGACATAATATAGGTGATGAAGTTCTTAAAGAGGTAGCTAATATCTTTAAAAATGCTATAAGATCTGATGATATAGTATGCCGATGGGGTGGCGAGGAAATACTTATTTTTATCCCAGGAGCATCCAAAGAACAGGCAGAAATGGTTGCAGAACGTATATTGGGGAAAATTAGGACGCTGACGGTAGAAACAGAGAATCATGCTAAAGTAGGTGTTACGATGACTATGGGAGTGGCAGTGTCTATTGAAGCGAAAGAATTTATAGGTGTTGCAAAAGCGGCGGATGATAGATTGTATATAGGAAAACAGTTAGGAAAAAATAGAATTATAAGTAATGGAGGTCAAGCATGAAAAAGATGATTATGGTTATTGTTGCTATTGCAGCGATTGCAGGTATTACTATAACAGCATTGGCTATGCCAGAAGATATCTATTGATATTGACAAATGCTACAAAAAGTGATAGTTTTTATTTGAATAATTAAATTGACAAATGTCATAGGAGGTACATATGAAGAAGTTTAAGAATTTATTACTTGGAACAGTAATGGTATGTTCTTTTGCAATGCTTACAGCATGTGGAAAGACTCCAGAAGTTACAGAAGATGATGTAATGGACGGCCTTGAAGAAGAAGGTATTATTACAAAGGAAATGGATGAAGATAGTTATTCGGTTGAAATTGGTGAAACTGATTTGAACGATGAAGAAGATAAGGCTACAGTAGAAGTTACACTTACAAGAACAGAAGGTTATATGAAGTATACAACTGATTATGAACTTAAGTTCAAACTCAATGCTGACAAGGATGGTTGGAAGTATAGAGATGGTAAGTATGAAAAAGGTGAAACTAAGGAAGAACTTGCTAAAGGCATAACAGATGAAGATGCAAAGAATAAACTTGATTCAAGCTGGAATAGTGTTTATGTAGAAGATGCAGATAAGAGTTTTTATTTTGGTAGTGATATTAAGGAATATAATATAACTGATACAGAAACAGACCTTGAGGAAAAGAAATCAGTAGTTACATTTGAAGCTACAGTTGAATCTGGTTATTGTACATATAACATTGTATATGATGTAACATTTGTTTATGATTATAGTTGGTCTATTAAGGAAATTAAAACAACAGATTGTGAAACAGAATACATCGATGGATATGAAGATGAGATAGATGCAGATACTGTAATTAGTGATTTAAAGGGTGCTACTGCTGATATCTATTGTATGGGACAGTATATTAGATTCTCTGAAACAGAAGAGTTTACATTAGATGTTAAGGATTCAAGAAGAGAAGATTATTATACATATATTGATGGCGAATTTTCATTAAAATACAAAGGTGAAGTTGTAAAGGGAACTATAACTGTTGAGTATCATTTCAATGATGATGATAAAGAATGGCAGTTATATGATATAGACGATTATGAAGTAACATCTTACGATACTGTGCTTGCAGGAACATGGACAGGAACTCATACTGAAAATGGTGCAACATATACTGTGGTAATTGATGGAACAGATTATTTGGAAAATGGTTCAATGAAGGCAAAAGTTACAATTGTAGCTTCAGCAGGAACATTTGAATATGATGCAACTGCATATTATTATCCAGAATATCAGGAATATTCAATTAACCATGAAACATGGGTGACAGAACCTGAAAATAGCTGGGAATATGACACAAGTTTCTATGGAAAAATAGAAGATGGTAAATTAGTTGAATCATGGGGAGATGCAACATTTACAAAGAGTGAATAATTAGGACACTAAGCTGCCCTTTAAGAAGGGCAGCTTTTTATGTGGAAATATATTGAATTTATGGAGGTAATATGAAAAATATTCTAAATAAGTGGATTAGAGCGGCTATTCCAGCGCTTTTGCTCCACTGTAGTATTGGTACAGTTTATTGTTGGTCTATTTTTAGTCAGGAAATCGCAGATTATATCGGATTTTCAAAGGGCGCCACAGAATGGGCATTCAGTTTCGCGATTTTCTTCCTTGGTATGTCAGCAGCGTTCCTTGGAAATGTTGTAGAAAAAGATATACATAAGTCATCTCTTATTGCAACAATTTGTTTCGCAGTAGGTATGGCAGGTACAGGCGCATTTATTTATTTTGGTGGTACAGAAGCTGGACACGGTAATATTATTACATTATTAGGTATTTACTTATGCTACGGATTTATTATGGGTGTTGGTCTTGGTACAGGTTATCTTTCACCGGTTAAGACTTTGATGCTTTGGTTTGCAGATAGAAAAGGTCTTGCAACAGGTCTTGCTGTAGCAGGTTTTGGTGCTGCTAAAGCTATTGCCAGCCCAATTATGCAGGCTATGTTAAATGGCCTTGGCGATGGCGCTATTTATAAGATGTTCATTATTCTTGCGGTGATTTATTTTGTAATGATGTTTGTTGGTCATTTATTACTTGCTAAGCCAGAAGGTTGGCATGAACCACAGACAAAGGAAAAAGGTCAGGGAATCATGGATGTTCTTAAGACAAGACCAATCGCAAACTACATTGGTATTTGGTTGATGTTCTATATCAATATTACATGTGGTCTTGCGCTTATCTCTCAGGAAAAGATGATTGTTAAGTGTATTGGACTTGCTGGTTCTATTGGTATTATTTCGACAGTTTCAGCTATCTTTAATGCTGGTGGACGTTTAGGTTTCTCGGCATGGGCTGATAAGATGAAGGATAGAAACACAATTTATAAGATGATTTTTGTAATATCAATTGTTCTTACAGGTGTTGTAATACTTACAGGTGGTATTGAAAATGGTAATGGAAATATGCTCTTAACAGTACTTGTGCTTGCGCTTATTATGATGGTTAATGCAGGTTACGGCGGTGGTTTCTCGAATGTACCAACATTGTTGTCAGACCACTATGGAATGGGTAGTATCAGCGCAATTCATGGTATTACATTATCAGCATGGGCATTTGCAGGTCTTACAGGTAACCAGCTTGCAAACTTTATCGTAAGTAAGGTTGGAACTTCTGTTGAAGTTGATGGAAATATGGTTAACCCAACAGGTTACCAGACAGTATTGTATGTAACACTTGCATTATACATTGTTGCATTATTGTTAAGTATGTTCTTGGTTAAAGCGCCAAAAAAAGAAGATAATAAATAGTAATTAAAAGGATACTGCGAAAGCGGTATCCTTTTGTTGTATTTATGGAGGATAGTGTGATGGAAAAAGTATGGGATGAATATCCGAGACCACAAATGAAAAGGGATAGTTTTTATAATTTAAATGGTATTTGGAAGTTGAATGGTGAAAAAATAGTCGTGCCGTTTCCTCCACAATCAAAACTTTCGGGGTTTGAAGGGGAGATAGGTGATGTTTTAGTGTATGAAAAAGAATTTACGGTACCATCGGATTTTGACAAAAAAAGAATATTGATGAATTTTGGAGCTGTGGACCAAATTGCTACAGTGTGGATTAATGACAAGCAAATAGGAAGTCATAAGGGCGGTTATTGGCCGTTTTATTTTGATGTGACAGAATATGTAGATAAAGAAAATAATAACGTTTTAAAAGTTGTTGCCATAGATACATTGGATAAAAATTATCCTTATGGAAAGCAGACAAAGAAGCCTGGAGGCATGTGGTACACCGAAGTTAGCGGAATTTGGCAGAGTGTATGGCTTGAAAATGTACCGGAAAAATATGTTGAAGGAATAAAAATTGATGCTGATTTAAATGGGGTAAGTGTTGAAGTTTTTGGAAATGAAGAAGTAGATGGGTTTAAGGTCAAGATAGGGGATGGAAATGAAAAAGAATTCCATGGAAGTAAAGGAAGAATTGATATTGATAATCCTAAACTTTGGACGGTGGATAAACCGTATTTGTATTCGATGGAGATTACAATGGGAGAAGATAAGGTGGAATCGTATTTTGCACTACGAACCATCGAAATAAAAGATATAAACGGCGTGAATAGAGTTTGCCTTAATGGTGAGCCGATTTTCTTTAATGGAGTTTTGGACCAAGGGTATTTTCATGATGGAATTTTTCTTCCAAGATGTGAAAAAGAGTATGAAAAAGATATTTTGCGAATGAAGGAATTGGGATTCAATATGTTGAGAAAACATATTAAAATCGAGCCTGAATGTTTCTATTACGCATGTGATAAATTGGGAATGCTTGTAATGCAAGATATGGTTAATACTGGATGCTATTCTTTTGTTAAGGATACGGCATTGCCGACAGTTGGCTTTAAAAAGAAAAACGATAGAAAAAGAAAAATGACCGTAGCTATGGAGAATTTTAAAGTGTATACGAAAGAAACAATCGAAAAACTTTATAACCATCCGTGCATTGTGGCGTACACTATTTTTAATGAGGGCTGGGGCCAATTTAATAGTGACTATATGTATGAATTTGTGAAGGAACTTGATGATAGTCGTTTGATTGATTCCGCATCGGGTTGGTATGCACAAGAAAAAAATGATTTTGACAGTGAACACATATATTTTAAAACAAAGAAATTAAAGGTTAAAGATAGGCCTTTGTTTGTAACGGAATGTGGTGGGTATCAGTTGTTTGATGAAGCACATTTTTATGGCAGCAAAAAGTATGGATATGGCACTTGTAAAGATAAGGGCGAACTGACAGAAAGAATTGTAAATATGTATGAAAAAATGATTTTGCCGGAAATAAGCGAGGGCGTTTGCGGTTGTATCTATACACAATTAAGTGATGTGGAAGATGAAATAAATGGATTGTACACTTATGACAGAGTTGTTTGTAAAGTTGATGCTAACAAATTATTTGAAATGAATAAAAAAATAAATCGATTGATGAAAAAAATATAGACTAGCCTTGCGTTCTATGTATTTTTGTTGTATACTTAAAATTGTGGGTTGTACTGTTTTTTGGACAGTATTCGTGAAAATTAATGGAGGAAGAGGATGCCAAAATCGTTTAATCAAAAGTTAAAACTGCTTTATATATTGTCGGAATTGATGGAAAAGACCGATGAAAAGCATAGTTTGAGTTCTAAGGATCTTATTAATAGCCTTGAATTAAATGGGATCAGTGCTGAACGAAAAAGTATATATGATGACATAGAATGTCTTAGATTGTTTGGATTTGACATTGAGCTTAGAAAAGAAGCTCCGAAAGGGTATTATTTAGCGTCAAGAAAATTTGAAATATCTGAATTGAAACTTCTAGTGGATTCGGTGCAATCATCAAAATTTTTGACGGAAAACAAATCGAAGGAATTGATAAAAAAGTTAGAAAGTCTTGCAAGTGTGTATGAAGCAACTTCATTGCAGAGACAGGTTATTGTTTCTAACAGAATAAAAACAATGAATTCCAGCAGTTATTATAATGTTGATATTATTCATGAAGCTATTTCAGAGGATAGAGTTATTACATTCTTGTATGCTGAATGGAATGTGAAGAAAGAGTTGATGGTCAAAAAGAACGGCAGTAGATATAAGGTTAGTCCGTTTGCTCTTAATTTCAACGATGATAACTATTATTTAGTGGGTTACGACCATATTTCTGGAAGTGTAAAACACTACAGGGTCGATAAAATGAAGTCTATAGATATAATAGATGAACCAAGACAGAATAAAGAAATGTTTAAAAACTTCGATAATGGTATATTTGCGAAGAAAACATTTGGAATGTACGGTGGGGAGGAAAAAGACTTGGTGCTTATCTGTGATAACAAGCTTGCGGGCGTTATCATAGACAGATTTGGAAAAGATGTGTATATGCGTCCGATAGATGATAACGTTTTTAAGGTGGCTGTAAAGGTTAATGTGAGTAACCAGTTCTTTGGTTGGCTTTGCGGAATTGGTGAAGGTATTAAAATAACAGAGCCAGAAGATGTTGTCCTTAGTTATAAGGAGCACTTGAAAAACATATATAGCAAATATTAAGAAAGGTGTAAGCAAAAATGAGAGAGTTGTATACTAACGACGAAAAAGATTATGATACAAGTCTCCCCGTGGTTGTACGAAAGGCTTGCCGAGCAATTATTATGAGAAATGGCTTGGTAGCAACTGTGTATAGCAGCAAACATGGTTATTACAAGTTTCCGGGTGGTGGAATGGAAACTGGAGAAACCATGGAAGAAACTTTGATTCGAGAAACTTTGGAGGAGACAGGACTTAGGATTATTCCGGAATCTATAACTGAGTTTGGATATACGGAAGAAGTGCGAAGAGATAAGTATGATAAGGCTATCTTTGACCATTTTTCCTATTATTTTCTTGCCGAGGCAGAAGAAGATGTTGAGAATCAAAGACTCGATAAGTACGAAAGAGAAGAAGGTTATAAACTGAAATGGGTACCAGTTGAAGAAGCTATTGCGGCTAATAGTAAATTGAACAAAAAAACGGTTCCATCTCACTCTATTCGTGATAATAAAATATTTGCTTTGCTTAAAAACCTTTCCACTACATGTAAATACAGTAAAAAATGCGGCGCTTGTAAGTATCAGGGTGTGAATTACGACGAGCAGTTGAAAGAAAAACAGAAGATAATAGAAAACCTGGTTAAGAAATTCTGTGAGCCAGAACCTATTATTGGAATGAATATACCGTATAATTATAGAAATAAGGTTCATGCAGTTTTTGATAAAAACAAAAATGGGGACATAATATCAGGTATATATGTTCGCGGAACTCATGAAATTGTTCCTATAGATTATTGTCAGATAGAAGACTATAGGGCAGATTTGATAATGGCTACTATTAGACGACTGACGAAAGAATTTAAAATTAAAACTTACAATGAAGATACAGGGTATGGTTTTTTACGACATGTATTGATTCGTACGGGAAATAAAACTGGTGAAGTGATGGTTGTGTTGGTAGTGTCGTCACCAATATTTCCTTCGAAAAATAATTTTGTAAGCGAACTTAGAAAAGAACATCCGTACATAACAACTGTGGTAGTAAATGTCAATGCTAAAAAGACGAGTTTTGTTCTTGGGGATAAGGAAAGTACAGCTTATGGAATGGGCTATATTTATGATATTTTATGTGGTTGTAAATTTAAAATATCACCAAGGTCATTTTATCAGATAAACTCTCTTCAAACTGAAGTTCTCTATAAAAAAGCTATTGAAATGGCTGATTTACAAGGAAATGAAAGAGTTATCGACGCTTATTGTGGAATCGGAACTATTGGAATAATAATGTCTAAATATGTGAAGAATGTTATAGGCGTGGAATTAAATAAAGAGGCTGTTAAAGACGCTATAGTAAATAGCAAGATTAATAAAGTCGATAATATAAGATTCGTTAATGATGATGCGGGAAGATTTATGATGAAGTTGGCAGCTAGAGGAGAACGGGTAGATGTGGTAGTTATGGATCCGCCTCGTTCCGGTAGTGATGAGAAATTTTTGTCGTCGTTAAGTAGATTGTCGCCAAAGAAAATAGTTTACATTTCTTGTGGTCCGGAAACTATGGTTCGTGATGTTAAAAATCTTATTAACAAAGGGTATTCTGTTAAAAAGATTCAACCGGTTGATATGTTTCCGCATACCAGCCATGTGGAGTGCGTAACACTGCTCCAAAGGAAAAATACCTGAAACTCCTTGAATTTAGGCACTTTGAGCGGCATATACTCTTCTCCCAAAGTGACCGAAAAGAGAAGAAAAAGGCAATTTCCAACGGAGTAAACGTCCAAG
>JAGBHK010000014.1 GCA_017935565.1 Lachnospiraceae bacterium
GCCGGTAGTATGTAACAGGCTACACAGTTTTACCCCTTTGTGGTGCAACGCTGTACAGTGATGGGTACAACGTTTCACGTGAAACATCCCAATAGTGTACCCGAACATACATTTGGTGAACATATGTGCGGGTTAGTCACGTCTAACTTTAGCGCTAAAGGATTGTTCTTTTATGTTTTTTTCACCGAAAAGGTGTTGACAGTGTACCACTTTGGGTGTATACTATGTATAGAAGATGAGGGAAGGGAAAAGAGCTAGAAAACTAGTAGGAAGTACCGGAACGATTTGACTCGCTATAGGCTAATAACGTGAGCCAGTAACTTGATAACTGAATATAGTAATCGCTCTACTTTGGTTTACTATTTCCAAAGTTGAGTACAACAAAATGTTTCACGTGAAACATCAGTTGCACTCTTCTTTGGGAATAGTCCCACAGGAAAGTGAGGTTAATATGAAAAAACTTATATTTGTATCTAAGGATGGTAGAGAATTTCGTAATGGAGATACTGTTACAATTAGTAACGAAACTTTTGAAATTTGCAAGCCGATAACTAGTAATAATATTTACATTAATACACGCGACATTTACGATTGTTACTCCAATCCTTCAGTTTACAAAAAATCAATTTATGAACAATGGTCACGTTGGTTTATTTATGAGCGTAATTGTTTTAGATTTGGAGTTTCATCATACAATCGTATGCAATTCTCCATTTCAGCATTGACATGGATTGAGGAATTAGGATGTGAGTGTTATCTGCATATCACTAAAATGCATAACTATTTATATCCTGTTTATGGTACTTGCTAGACTTTCACCTGCTACACCTACATGGTGTAGCAACATGAGAGCCTAACTCTCAAAGAACAATAAACCAAAGTATGGAAAGTAGAGGTACAATTATGAAAACAATGTTAGTTTACACTGAGAACTATTTAAATGATGTAATCAACGAAGAAACAGGTGAAGTAATAACACCTGCACATACTGAGAAACTATTAACACCTTATGAACTTGACAAAGTTGTTAAAGTAAAAATGGGATGGAATGCTCTCGAAGTAATGCTAGCAAGTGGTGACATCACAAAGCATGATAATGTAGAAGAAATCTATTTTCGCTAGACTTTCACCTGCTACACCTAAAATGGTGTAGCAACATGAGAGCCTAACTCTCAAAGAACAATAAACCAAAGTATAGAAAGTAGAGGTACAAATTATGGCAAGAGAAAGAATGGTGACAAGAACAATCAATTCAATTGAGGTAACAGCTATTTGCATGGATATTTCCACAATGGAAACATCTGAAAAGGTTCTAACTCTATCGGGTGAAACTCCAAATAACGAACAGGCCTTAAAGCAACTCAAAAAGGAGTATGAAACTGAAACATTCAAAGTCGTTGCTGTTAAGGAAATCAAAGTAACAGAAAAACTATTCGGTATGTCAGAACTAGAATTTTTGAAATATGCAAAAGAACTTGACCCCGAAACAAGAAAAGTCTTAGAAGCTTAGACCTTCACTTAGCAGGTGTAAATCGCCTGCTATCGTGAGTGCCTAACACTCAAAGAACAATAAACCAAAGTATAAAGAAAGTAGAGGTACAATATGAGGTGTTGGAAACTAACAATTGATGGTTGTGTAAGCTTTTATAATAACTTAAGAGTTGCACTAGCAATTGCAAAAACATTCAAAGATAATGGCGCAAAGCATATCACTATGAAATGGGGTGAATATCATGCTTAAGCAATTAAATCTAATTGACCTAATACCATTTATGGATGATAACCTAGATGTAAATATAACAGCATATAACATTCCATTGTTTACAGGCAAACTTAAAGACCTACCTGCTATCTATGCGCCATATGAAATCACAGAACGTTTAACAATTACAGACAATAAGCTAAACATAGTGTTAGATTGCTAGACCATCAACAGGTACATCTAAAGGGTGTATCTGATTGATAGCCTAACAGCTATCAATGTAACTATTAAACCAAAGTATAAACAAAGTAGAGGTAAAAAATTATGAATGTAAAAATCAAATGCTTTTGGTGTGGTCAGGAAATACCTGTCCTCACCACAAGACCAAAGAAATGCCCTTATTGTGGAGGTTTATTATGAAACGAAAAGAATTATTTAATATGTTATTTGCTGATTCTGAGTTGGATGTATTTGGATGTGCACGTTTATCATGTAAGAGTGAAAAATGTGAAGAATGTAAATTCAAAGGATATTGGGAACAGACTGTTGTATTATCTAAAGAAGTAGCCAAGAATATTCTTAATTCTGCCTATGGTAAATACTATCAATACTACGATACTGATAGCGTATATTTTCAATATGTTGACAGAGGTAATGGTAAAACATATGCACAGCACTTAGCACTCACTATGGAAGGTTGGGCTAAATTTCCGTCACTTCATAACAACATAGAATGGTCAATGCTCAAAGACATGATTGATGACGCACTTGATAATGGTTTTGAAGTAAAAATCCTAAATGGTACAATCTACTACAGAGAAAAGCAATAAAGTCCATATTTAAGTACACACTATATCTAGTATTAAATTTACTAGATATAGTGTAGACAAAATCCGTAGAAAGTGCTAATATAATAGATGTAGGGAAGACCTACACGCTATACTTATTCCTTATAAATTGGGTGTACTACTTCACCCCCCTAGTACACTCAATAAGCTAGCTTATGCTAACGGTAAGCAGACAGTTTGCTAAACTGTTGTACCTTCGGGTATTAAAGGTTCGAGTCCTTTAGCTAGCGTGCGTGCTTGCAGGATTGTGAAGCACATTAAACACCTGCTCGATACAGTATGCAAGTGGTCAGAAGCATTCTGTTTACTAAACAGAAGTGCCCAAGATAGGGAACTAGGGTTCGAATCCCTACTGTATCGATTGGTACAATAACGTACCATATAACAAACGCAACGCCACGAAAGGAGAACAAACATGGCAAGAAAACCAATGGTAACAAGGACATTTCAGACAACAAAGGTAAACGTACTTTGTATGGACACTGTTTCATGTGAAGCACTTAACAAGAGTGTAACACTAGCAGGTACATACAAGAATGAGGACAAGTTGATGAAGGCTGTTAAGTCAGTAGTCGAAGTAGACAACATCAAAGCAGTTGAAATCGTTGACACAAAGGTAGAGGACATCCTTTATGGAATGACAGAGCAGGATTTCATCACAAATGCAGTAAAGCTTGACCCCGAAACACGTAAGGAAATTGCAGAGGAAACAACAGAAGAGTAAGAAAAGAAAGGAAAAGGTAAATCATTATGATGACAAAGAAAGAATTATTTAACGCAAAGAACAGTGGTAAGAAGTTAGAAAAGGGTATGCAGATTGAAGTTAAATCAGTAGGTACTTTCGAAGATACTGATAAGGACGGAAACCCTGTAAAGGCTTCAGCATTAGTTGCATCTGATGGCAATGTTTATACAGCTATTTCAGCAACAATTGCGGACTCTTTAGACCTTCTTGACGATATTATTAGTGAGGAAGGAGCTGTTACTGTTGAGGTGCAGGAGAACACTTCATCAGCAGGCAGAACATTTAAGCAGTTGTCAATTATTGATTAATAATTAGCTGCTGTACCTCTATTTGGTTTATATCACATAGCCCTATGTATTTCACGTAGGGCTTTAATTAAAGGCGGGTGATTAAATGACTATTGAAGAAAGATATGCACAAGAACTACGAAGACTAAAGCAAAGAATATATTACAGAAAACAACAAGGCTACAACATAGATATAAACAAATTATTGCAGGACAGAGGTAATTTCTTAGAGGATGATATAGAATATATGCGCTCCTTAAGAGGTGTAAATCTTTTATCATACGCTGATTATGGTTCAGATGAAGTTAGTACATATGATACATCAACAAATGAAGAAGATTTTGTACCACCATCTGATTATGATGACCCTAATATCTATTCAAACATTTTTCAGATAGAACAATTATTGTTAGAATTTCCTAATACAAAGGTAATGGTATTTGATGTAGGTCAGTTAGGTGAACTCCATAAAATGGATGAAGCAGATATAGAGTTTATAGGTGACGCATTATATGATATATGGAATAACATGGTTGCTGAAGCAGGAGAGTACGGAACATTATTAGAACTAGATGATTATTATGGAAAAATAGAAGATGAACTTGCTGAATTTCTTGAACCTTTACATTCAGAAAGCATGTATTACTTAGAGAGTGAATTGTTGACAGGCATGACTAGAATGATGCAGTTACTAAATGGTGGCAATGCTTTGTCAATGGCAGAAATGCAATTATATTCGCCTATGTTTACAGACATGGACTTAGTAAATAATGAGTGGAAGAACTAAAAAGCGTACATTAGTATGCGATTTTGAAACAACTGTATATAAAGGTCAAGAGAATACAGAAGTTTGGGCAAGCGCTGTTGTAGAATTATTCACAGAAGATGTTAAAATATTCCATTCAATAGGTGAAACCTTTGAATACTTTGTTAATCTAGATTGTGATTTAATATGTTATTATCATAACCTAAAGTTTGATGGTTCTTTTTGGTTAGACTATTTGCTAACAAAATTAAAATATACAGAAGCCTTTTACAAATTAAATGAAGAAGGAACTAAAGGTAAATGGCTAAAGACTAACCACATGACTAACAATACCTTTAAGTATATGATTTCAGAAATGGGTCAATGGTATTCTATTACAATAAAAGTAAATGGTCATACCATAGAAATACGTGATAGTTTAAAACTGTTACCATTTAAAGTCTCAGAAATAGGAAAAGATTTTAAGACAAAACATAGAAAGCTAGACATGGAATATGTTGGCTATCGTTATGCAGGTTGTGAGATAACAGAGGAAGAGAAAAAGTATATAGCTAATGATGTATTAGTTGTCAAAGAAGCACTTGAAATACTAGCACTTGAAGGTCATGATAAAATAACAATAGGTTCATGTTGTTTGGAAGAGTTTAAGAAAACTTATTCCGAAGATGAATACCAAATGTTGTTCCCTAATTTAATGAACGTAGATATAAACGAAAAGTTATTTGGTTCACCAAATGCTGAAAAATATATAAGACGTTCATATAAAGGTGGTTGGTGCTATCTAGTTAAAGGAAAAGAACGTAAAGTTAAAAAGAAAGGTACAACAGCAGATGTAAACTCTTTGTACCCTTCTATGATGTCAAGTGAAAGTGGTAATGAGTTCCCTTATGGTCTACCTACATTTTGGAAGGGTGACTTTATTCCTAACGAAGCTTTGCAGGAACACAGATATTATTTTGTCAGAATTAAGACAAGATTTTACATTAAAAAGGATAAATTACCATTCATTCAGATTAAAAATAGTTACATGTATAAGGGTACAGAAGCATTAACAACTTCTGATTATAAAGACCCTAGAGATGACAAATATTATACGCATTACACTGATATTCATGGCATAAGGCATGACACTAGATTGACATTAACTTTAACAATGACTGACTATCAATTGCTAAAAGACCACTATAATTTGGTAGACTTTGAGATACTAGATGGTTGCTGGTTTAAATCAGTAAGTGGTCTCTTTGACGAATACATGGAAAAATACAAGAAGCAAAAGATGTCATCAGTTGGTGCACCAAGGCAATTAGCTAAACTTTTCTTGAACAATCTATATGGCAAATTTGCGTCAAGTGATGATAGTTCATTTAAGAAAGCATTTATACGTGAAGACGGCGCAATAGGTTTCATTGCCATAGAAGCTCATGAAAAAGAAGTTGGTTATATTCCTATCGGTTCAGCTATAACATCTTATGCACGTAATTTTACAATAAGAGCTGCACAAAAAAACTATCATGGTGTTGATGAACGTGGTTTTATATATGCAGATACTGACAGTATACATTGTGATTTAGAACCCGAAGAGATTAAAGGAATAACAGTACATCCTACTAATTTTTGCTGTTGGGCTTTGGAAAGCTGTTGGGACGAAGGTATATTTGTTAGACAGAAAACATATATTGAACACGTAACGCACAAGGATTTAGAACCTGTTGAAAAACCTTACTATGATGTTAAGTGTGCAGGTATGCCCAAAAAGTCCAAAGATTTATTTGTTGCAAGTATGATAGGATTAACAGACGAGCAGGAAGAAAAATGGAATGACGAAGAAAAGAAATGGTGCGAAACTAAACGTACACTAAATGACTTTGATATTGGCTTGGAAATTCCATTTGGAAAGCTAAGACCTAAACGCATTAAAGGTGGTTGTTTGTTGGTTGAAACTAAGTATAAAATGAGGTGATGAAATGTATAAATTTACAAATGGACAATTAGATGAATTGATAAATCATTTTGCTAGTTTATTTGAATATGATTATGCGTACAGTACTTTTGCTGTTCCCGAAGGTATTGCATTAAGTATTAGTTTTTATAATTCACCCTGCAAACGTTGTTTTGATGTAGAATTAATTTATGATGAATGTACATATCTTAATGAAATATCTGATATAATTATTAATACATATAAGGAGAGGTAATATGTTCAAAAGTAAAATAGATTATTCATCAATAAGTGATACCCCTTATAGAGTAGACATTTATTTTAAAAGAACATCACAATTAGACCAAAGAACTAAATTCGTTATGGCGTCTAAGATTAAAATTTCACGTAGTCATTATGAAATATATATGTGTAATGGCAAGACAATGTATTTACGCAAAGAAAACATATTATTTGTATTAACAAGTGAGAAAGTAGAGGTAAAATATGTGTAACACTTATCCATTTTTTAATTTAGAGTTAGGTGAATGTTTTATGTATGGTGTGGCACCATATATGAAAATAGGTAAACAGAATGTTAAGGGCAATTATTGCACAATGGAAGTAAATGCTGTTTCATTAACACAAGGAACTTGTGTACACTTCCAAGAAGGAACTATTGTAACATTAATCGAGAATGAATACAAGAATTTTAAGTATGAAGAGGAAGAAGAAGGTGAAAATAATGACAAGAATTATCCGTATTCTGAAGGAATTTAAACGTAAATGGATTACTGGCGAATGTAGACATTTATGTTTATTCTGCAAGTTTAAAGAGAACTGTTTCCCTGCTGCTAATATGGTACTAGATATAATATATGAACGAAACAATACTATTCATAATGAAAGAGCAATTTATTGTTACTGTTTTGAATTATTAAATAACAAAGAGTTATATGTATATGGAACTCTTGATGATTGGTTTAGACAAACACCATCAGCTATTTATATAAATGTAACAGCAATAACATCATTCCCTGTACACTAGAAAGGAGCAAATATGATAACATATAATAAGATTGTATATTACAAATATTGAAACTTTATGTGAAGCAATACAATGTTCATTATCAGAAACATTAAAAGGAATATACACTTTAGGTGTGCAATACCATACGCCTTCTTTACAAATAAGAATTACAATAAGATTTGAGAGTGGATGTACAGTATATATTAAACTAAAACGTGAAGAATATAAAGACCTTTTAGATGATAACGCTACAGAATGGGATTATGGGCAATTTATAGCAATGATTAAAGACATTATTAAAGAATATATACTTGAACAATATATAAGATAATTTAAAAGGAGAGTACACAATGTACTCTCCTTTAGTATATCTTATACATTAACTTTCAGCAGACCGAAGGTTGCAAACCCGAAAACCTTGGTGGCTGTATAATTTCAACAGTGCTACCCACCTCAGTGAAAGTGAAAGCCAATGCAGATACCTTAGTAACTTATACAAGTCATTAATGCTTCTTTACTTCTTAAGTCCTTAAATCTAAAGGCACCATGTTCAAAGTAAAATCTTAACTGTTGTATAAAGAATGAGTTATTCTTAAGCATTACATAGTTAATATTATGGTCATCTGTTGTAACACTTATCTTATTAGGAAATGTTTTGTCTGCATTATCATCACAGTACAAATATCCTAAATTTCTATACTCTCTAATAGCATAATCCTTGCCCTTATATTTAATAGTAGCTAAGTACTTATTAACTTTATCAATAGGTTTCTCAATGAAAGCTAAATTATCATTCAAGTACACATTCTCACTTGCATAGCTTACATACTCATTATTACTAAATGCTCTATTGATACCACTTTCTTTTTGTGCCCTGCTAGCTGTTTCAATGAAACCATTTTCTAATACAAAACCATCACCTTTAAGGAAATTAGTTTCTTGGTTCAATCTTGAAGATATACCTAGTTCAACATAATATGGATTTATAATAGAAACTTGATTACCTAGCATATACACAGGAACATATCTAACCTGTTCACCTTTACCTCTAGCAATAGAAGTATGTATACTAAGAAACTTCTTTATCTCGTCTGTACAATAATGGTTAGTTTCTGATTGAAATTCATCAAAAATAATCATATCTACATCTGAAAACAAATGCGAATATTTCTTAATTTGGTCTGCACTATTAAGTGTAAGGGCATAACCACAACTTTTCTCAGTATCTTCATCATCAGCTTCCATAAGAAATAGTTCATGGTATATACCATTTGCTCTTCTTTTAGATACCATGTTATAATGGCTAAAGAATAAACCCTTTAAGTCCTTAAAGAATTTATCTTCAACATCATCTAATTCATAGTTGTACCTATATAATAGTGCAAACTTTGAACCTGTTTTCATAAATCTATTAATAGCAAGTCTACCAAAGTATGTTGTCTTACCGCCTGTTCTATTTGTTGTGCATAAGTACAACTCTGGTTGTCTACCATTAATATCTTTTAACGACAATAATTTAGTTCCATCATAATATTGATTACTCATATTAATTACCTCTTTATTATTATAACATATTTTCTTGTAAAATACAAAGAAATGTAGTATAATTATAAATAGGAAAGGAGATAAGAAGCATGGAGAATTATAATCTAGTAATACAATTTATTACAACGGTTGGTTTCCCTATTGCTATGTGTTGTGCATTAATGTGGTACTCCTATAATCAAAACGAATTGCACAAAGAGGAAACCAATAAATTATCCGAAGCTATCAACGAAATGACATTAATGCTACAGCACTTAACAGACTATCTTAAGAAGTAATGAGGTACATTATGAGTGGAATTGGAAGTGCAAGACATGATGAAAATGGTAAACTTATAGGTGGTAAAGCAGGTGACCAACTGCAAACTATTTTAAATGGAAATGATTTAAATGGTGAAGTGTCAATGCAGAATATGTATACGCACAAGAAAGGTTGGTATATCTACAGACCTAAAGAATTATCCCACGCTGACAGAATAGCTTGTGCTATGGTAGTGGCTTGCAATAACATTAACCTTGGGTACAATCAATACGCTAATCGTGATGAACCTATTGACGTTTCAAGTGATACGCCTATTAACCTTGATTGTTCAATGCTTGTTAGAGGATGTATCTATGAAGGAACAGGCGAAGATGTTGGAAACTTTGACACTAAAAACGAAGGTTTAATTCTAGCAAAGAGTGGTTTATTCTTTAAGCGTATTGATTATATATCAGAAGCTAAAACACCTATTTATATTGGTGATATTTTAGTTACAAGAAGTAAAGGGCATACTGCTATTGTAGTTACAGGTAAAAACAGAAGAGATTTAATAGTAACTGACTACAGTATGTACTACCCAAAGTACACAGGTTCTTCTACTTCCATAGTAACAGCCTTAAAGAGTGTTGGTGAAAAAGATACTTCTCTTAATCACCGAAAAGAAATAGCATTTGCCAATAGTATTAATAACTATAAGGGTACTGCAAGTCAGAACCTTACAATGGTGAAAATGCTAAAGGCAGGAAAGTTGAAAATGAAGGTATAATATGGCATGGCATTATTTAACAACTGATAGTGCAGGATGGACTACAGTTCATAGTCAAGAACAAGAGGATAATGCAAGGGAAATATGGAACATATTAGTATTTGAAAATCATTGGACAGAACGTAGTGCAGCTGGTGTACTTGGTAATATGCAACATGAGTCTTACTTAAATCCAGGACAGTGGGAAATAGGATATAACTATTCTATGGAACACGGAATGGGATTAGGACAATGGACTCCTGCTACAAAGGTAAGTAATTTTATTGGTTCAACAAACCATGATGATATGGCAGATGGCTCTAAACAAATGGAGTTACTTATTAGTACACCTTCACAGTACACTACAGGATATCTTAATCCAGATGGTTCTTCAGTTTACTATGATGAAACAGGTTTACCATACATAAGTACAATGAGCGAATACTCAGAGTCTAATCAAAGTATATCAGATATGACTAAACTATGGGCTATATGTTGGGAAAAACCTAGAAATACATATTATGCAAGTAGTATTAATGATAGAATATCTGACGCACAATATTGGTACGATAAGTTCCATGGTTCTACACCGCCCGAACCACCCACAACACATAAAATGGCTTTATGGATGTATCTAAGAAAAGTATAAGGAGATTTTACTATGGCAGTATTAAGCAAAAAGGAAATATTAGAACAAGTAAAAACTATCGTTGGTGAAAATACTGATGATACAACTCTCAAATTCTTGGAAGATATTTCTGATACAATGGATGACCTTGAAACCAAAGCAAATGGTGATGAGGAAGATTGGAAAACTAAATATGAAAATCTTGATAAAGAATGGAGAACAAAATATCAAGAAAGATTTTTCAATGGTTCATCAGAAGACGATAAAGATGAACCTGAAAATGATTTAACAAAGCCACAGGATTTACCCGAAGATGAAGAAGACGACTCACCAAAGCATTTTGAAGATTTGTTTACAGAAGGGTAAATAGAAAGGAGAAATAATATGGCTAAGAAAATTGCAATTTCAAACTTAAATGCTAGCACTATTGATATCATCAATGTTATTAGGCAGAACGCTTCATATGAATATCAGAGTAAGGTGCCAGTAGTAGAGCAGGCAAATGATATTCCTAAGGTTGGTGAAACAATCTATGGTACACCTGCTTTCGCAAATGAATTTTTAAATGCACTTCTTAACAGAATTGCACTTGTTAAGGTAAAGAGTGCTACATTCAATAATCCATATGCTGGATTAAAGAAGGGTTACCTAGAGTTCGGTGAAACAGTAGAGGATATTTTCGTACAGATTGCTTCTGTTGTTGAATTTGACGCAGACAAAGCTTCTGCTAGAGAGTTCAAGAGAACATTCCCTAAGGTTGAATCAGCGTTCTACGCTATGAATTGGAGAGTTATGTACCCTGTTACAATACAGGACAAAGATTTGTACACAGCTTTTCAGTCACTTGATGGGGTACAGAACCTTATCGCAAAGATTGTAGACGCTATTTACACAGCAGCTGAGTATGATGAATTCCTACTTTTCAAGTACCTTCTTATTAAGGCTGTTGCAAGTGGAAAGATGTATCCTGTTGCTGTTGGTGATGGTACAGACCTTAAGGTTGATGCTGTTGAATTCCGTGGAACATCTAATGTACTTCCATTTATGAGTTCACAGTACAATGAAGCAGGCGTACTTACTACAACTCCTAAGGATAGACAGATTATCTTCATGGATGCTAAGTACAATGCACAGTTTGATGTAAACGTGCTTGCTTCTGCTTTCAATATGGATAAGGCTGATTTCATGGGAAGATTACATCTTATTGATAACTTCACTACATTTGATAACACACGTTGGGGTGTTATTAAGGAGAATTCTGATGGTATTGAAGATGTAACAGCAAACGAGTTAGCTCTTATGCAGGATATTAAGGCAATCATTGTTGATGAAGAGTGGTTCCAAGTTTATGATAATAAGACAGTATTTAGTGAAACTTATGTTGCTAGTGGACTATATTGGAATTACTTCTTGCATACATGGAAGACAATTGCTCATTCACCATTTGCTAATGCTGTTGTATTCGCAAGTGCTAATGGAGAGTTACCATCATTCCCTGCTAGCCTTACAGCTACAGTTGATACAGTTGCTGACTCAGATAAGGCTGTTGCTATTGCACTTTCAATTGCTGATAGCGTTTCACTATCTCCATCATCTTATAAGTTTGAACAGACAGAAGACCTCACTAAGGATGGAGTTGCTGTACAGAAGTATGGTGCATTGATTGTACCAAAGGCAGATACACCTATTAGTGATACACTTGATATCAGTGTTGGTGATGTTACTTACTCAAGTGCAGCTGTTACATTTGCTAACCTTGAGGTAGGTACTACAATTACATTTCAAAAGCAGGAATAATTAATTGACTTCATGGACTACATCTTGAAATATAGATGTAGTCCTAATAAGTAGAAAGGAAGTATTAATATGTATATACAACCTAATACAACTGTTAGATTACTTACAGGTGTTCCACTTGATAATACATATGCGCATACTTTGTACTTTGCTAATAAATCTAGTCAGACTTCTTATTTTGAAAGTAAAACTAAAGCAGGTTGTTTACTTAGTAATTTAAGCTATCAGAGATATACTAAAGGTAGTTTAAGAATACAGAAGCTAGCTGATGAGATTTATGATTGTAACTATATGATGTTTCAGAACACTGCTTATGGTAACAAGTGGTTCTATGCTTTTATTAATAATATTGAATATGTTAGTAACACAGTTTGTGAGATTACATATGAGATAGATGTTATACAGACATGGTTCTTTGATGTTACACTGTTGCAGAGTTTCGTAGAACGTGAGCATAGTGCAACAGATGTAGCAGGAGATAATATTGTTCCCGAACCTGTACCTCTAGGTGAGGATTATATGGGTATACCAAGACCTACTTATCTATTTGATGATTATGATGTAATTATTGTATCACCTTATTATATTGATTTAGGAAATACATATAATGAAGTTTGGCAACCTTTTAATCCATTAGAAACAACTGATATTCAAAATATTCCTGAAGGTTTATGTTATGAAGCTATAAATACTCATATAAGATTTAGTGAAGCAAGAGAAGGTTACACTGAAATATTACCATATTTGTTATATAAATATAGTACACAATATGGATTAGATAGTATTGTCACTATATATGTTGTACCTAGAGCGTTTTTAAATTTTACTATTCAAGGACTTACATATGAACATTTAACCTTAAATAGTGTTAGTAATTCATATATAAGTAATGAAGAAGAAGTAGTATTTTTTGATAGTAAACCAACATCATTGTGCCATGGATATATACCTAAGAATAAAAAATTATTAACATATCCTTATAACAAAATATGTATAGATACTGCTGATGGTAATATTTATGATTATGCTTTTGAATTTTTCACAACAGCTAATATTCGTTTTAAAATAAAATCAAATCTTAATACAAATACTAGTTATAAGGCTGTACCTATTTCATATAAAGGTGAGGATGAAAACTTTACAGAAGGCTGTTTACTATCAGACTTTCCTATGATGTCGCTATCAATAGACACATTTAAGGCGTGGCTTGCACAAAATAAAACAAGACTTGGTTTACAAGTAGCAACTGATGTTCTTGGTGTAGGTAATGGACTTGGTAGTGTCATAGCTGGTTCTCAAATGTTGACACCAATAACACGGGTATTAAGTAAACCTGGCGCAAGACTAAAAGCAGAAGGTTATGATGAAATAGGAAAAAGTGGTGTTAAAGGTGTTGGTGGCACAATAGCAGAATTAGCAGACAGAGGTAGAGTTAGATATCACCCAAAGGCAGGAAGTGTAGATGGTGCATTAGAAATGGCTCATCATAAAAAAGATTTTACTGCTATTCAATATTCTGTTAATCCTCAAAATGCACGTATCATTGATGACTTCTTCAACTGCTATGGCTATGCAACTCACAGGGTAAAAGTGCCTAATAGAAACGTAAGACCTCATTGGACTTATGTAAAAACTATAGACATTAATCTTGAAAGTAATGCGCCTAGTGATGATACAAATAAGATAGCTTCTATCTACGACAATGGTATTACATTTTGGAGAAATCCATCAGAGGTAGGTAATTATTCACTTGATAATTCACCTAGCTAGAAAGGAGAACTATGGGTAGAAAAAGAAAAACCACTTTTGTTGAAAGTGCTTTAATGAATAATCGTACATATATACAGTATTATAATCGTTTAACAGAACTAGCATTATCAATGTTTGAATGGACTAACTTACCAAAAACTGTTGACGCTAGATTTCTAGAAATGTGTTTATTTTCTGAAGGAAAAGCTGTATTCTTTAAGGATAAAGATTTAGGCTATATAGGATTACAGTGCGCAATAAGTGGCAGGTTAAACGTGTACAGAATACCTATTAATAGAAGAGCATATGCAAGCAATGGTTATAACAAAGACCTTACTGATAAAGATAGTGTTATCATCTATAATAACTTCATGCATACTAATTCTAAATTGGATGTTGAAATGTTTTCTAAAAGGTTGTACAATTTAGATAGAATAATTGATGTTAATGCCAATGCACAGAAAACACCTGTACTTATTAAGTGTTCTGAAGAAGAACGTATGACCATGTTAAATCTATACAAGGATTTTGATGGAAATGCACCTGTTATATTTGGAGAAAGCGACTTAAATACTAATGGTCTTACAGTTTTGAAAACAGAAGCGCCATATGTTGCAGACCAAATTTATCAGCTTAAGACTCAGATTTGGAATGAAGCATTGACATATCTTGGTATTTCAAATATCAATACTGTTAAGAAAGAACGCCTTATAACTGATGAAGCTATTCGTAATAATGGTGGTACTGTGGCTAGTCGTTATTCAAGACTAGAAGCACGCAGACAGGCTTGCAAACAAATTAATGAAATGTTTGGACTTGATATTTGGTGTAACTTTAGAGAAGATTATCGTGAATTAGATGGTGAAGTTGATGTAGAAGATAATAACGATACAGAAAGGAGTAATGAAAATGAGTAAATATACTACAGAATTACGCTTTATCTGTGAGACTTATGCAGGACTTAGTGAAAGTGTTGGAGAAAATAGTATTGAAAATGTTATCACTAATTCCTTAGGTAAACTATTTGATTTTAATTTTCCAATCTTTGACGAAAGTTATCGTGCAGTATTGGAACGAAAAATAGTAATGCATTATTATACAAGAGAGATTGGCTTTGAAACAGTTGGCAGGTGGAAACTTGCACTAAATACTAAGCTAAATGAGATAATGCCTTATTATAATAAGTTGTATGAAAGTGAGCTACTAGAATTTAATCCTCTTTATACTCACAATATAACCAAAACAGGTAATAAAACAGGACAGGGAACTTCACAACAGACTACAAATGATACAGGTTCAAAAGATATACAACACAACGAAACTAATAATGATGTTATTACAGATAATAGCACTAATTATAAGCTTCATAGTGATACACCACAGGGCGGTTTAACAGGTGTTGATAGTGAAACTTATTTAAGTGATGCTACAAAAACAACAGTAAACGAAAGTAGAAATGAAAGTCACGGAATACACATCAATGACACAACAAGTACGACAAACAATGGAACTAAAAATGGCAATACCAATACTACAGAAGAATATTTAGAGAGTGTTGTGGGTTATGAAAATAAGAATCCTTCAAAGAGTTTACAGGATTATCGTGATACTTTCTTAAATATTGACATGATGATTATAAATGATTTAAACAAATTGTTTATGGGTATTTGGTAGAAAGGAGCTAAAATGAATTCATTTATGACTATACCAAAATTTAAGTTTTGGTGCCAAAAGATATTACCTTTAGTTTATGACGATAGTCTAAGCTATATGGAACTACTAGCCAAAGTGATTGATTACCTTAACAAGGTAATTGAGGATATTAATAATATTCCCGATTATATCAACAGTATGGTTTCAGATGAAAAACTAAAAGAAATACTTTCTGAGTTACTAGATGAACTAAGAGAGCAGATAGCTAGAGCAAACGAAGGTGAAAATACTACAGCAAGTTATGACAGAGAAACAGGCGAACTAATTTGGCTAAATGGTAAACTTGTTAGAATGACAAGAGATATTCTTGCAGGTGACAGATATGTTGAAGATGATGGTACACCTGATGTAACAGGCAACTATGTATATACTTCTATCGAAAATGAATTTAAAATAATATATCAACCTTCAAGCGAAAGATTAACTATTAATAGTATTATTGATGGAACAGCTGATATTACATCATTAGGTGACGTTCATACCTATAGTGCAACAGACCAAACCATATCAATAATTCATAATGATTAAGAAAGGTGCAAATTATGGCTAATGTAATAAAATTTAATTTAGACGGTCAAGAGATTGATGTTAAAGATAATGAAGCAAGGACTCTTGCTAGTTCAGCTAGTTCACAAGTAAGTTCTTTAGGAACAAGAGTTACAGCGTTAGAAAATCAATCTAAATTATCAATTAGTTATGATACATCAACTGAAACTATTACTTTCACAACAGGTACGCATAAATAAAGAAGGGAGGAATATATTATGCCTAATTATTTCAGTGAACTTTTATTAAAACCAAGTAACACAGTTGTAAAGGTAAAAGATGAAGGTGCACAAAATTCTATTACAAATTTAAATACAGACTTACAAGCAGAAATTACTAATAGGAGTAATGCTGATACACAGTTACAGGGTAATATTGATAGTGAAGAATTAGCACGACAGCAAGCAGATACACAGTTACAGAGTAATATTGATAATGAAGTGTTAGCACGCGAAGGTGCAGATGATACTTTACATGGTATTATTGGTTCATTATCTAATCTTGATACTGATGTAAAAGATAGTATTGTAAATGCTATAAATGAATTAAATAATGACATTGAGAATTTTGAGTCAGATTTAATGCATTATGTTTATGTAGAAAACTATCTAGTTGATGGTGTTACAGCTACACAGGCACTAAAGCAGGCTATTGCAGATTGTCCAAGCAAAGGTACTGTAATTATTCCAAGGACACAATCACTTGCAATAACTGAAACTATAGTGATTGATAAGCCTATTACTATTAGAGGATTATCGGGTGGTGTATGTCAGTTAGAAGGTGAAAATGATAATACACCTAACAGTGAATATATCAAGTATGATATTAGATTTACAGGTGGCACAATTGGATTTAATATTTTATCACCAAGTGTACATATTGAAGACTTAGTTATCGAATTTAATGTAGGTAATGATTTTACAGTATTTAACTTAAGTTCACAAACAGGTGACAACTTAAATATGCCACGTGACATTAAATTAAGAAATATATATTGTAGAAATTTAGATATGCGTTATACTCATACTACACGTGGTGTTTATTCAACCCAAACTGTATTGTTATCAACATTTATCAATGTAGTTTTTGGGTGGGTAACTTATGGTTTTGACTTTGAAAATGCAAACATTAACACCTCACTTCGTTTTTACAATTGTAACGTCACTTGTAAAGAATGTGGTTATTTTATAAATCACGGACAGTATTGCCACTTTATAGGATGCAGTTGTGAGAGTCCAGCACCATTTGGCTTCTCATTTGTATCATGTACTGCATTAACTTTATTAGCTTGTTTCTGTGAACAGATAACAAATACTAATTTTAATTTTAGTAGCTGTGCAGGTGTAAATATTATTGGTTGCTTTTCAACAAGTGGTGTATTGATTGGTTGTTCAATAACAAGTGGTTCAATAATTGGATGCTATAGTACACGTCCTGCCACTATAGATAATTTAGTTTTAAACTTATATGGTTCATATATGAAGTTAATGGGTATGTCAGATTGCTTTATATCTGTAGACGGTGGTAAGACTAAACAAAGAATTGGTTATAGTGATAGGGTTGTTAAATATGTTACTAATACTACTACAGAATTTACTGCAAGTGGTTGTACTATTACGAGTGGCATTTGGGATATTACAGACACTACAATACATTTAACATTGGAATTAACAGCAAGTGCGACAAGTGGCACAATAACAATGCCAGCATATATGTTGCCATTGTGTAAAAAGACAGTACCTTTACTTCCTAGCGGTTGGGCTACTCTTAATTATATGTCTAATAAAATAACTTTGAATTTTGGCACTACTGGTTCATTTAGATTGTGCTTAGAGTTTGACTCAATGGCTACACAGTAATTACAAACGAATATGGCACTGTATTCAAGTATATTGGGTGCAGTGCTTTTTAATTTAGGTATTCCTAACCACACATATGTTCGGGTACATCATTTGCACTGATTAAAGTACACCATTGGGATTTCAAATCGAGGTTACATAC
>JAGBHK010000015.1 GCA_017935565.1 Lachnospiraceae bacterium
AATTGTTTAATCTTCGGATCTCCATTCTCATCATCCCTTGTACAAGCTAAGAATACTTTTATTGCGTCATAAAGTTGTAAAAAGCGTTCCATAACATACCACGCACTTCCCTATCTCGTCTCACAAAATTTCAATGGTGAAAGCGTATTCTGGTTTAGTGTTTGTGAAATACTTCCCAGCTGACCTAGAAATAAGATATGGAGATTAAGTATTACTATGTAACTCATTAGATACTCTTCTCCTTTTATCATCCATATCTTCTTGTCCATTTTCATCTCCCTCATCAATAGGAGAATCAGAGGAAACTAACTCCGTTTGATCTAGACATTAATGAATATATATATTATTACTATTAGTAATTAAAAAAGCAGGATCATTCCAAACTATCGAAAGGGATGGGCATGAAGATTGAAGAGATGTAATCTCGTTTCTATGTAATTTACTCTGAGTAAATAGAGTATTAATAGTACTTATCTATCTGTAAGTCGAAAGCAAATATCTTAATACGTTTTTCCATATCATATTTACAACATCAAAAGACAGCAATTCTTTAAATATCCCATTAAAAACATGAGATCCACAGGATATGCGACAAATATCATAATTACAAAGTTCCTGTAATATTCTTTCTGTAGCTTTCATTACCGCGCAATTGTCAGTGGCGTATGATACAACTTTAATGTTGTATTTTTTCAATTCCGAAATTTTCATGAAAATTAGGTTAGCTATATCCGTACTTTTTGTTGCAGTACTATTTACAATATCCCAGAAATAAACAATACCTTTTTCTGATGGCGGGTATATAAGGAAACTGTAAAATGATTTTTGAAACTTTGTACACTCATCAACTGCTAAGCATACTTCTTTCCCATACAGTTGATTAATTACAAAGTCCTTAATCTTCATAGCAGTACGAGGAATAATTTCACTCGACAATTTCTTTCTAGATACTGTTTCCCAGTTATGATTGTATCTCTTGAGATACTTGTTGAAATACTTACTCTCTACTATGGAGAATGGCAAGTTATCACAACATATCATCATAGATAAAATGTTTTCTGGCTTACTAATGAAACAGTCCATATAGTCTGTTATTACTCTCTGTCTTTTTTCTATTGATAAAAAATGATGTTTATCAATACCTTTTTCTCCAGGATTAAAATATAATTCCAAGACTTTTTGGTTATATGAACAGTAGTACTACATTAATAAATATAGACATGGCTTACTTTTTCCAGCAACTCCCTTTCACGTTGATTGTCAGCAAAGTGCTTACCACAATGAGTTTTAAACTTTTTTAAATCTGCAGTAACTTCCGCATTGCAAATAAGACCTGAGTATGAGCAATAAAACAAATATGTACATATCCTTTTACTTCTATTCCTGTCTTTTTCTTTAACCTTATACTTCTCACCACCAAAATATGTGATATAATCTGCTTCCTGAATAACTACACCAAGATGTAGAAAATTTGGAAGGCAAGCCTCTTCAAGATTCCTTCGCTCCATTTCAGTCAATTCAATCTCATTCTTCGATAGATACTCATCTATGAGTAACCTGTCAGAATAATCGCGTTGCTGAGCCATATCTACCTATCATA
>JAGBHK010000016.1 GCA_017935565.1 Lachnospiraceae bacterium
CATCCAATGTAGTCGCCCCAATGCAATGTAGCTCACCACGAGCCAACATAGGCTTAAGCATATTGCCCGCATCCATCGCTCCATCAGTTTTTCCTGCACCAACTATAGTATGAAGTTCGTCAATGAAAAGAATGATTTCCCCTTCGCTCTTCTTAACCTCTTCAAGAACCGCCTTAAGTCTCTCTTCAAACTCTCCTCTATATTTTGCACCAGCAACCAAAGCCCCCATATCAAGCGCAAATATCTTTTTATCCTTCAATCCCTCTGGCACATCTCCCGACACAATTCTCTGCGCCAAGCCTTCAACCGCCGCCGTCTTACCAACGCCCGGCTCACCAATAAGCACCGGATTATTCTTTGTCTTTCTCGACAAAATTCTTATAACATTTCTAATTTCACTATCTCTTCCAATAACTGGGTCAAGCTTCTGCTCTCTAGCCCTCTTCACAAGGTCCTGACCATATTTCTCCAAAGTATCGTAAGTCGCTTCAGGATTGTCACTTGTAACCCTCTGATTTCCCCTAACCTCGGAAAGCACTTTTAAGAAACGTTCCCTTGTAATACCATATTCCTTCCATAGGTTTGCTATTTGCTTATTAGGATTCTTAAGTAACGATAAAAACAAATGCTCCACCGAAACATACTCGTCTCCCATAGCCTTAGCCTCATCCTCCGCCGTAATAAGCACCTTATTAAGTTCATTACTAATATGAATCTGTCCGCCCTGCACTTTTGGCTTTTTATTTAAGTAAGCTATAGCATTATTCTTAAAGTGGTTTAAATTAATTTCCATCTTTTCTATCATTTTTGAAATTAATCCGTCATTTTGTTCTGTGAGCGCAACCACCAAATGCTCCTGGTCAATCTCCTGATTACCATACTCGTACGCAAGCTTCTCGCAATCTTTAACTGCTTCAATTGATTTTTGTGTGAATTTGTTGATATTCATAGTTCTCCACCTCTTTCAACTATATGTGAGTTTACACATTATTTGATAATAATATACTCTGTTGCAATATGTAATATAGCATATATTGTTAGCACTGTCAAGAGGTGAGTGCTAATCATTTTTTATAAATTATTTATTTTTTTATTGCTAATAATTGCTATTCCGTTAGATTCGATACAAAGCTTTCACATTCTTTTGAAAATTCTATATATTCCTTTATTAGAGTCTCATCCACTTGCGGTTTAATCGATATATTTCCTTTTCCTATCATCCATACACCCATTTTGTTTCCTCCTTCATTTATATTTATGATATTTTCTTATTTTTTCTCACTCATAAAAAATCTCCATCAAAATTGTTTCTAAATTTTTCTCTAAAAACAATTCTAATGGAGGTTCTTACATTTGTCATTGAACTTGTAGTTCAAAAATATTAGAAATCGACTTATAAAGTTTCTCTTTTATTAATTAATGGAAACATATGCACCTTCCTTTCATTATTGTTCATCACCTCCACCCATCCAATTCCTCTAACAGCGACTTCATATACTTTCTACTCACGCTCACCTGTTTATATTTATATCCATCGCCAAAGCTAATGTAACGATTCACAATATCTACGGATTTTATGAGTTTTTTGTTGACTATAACGCCTTTTGCACATTGAACAAATCCGTGTCTACCAAGTTTTTCAAAGATGTCTTTACAAGAAACATATGGTACAGAAAGAAAATCGTTGACTTCATATACATTTAGCATATGCCATTTGCTTTCAATGTACATTATGTCTTTAATTAACACGCCCATAAGTATTCCATCTTTTCTAAACCAATAAGTGTCCTCTTCCTTTTTGGTTGGAAAGAATGTCAATGCCTCCTCAAGCGTTTTCTTGGTTCTGTCCACTAAAAATGGTTTTTGAATGTAACTATAGCTATGTATCGCTTGATAAGCGTATAATTCAGGGTCGACTAATGCCGTTATAAATACCACTGGTGTGTGCTTATAGTTTTGGATAGTTCTAAGTTCATCCGCAAATTTCATACCTGAAACGTCCGACGGGTCCGATGGATTTAAAATGATATCAATTAAAAACAAATCAATATTATTTTCATGCATCATCCAATATGCATCCTTCAAATCCTTCGCCCAATAACACCTTGTTTTTATCGACAATTCCCCTATCATTTTAATCAAGCAATCCGCTTGAATCTTATCATCTTCAACTACAAGTACATTCTTTACCATAGGCATTACCTCTTTTTCTTATGACTTTTTAATTAAATATTTCAAGTTGTAATTTATTACTTTATTTAATTCCGCCGCTTCATCCTCTGCTAATCTGTTCCACATTGAATTTAATTTTAGTAGATAGTTTGGATTTTCTATTTGAAGCAATGTTGGGTAGTAACCCATATTGTTGTAAACATTTGTAAGTATTATAGTGTTTGGCGCGCTATTTCCACGCTCGATTTCACGATAAGTCTTTATGTTTATTTCCATTAATTCTGCCATTTTTTCCTGTGTGTAATTTTTCACTTGTCTTATGCAACTCCAAATGCTTTCATTTTCAGTTCTTTCACTTAACATATAGTTCATCAATGAAATTTCATTTCTATAATTCTCGCTCTTTGCTTCTGTATCCTTGAGATTTAAATACATTGTGACTATTCCAATGAATTCCTTGCGTCTATTTTGTGGACACTTTTCGAAATATTCGTTTAACACAGTTTTTTCCGACTTTATTCCCGTGATAAAATAATCAATATCAAGCCCTGAGGCGCCCATATTATACAAAGCCTTATTAGCTATCGCCTTGTTTCCAGTCTCTATTTTACAATAATGATTTTGAGTGATACCCATTTTTTCAGCCATTTGTCTTTGGGTCATATTCATTTTTTTCCTATATGTAACGATTCTGTTTAGCACTTGTTTATACGAATTTTCCATAATACCACCTCACAATTTTGATAGTATTATTGTATATAATGTGCTACTACCTATTCTTGTCCGATTTGTGAATATTTGACATTTTTTTCCATTTTCTATTTTCTAACCCAAAAAGGTCCAAAAAAATAGAGTTCACTCTAAGCAAACTCTATCATAATCTTTTCATTATTTCATTGTACACTTTCTAACCACATAGCCTAGAAGATATCCAACATACACCGCCATAAACGGAACCATTACAAATAGCCACATACATTTTATTAGTTTCATTGTAACTATTCCTGCTACTAACACAGCAATTGATGTACATATCGGCACTCTTTTTACAACACCACTCATAAAGCCAATCAATGCCGCAACAATAGGTCCTACATATATAAACGAAAAATATGCTGCTCCCATAGCTCCCGTCGGGTCGCTATGTTCCATAATCACAGGCAGCACAAATAATATAACTATCAATAAATCTGTTCCAATTATCTCAATGAAATTACCTTTTTTCATCTGTAGACTCCTCCTTTTGAACAGAATGATTATATCACAGTTCTTTAGATTTTCATAGTCTTAATATGTAAGTTATCAATTACATCCTTTTAATATTATGGCACCTTCTACTTTAAATTGTATTTTCTAAACATATCTTCTCTATATTTCTTATCCGTAGACACTTTATTAATATCTTCTTGAGAACACCCGTCTGAAATCATAAGTCCAATCAGTTGCATTGCAACATCTTCACCGTGTTTTTCTCCACGTTTTTCTCCACGTTTTTCTCCACGTTCTTCAGCTTCTTCAACCAAGATTTCTCTATCAAGTTTTATAATATTTCCACCCATCTGCTTCACCTCACGTTTTACATTTTCCATATCTTTTGCAACATGTTCAATAATCTTCTCTGTAAGGCAAATCATATCATGAAGATAATCCCTTGATATGTCTTCTCTTTCTGCAAATTCTGCCAATTCTTCATATAACTCCTGATATTCTGCCTTAAGCGCGTTCAACTGATTAGCGTCTTCATTTATCTGTGCTAATTTCTTCTCAAATCTTATGATATAATAAGGCGTTAGAAAAAGCAAGTTTTTCTTGCAAATATCATCTTTAGAGTACTTAGCCACGTTGCATACTGGAATAGAATAGTTTACCTCTTCGTAATATGTTCCTGTTTCATTGTATCTTGGAATTCGTAATTTAACATCGAGCGCTTCACCAAAATTAATGCTTTCTCTAAGCACTAGTACTGCAGACTGAGGCATCTCTATTATAAATCCCTCTTTATCATCATGATACATATTATCCAATGCAATGTGTATATCATATTCAAACATGCGAATTTCCATGTATGAATCATCGGTTGACTGACATTCTATATGGTAAATAATATCTCGAATTTTGAGATAGGAATCTGTGACATTTTTAATAGTACTTCCGCTATCATCTATAAAAAATTGCTCATTTGCCAAAACCAAAACTTCATCTTTCATAGTATAATCCGCGCTAAAAACTTCGTTTATCACAGGTATGATAAGTTTGTTACATTTCTCCAACAATGTTCTGAAGACATCGTCGAAAGGTGTGTTACTTAGTCTTTTAATCTTCTTAACCATCCAATACCTCCCTTGTAAAACCAAAGGATGTAATTGATGGATACCATCATAACACAAATATTTCTAAGCTACAACGCCGATTATTCTTTTCTACATTTAATACAAACTTTCTTTCCAAATTTCGTTTAGATGTAACAAAATTTTTGTACTTTTTATTGTTTTTACGCTTCTTTTCCTACCTCTTCATCCCTCTAATCATCCTCTTCACCTCATCCCCGGGTATCTTCGACTCCACAATTTTCTGCAAGCCCTTATTGTATGTCACAGCATCTAACTTACACTTCTTCAAATACTCATAAGTATGATATGGAAATAAACAGAACGCCTCTGTCACAAGCCAACTCACTGCCATGGAGGCATAATATTTTGAAGTATCAATCCTATCCATCGCCTCAAATATCCTGTCAAGATACAAGCCCTTCTTCTCGCTAGAATCCCCTAAACAAGACTTATCTATCCTACGCAATCTGGCCATCTTCTTACCATTTTCATCACATTTCAAAATGTGCTGCATCATTATGATTACGCCAACTCGTATCTCGAATTCCTTATTTGAATTCAGGTATGGCTGTATAAAATCCCACGCCCACTCTCTGTTTTTCTCAAATATCTTCATTCCCATAAACACACTATCGCAGACAGACCAATTATCTACCAATGGAATGAAGTCTTTGATGTAACCTTCCATCAGTGACACATCATTTGACGCATATCCAATCACCATTCCCCTAAGCATTACCTCTTCAAAATAGTAATCCTCTTCTGCAATAGCATCCTCCCAGTCATCTTTAGCCAATTTCTTTGCATACTCTCGCAACAATGGCAAACGAATACCAAGCATATTCTTAACGCCAGGTATTAAAGAAGAAGAGAACTTTTTATAGTTCTCTTCTGACATTTTTTCAAGTTCAAGTCGTACATCCTTACGCATGAGCAACCACCATTGATTTTACATATTTTCTAAGTCTTTCGCAGGCTGTATCTGCATGATCTCTGATTGTTTCAACCATCATATCACGCTTGTATTCTTCTTCCTCTGTAGTTATAACTGTGATTACATCCACATCGTATTTTTCCATATATTCTGCGATTTCACCCATTTCAACTGATGGAAGATCAGGAATTACAAGTCCCTTGATTCCAAGTTCGTTGCACTTTGCAAAGAATCTGTCATATCCATACTTGAACACCTGATTCATATAAAGTCTAAGAACGAATGGTACGTTTACCTTATCCTTAACACCAGCAATCATATCAAATACCATATCAGTTGTACAACCGCCTTCTACAGCTAATGCTCTAACATTTGCAGCGAAAATAATCTCACCTTCTGCGATTGGATCCGAAAATGGTACACCAATTTCTACAAGGCTTGCTCCGCCTGCTACAATAGCTTCGATATATTCGGCTGTTTTCTCCATTGATGGATCACCTGCTACAAGGAAGCCCTTAAATTTATTTTTACTTTCATACAATTTCTTAATATTAGTCATTTAAATCAACTCCTCTATATCTTGCTATTGCTGCTACGTCTTTGTCACCACGACCTGATAAACAACAGATAATAATCTGGTCCTTATCCATAGTTGGTGCAAGTTTCATTACATGTGCGATGGCATGTGAGCTTTCAATCGCTGCTACAATACCTTCTGTTCTTGCAATATATTCAAATGCCTCTACTGCCTCATCATCTGTTACCGGTACATATGTTGCGCGGCCTGAATCATTAAGTCCTGCATGTTCAGGTCCAATACCCGGATAATCAAGACCTGCTGAAATAGAATAAACTGGAGCAATCTGTCCGTATTCATCCTGACAGAAATATGACTTCATTCCGTGGAAAATTCCAACCGAACCTGTAGCAATAGTTGCTGCTGTTTCATATGTGTCAACGCCACGTCCTGCTGCCTCACAACCGATAAGTTTAACACTTTCATCATTTATAAATTCGCTAAACATACCGATAGCATTGCTTCCGCCACCAACACAAGCCATAACTACATCTGGTAATTTGCCTTCCTTTTCAAGTATCTGCTCTCTAGCTTCGCGGCTTATAACCTTCTGGAAATGCTTTACTACCTCTGGGAATGGATGTGGGCCTACTGCCGAACCTAAAAGATACAATGTATCATCACTTCTAATCATCCATTCTCTCATACATTCATTAACGGCATCCTTCAATGTCTTTGTACCGCTTTGAACTGGATGAACCTTTGCTCCGAGAAGCTTCATTCTGTATACGTTAAGAGCCTGACGGATAGTATCCTCCTCACCCATATAAATCTCACACTCAAGTCCTAAAAGTGCCGCAGCTGTCGCTGTTGCAACACCGTGCTGTCCTGCACCTGTTTCGGCAATAACACGTGTCTTGCCCATCTTTTTAGCAAGAAGTGCCTGACCAAGAGCATTGTTAATCTTGTGTGCACCTGTGTGGTTCAAATCTTCTCTCTTAAAGTAAATCTTTGCGCCACCTAAATCTTTTGTCATCTTCTCTGCAAAATAAAGGTTAGAAGGTCTACCTACATAATCCTTTAACAATGCGTCCAATTCGTCATTGAAAGCCTTATCGTTCTTATAAAACTCAAATGCTTCTTCAAACTTTTTAACTTCTTCCATTAGTCCTTCTGGTACATACTGACCACCATGAATACCATATCTTCCTTTTGCCATCTTTTTTCCACTCCTTTTTTTATTATCTGTCGTCGTAACAATTAAAAAGTCCTCGACAACAGAATATTTTCTATTGTCAAGGACGGTAAAATCTTTATACCGCGGTGCCACCTTGATTTGTGGAATCCACACTCTCTACGGATACTATCATATCCTTGGGACTTAACGCTTCCCTTACGTCATGGAATACTAGGAATAAATCTCTTCATTCTTTTGACCATGCCCTCCGCGGTCCATTTAATAAACTGCATTTCTATCGGTTCTCAGCTCCTCCGACTCTCTGTGAGCGCATCTTTTATTTTTATCTCCGCTTCAACGGTTTTATTATTTAGTTATTAATTATTATACTCGACTGGTTGGATTTGTCAACTGAAAAAAATAAAATTAATTATTATCAACAAAATATCTTGTCAACTCATTATCATCACTGAAAATTGCAACATTACAAGGATATTTCTCGTATACGCCCTTTCCTTCCGAAAGGTAATTCTTCATATTTCTCATAAAGAATTTTTTATCCTCGACCACTTCATGTCGACACTTATAAGCTATTTTTATTCCTTCGTATACATCTTTATATGTTTCAATATCATCCACATTAAAAAGAAGTATATCTTCTTCATCCTTTGATTTTACAGTACCAACAAAACTATTTTTGAAATCCATCAATAATGTAAAATATGGTTCTTCTCCTGTTTGTGGTTTAAACTTAATAAACATTCCAATTGATATATTTCCTAAATTGTCCATTTTATTGCTCGATCTCCTTCTCAAAAGTACTAACTCTATTGTTTTATATGTACTATATCAAATTTGTCTTGTCAAGGTCTTTTTCTGTCCTTTCACGTCGGGTTCTTCGTCCATTTCCGTCCATTTCCGTCGGTTTTTCTCCCTTTTTCTCCTTTTTTGTCTTAAAAACACAAAAGCAGCAGTTTTTAATATTCTGCTGCTTTTATGTATTCATAAACATTTTCATCACCATAAATCAAACTATTGTTTTTATCTACTATAATGATTCTTTCTGCCGATTCAGAACCAACAGATATTGCAATAAATTCACATATATCCTTATATTCAGAATCATCTATCAAAGATATCTGAACTTTTATATATGGTTCATTTTTTTCAGTTATCATCAATTGATTTTTAAAAAATAAACTTATATCATCAATTCGTATCGAAGCACTTTTTTCTAATACAAGTTTAATATTATTTGTTACATATTCAGAAAAAGCCTTTTCTCGTTCTTCTGCAGTTCCTTTTAAGGAAATATCTATATAATCAATTTTAAACATATCAACCATATATCCATTCTTACCAAGCAAATAAATTGTATCATAATATTGTTCCTCTAGAATCTCTACATTTTTCGATGACTCTTTAATAATGTAATCCATGTTATTTTCAGACAATATCTTCTCAATATTTTCTATATCCGCTTTGTTTTCATAAGTAATTACGCTTATATAATTACTATCTTTTTTTTCAGAATCATCTCCGCTCTTATCTTTGCACCCCCAAAAAAGCAAGGTTATAAGTACGGACAATATTATTAACACCAAACATTTTCTATTCATCTCGCCACCTTACTTCTCATTATTATTTTCCATCCTCTTCATACATTCCAACATCGCATCAGAATTCATAATCAATTTTCCATATCCTGAAACACCAGCGCCAGCAATTTTTCCTAAATACCTTATTAATAGTCCTCCAATTATCACCAAAATCGACACTATACTTAATTCTTCATCACATAAGTACATAATAAAACTAAGCCATCCAGAAAAATGCACAAATATACCAATAACCGAACTCATACCAGAAAGCATTATCCCAAACTTAAACAATAACTGTCCTGGTTCTTCGAATCCATCTTTTTTTGCTTTACCTGGAACTATTCTAACTTCGTCACCTATCCTAAACATTATTTCTTTAGCTTCTTCGTACGATTCTATGTAAAACTCATATAATCCATTTACCAACACGAATACTTGATTTGCATTCCCTTTTAATTCAACCGACCTGACAGTAAAGGGTTTTAACTGTATCACCTCGTTCGAAGTATCTTTTTTACTAGGATGTCCACATATATAGATTGCTTCTTGCGTAAATACCACTTCACAATCAAGAAGCTGAAATTTACAATCAGCCTTCGCCTGTTGACAATAGAAAGAAAATAATATCTCTTCATTAATTTTTTCTTTTAGTTCATTTAATAAAATTTCATTGCTTGTACTCATTTTTATCACCTCATTTTTTGTTATTAGGTTAGTATGAAACACAACCCTATTACAACTAAAACCATTATTACAAATAAAATAATTGTTGGACTATCCTCATCATCTTCTTTAGGTACGTAGACATTTTTTAGTTTTGTATTTGCATTAGTAGGGCTATTGTTCGTTTCATTTTTAGGTATTTTGGTATCATTTTTTGGCAATCGACTAATCATTTCACCAAAGCCATAATCCTATAAGTACACTTATGATTATTCCAAAGAACAAATAACCTATTGCAAATTTTTTGATACGATTATCAACATCACTGTATAATTCTTCTAATTTTTCAAACATATATTTCCCTTCTATGTGATATTACGCTTTCCTTTTATAAACATTCCAACTGCTATTAAACTTACACTTCATAGTTTTTTCGTTAACAAATATATAGTTTTCTCCTGCTATATTGCCATCGTCAACTTCTTCTGACGAACTTAATCCACTTACGCCACAGTATATTCCATAACTATGATTATAAATAATAACTTCAACATCAGAAGAAAAGCCACCAGCTTTATTTGTTTGTGGATCATCGCTAGAAATCCATTCATATCGCCCTACATATGGACCATATGTATCTAAGACATACAATAATTTTTTCAATTCACTTGATTTGTCATGACTTGCGTGACATTTTATAGTCATACACTCATTTGTTAACTCTTTTAGGTAACTCACATCATCTTGATCAAAAACTCCTTTTTTAGCTTTAATCTTATTATATAATTCAGAATACTCTAATGTATCTTGACATATTTTTTTTATTACGCCATAGTCACTATAATTTGATGGTGTCTTGATTTTTTTCATATAGTCAAGAGTTTCTTTAACATTACCTACATCATATTCAGACTTGCTTTTATAATAGTAGCAGTCATCTATTAATTTTTCCGCATCTTCATAATCCCTAATTTGATTCAACGCAGTTATTGCTATATCAAACTTTTTATCTATTATCAATTGAGTTGCGCTGTCATATACATTTTTTTTAATTTCAAGTATTCTTTCATCATTTGGTGAATACTTATTAATCTTGTTAATATTGTCACCTATATTGTCAAACTGCTTAGCTTTAATCAACAACATAGACACTTCATAATATGCATCTGCCAACAACGAATTAACATCTTTATAGCCTTCTATTACAGAATATGTATTTATGGCCATATTGATATAATTAATACCACCTATTTCATAATATCCTTTGGCTTCTTGATATTTACATTCTTTTGCCATATCTTCTGAATCTTTATATTCACTTACTGTATTAAATAACATGTATGCGCGAATGTAATCTTTTGATTCAAAACAATACTTGGCTTCTTGATATTTCACTTCATTTAACATCACTTTGGAATCTTTGTAATCATCTAATTTTCTATATAATGAACTAGCTTTATCCCATGCCTTCTTTTTCAAACAACTCGCAGCCTGCAAATATTTACTTTCATTAATCATTGATTCAGCATCTTTGTAATCACCTAATTCTCTGAACATTTCAATGGCTTCTTCATATTTCTCATCATTTAAATAGCTTGTGGCCTTCTTGTACATATTATGTTTTTTTACATTTGGAATCACATACTTTACAGATATTACACCAAAAATCAGCACTGCTACCAATGCCATTGAAATAAATAATAATCTCTTTCTTTTCCGTTCTTCAATCTCTTTCTCTTTTTTTGCTCTTTCAATGTTTTGATTATTAATTGTCTTAATTTTTTCCTGACATTTTACCAACATTTTCGCAGAATCTTTATAATCACTTGATTCAAATATCTGGATAGCCTTTTCCAATTCATTAATATTATTAGACATCGCTTTATTACATGCAATTCTGTATTCAGTCTCTACTTTCAACCATTCGACATCAAGTCCTTGTGTCAATATTTCCAAATCACACTGACATTCTTGGCAATTTGTTTTATCAATTAAATTCACATAACCACAACTACATATCCATTGATTTTGACACTTTGCTGGTACATATTTTTTATTATTTCCAAATAAACTTTTGTACAGTTTCACATTACTACTATCTTCAAAATATGTATCTAACTTTTGCAACTTATTCCATTTATTACCATTGCTTGTCCATATCCGACCATCAGAAAACACTACTTTCTCAACAGAAATATTTATGTTTCTAACATAATTATTTTTTAATTCAATGGCATTTTGCGAACCAAACAATTCATTATTATCCACATCCAAATCCAAATATTGATAAGATATTTCACTTATCTTTTCACCAGAAATATCAAATGTTTCAATATTCACAAATATCGCAGACAATCTTTCATGCACATTTCTAAACTTAATTTGTGCGATAATTTCAGACTCTTTTATATCTTCCAACAGTGCATATGCTTCAATTATTACCGGAATTTCATCGCACCACAATGGTTCTTCATGCACATATATTCTATTATATCTACTTTTCATATATCAACATCCTCTATAACTCTGGTAATTTTTCATCATATTCATCATTAGAATTTTCATCAATTCCGTATCTCTGCATGTATCTTGCATCTTGTAATAATGAAACCGTTTTACTCGAATTATCAACCAATTCTCCAAAGGCGTATATCATTATGGAACTAACCCATACGCCTCCAATTCCAAATACAAGTGTCAAAATACATGCTAAAAGTTCTCCTTCTGCCAACCAATATAAAGCAACTAATACTACTATTACAATAACAATTGAAAACAAAGCCACTGCTAATCCTTTTATTTTTTCACCTATATTTTCGAACATAATACTTCATTCCTTTCGTTCTATTATTCCAACAGTTTCAAAACCCCTTTTTTACTTTTAATTGTCTTTGCGCATTAAAACGTAGGTTTGTTGTTGCTATGAGAATTATCTCTATTTTTCAGGAAAATGAATATTAATTATTTCACAAGGTTCTTCGTAAAAATCTTTTTCCACCACCCTCGACGGAATTTTTATATTACTAACAATCTTTTTCTTACCGTCTGGAAGTACATAATCAAGTGCCTTCCAATTTCCACTCACTTTCAATGCAAACTTGGTTGGATCATGCATCATCGCCCATCTGTCTGCTTTATAAAAATTACATTTTTCCAAAAAATGGGTATGCGTTGTTGTAGCATATCCACTCTCTGAATATCCCAAATATACTTTCTTGTCCCTCCATTTTTCCAAGAAGAATATTCCTTTTAAGTTTGGATACTTTTCCATAATTTCATAAACAAACCTACTTTCACATTCAAATTGAGTTATGCCATTTCCAAGTACTGTTATGTATTTATCAATTTCGATTTCGTCAGGATGTATAGTTGTTACAGCATTAAATACATCTATTTCCAAGCCTCTAAAAACTGCATTACAAAAATAAGTTGCAGTTTTATGAAGTTCTAATACTTTTTCTGAAACAGGTTTTTTAACAAAATCAACGGTCTCATGCTTTTCAATGAAGTTTTTCGTATCCTGTTCAATTTTCATTTTATATTTCTGCTTATTGATTATAATACGTTCAATTTTTTTTGTTCTACCTACAGGATATGGTGCAGTATTTTTTGAATAATGATCAATTCTCTTTACAACACCTTTAACCATACCATACCAAGCATGATGCACTTCTACAATATCCCCCACCTCAATATCTTCAAATGGTGAAATGTAATATAATGTATCCGCTCTACCATCTATTGATACACTACAATAAATATACTTCACCTTTGCATTCTCAATTTCCATTAACTCTTTTTTTGTGATTTTTCTTATAAATTTGTACATTTCATCGACTGCCATCGGTAAGTCTTCTTCCACTATATCAGAATACATTTTTTCTACATATCCCCAAACTGCATCCTTGGCACCTGGAGCAATCATCTCAATTTGGCTTTCGATGACATTGGAAGCATTCTTGTAGTTGCAAAATACAGGTACATCCACTCCGTCAATTTTCACTTCTAAATATTTATATTTCTTTATTCTTACAACTGGTTCTTTAATTACCGGCTCCTTTTTTTTCGGCAATATACCTTCTTGAACAAAATATTTATTCAAGCTCATCCCAAACAATTCATTGGATTTGTTTTTTATAGTTTTTATTTTTCCAGCCAATTCAGGATTTTCAAATATTAACAACCCCATATTTTTAGGTTTTTCTGTGTCTTTATACTTATTTTTCAAAAATTCTATAACTTTAATATGTGCATTTTCAGGTCTTCGGCCAATTTTAATATTTTCACACTCAAAGCCATATGCTTTTAACATATCACTAGAAGTCTCATAACCTAACCACTGATATAATCCTGAAACAGTCTGGCTCATACGTTTATGTTCACTCTGTATAGAACCGAATATCACTCCATCAGGATAGTACTCTTTTAATTTATTCACCATATTTTCCACTTTACTTTTTATGATATCAGGCTCATTCCCAGGTGTATAAATAACTTTATTTCTAATTTCCTTGACCTCTTCACCGCTTATAAATTCAAAACCATATTTTTGCAAAAAATCATCTTCTGTAGCATATCCCAAAATTTTATAAATATAACTCAATTTTTCTCGCATATGTTTATCTATTGAATCCAAGGCGAAAACCTTATGTTCCGGATAATATGCTTCTAATTTTTGCAAGAATGCCTGAAAATGTACAGACTCTTCATTTATAACACTTTTTTCATCACTCTTACTTTTTGGTCTCTCATATCCAACCTTACTCAAATACTGATACATATTTTCAACAGGCATAGGCAATTCATTTTCTTTCACACGATACTCACCATCAATTATTTTACCGACAAACATTTCATTAGAGCCTGATTTTTGCATTTCTATAACGCTACCAATATTAATAATTTGATTGTTCGCATAACAATATGCAGGCTCATCTTTTGAATCAATAGAAACTATAAAATAATTATATAATTTTTCTTTTCCATTTATCATATACAACTACACCTCCTATTCCAAATCAAAAATCGATTTACTATAATACTTTCCAGTTTTCAATTCTAACTCTACAGTCTCGGTTCCAGAAACACTACTAGGTCCATATCCACCGCATAAACGCTCAGCCAATTCTCTCACTGACTTACCATCCCATCTATATTTACTTACTTTAGAATCATATCCAAAATCTTCACCTCTAGCATTGGTGGTTGTATGAATATAAGTAACCATTTCCGCTTCAATTCGTTCCTGCTCTAAGCCTTCACTATTCAAATACTTTTGTGCCAAATCACATAAAACTTGGTCATCATCGGCGACAAGATCACTACTTTCACCCCATGCATAATAATCACGAGTAATCTGTATCCATTCAATATCTTTAATGCTTTTAATATTCTTGACAGCTTCTTCTATAAACCTGCTTCTTTCATTTTTTAATTGTTTTGACAATTCATATTTTTCGTCATCTTCATATTCTTCATCATCTTCGTATTCTTCGTCATCTTCATATTCGCCACACCCAATAATATATACTGACTCAGCCAGCCAACTAGCTAACTCTTTTACTGATGAAAGATGGTAATTAATGTAATGCAAATCAGCGTTACTTCTAGCTTCAACATTTTCATTCTCACTGAATTCACCTGGATCTATGCTCATAGATACATCTCCTTTCTTATGCATAATTGTGATTTCTATTGTATAACTACTTGAGCTAGAATTAGTAACAAAATCTGTTCTTATTTTCATATTAACCCTCCTTGTATTTTAATTACGTTTATCACTATTACAAAAAACGATTTCTGGCATTAATGGACAACCGCCCATACATAATTCTCTTTTTTCACATTCAGGACAAGCTCTTTCCATATACCTTCTAAATATTTCAAATTTATCGCTATTCCACGCATCCTCTATACTACATTTTCTTAGTGATACCTGATATTTTTTGTCTTGGTCAAAGCTACATGGCACCATAATCATATCTGGACCGATATAACAACTATATCTTCCCCCTTCGCAAGTATCTAAGGATTCCGCCATTACATTCTTACAAAAGTGCAGCGCACCAGGTACATTACAACTGTCCATTCCAATCTTAAATGGATGCCTTTTATCAACCTCAGAAAAAAGCTTCTCTACACGCTCATCATCAACCGACAATACATTTTCCCTGCTGCCAAGGCCTGCCGGCTTATGCAATAACAAAATCACCGCATTGATACCCTTTGGAAAATCATTATTTGAAATACGTTCTATAGCTTCATCGATGGTGTTCTTGCCAATCACATAATGAATATTCGTCTTCACACCAGCCTCAAGCAACATCTGAATTGCATTCAATGTGTATTCACTTCTATACCAACTAACTGCCACCGCTCCGCAGTATTTCTTGCAAATAGCAGCTATTTCCGGTGTCATACCATAACCAGATGTAGTAAAATTAGGCACCAGATTATTTTCTCTGCTTATTTTTAACAAATCTTCGAAATGCTCATGCTGGTCCGGGTCACCTCTGCCTCCCAATGCCAGCTGGTTACATCTGCCCTTGCACTGCTCTGTAATCCACCTAAAATCTTCAACACTCATATTTGGTTGTTCTACAGTAAGACCACTTTGATAACAACCTATTCCCGCCTTTACACACAAACCCGTCTTGCCATGTATACAATGGCCCATAACTCCCACATCAATCAAATGTGGAAACGAAGCCATAAATGGGTCAACACCTGTATCTTTGCCGTGCTCATCAAGTATACCTGTTCGCACATACGCACCTGTTTCCGTGTCAAAAGCAGAAGCAAAATGATATTTTTTATCTTTAATTATGTATCTCATAGTTCTTTATCCTTGCTACTTTCATATCAATACTTTACTTATCCATCTTAAACATTGCAGCCTGATTAATCTCACCTGTGCTCATATTTATTTCAATCCATTCTTCACCACAATCATCATCGGACAATTGATTATTTACAATCATTTTTGCTAACTCTTCCACATTATCTGTTAAATGTTTCCACTCATACTGCCATTTTGTCTTGCCAACAAAGCCTGTTGGCCATGGCGCAAATCCTGCATCATCAATTATATTCTGTGAATTACCTTCACATTGTGGCTTATCAAGATACTTAATCAGTTCTGCCTTTGCTGCCTCTTTTTCTTCACCATCCAAATCGCATACTGCCTGTGCCAAATCAGACAATTTGGTATCATTCACCACAGTACATCCACTGGATTCTCCATATGAAATGAATGACTTACTCAATTTCACACTCGCAATTTCATCGATGGAAGCTATATTCTTTACCGACTCAAAATATTCCACATCCCCTACTAACTCTTGTATACCTTCCTCAAATTCATCAAATTCCTCAAACGCCTCCCAATCATCATTTTCAACCATCTTAACGAATTTCTTAAGTTTATAATACTCCTCATAATCAAATGATAACCTAACTGAATCAATAAGCATATTGTACAATTCTGATACACTTGCCACCCCAACTAACTTTTTCGGCGAAATCTTCAAATCAATTTCAATGTCACAATCCTCACCAAAATAAATGTCCGGCTCAATGTTCAAATTGTAAATCTTATCATCTTTATCAATAACCTGAATCTCAACGCAATAACTGCTGCTACTTGAATTGGTTACAAAATCTGTTCTAATTTTCATACTATTTTACCTCTCTTTCATTAAACCTTCCCCACTCATTAATCTATCAATACACTCCTTTGCATATGCTCTTCTAAGCTTATTATGGTACATCTGATTATAATAATTTCTTAAACAATTATAGCAAGATGTATTCTCATCGCAGCACTCTTGTGTAACCTTTATTAATGATGCCTTTAATGAACTTGCAATCGCATTCTTGTTAATCAATCGCTTAACATGGCCTGCTCCACCAGGAACATTATCAAACACCAAGATATCGAAGCAATTTTTTTCATTATTAGCCTCCAAAAGACCATCAATATCATTTCTTTCTATTCCAAGAGCACTACTAACCCCTTCCAAAAATGCATACAGAAATGAAAGTGCTTTAGCATAACCATCCTTTTCTTCAATATCCAAGGACGGAATCGTAAATCTAGCAACATCTGTTTCAAAGACGTGACCTAAACGTAATTTTTCCATTTCTTCACATTTACATCTATACTGCCTATGGTTATTATGTATTTTTTGCTTTACAGGAATATCCATATACCCATAAACAATATCGCTATATCCACACTCTGGACACATATAGAAATCCGACTTATTCATAACAAGAAGTTTGTCTTGCGAACTAGTCTCAACAATAATATCTCTTCCTATTCGCAGATTATTATCATCCCTAATTCCTTGCCCTAAATAAATAACTTCTCCCGCATATGAACGTTTAGGTTTCATTCGCGTACTTTCTTTAGTCAATCCCGTTTTAAAACCATTAATAGGCTCAATATAGTATTCTTGATACACACCTTCCAATGACTCATCACAATATTTGCAATTTGAATCTCTATCGCTCACCGTAACATTAACTCTATTACATTTTGGACATGTCCTAAAATATTTCTTTGGAAATGGTTCCATCTTTGGCAAGGTAATATATTTAGAAGTATATTTTCTTTTATCTACAATAACCTCAGAATCAGGCGCATATTCCGATATTGCAATTCGAAGGTCTCTACTCAAATCATAACTTTCATCCAAAACCCCATCTCTATAGATTTCAAGGTCTACAACATCAACAGGAAATCCATATTTTGGAATTACACAGTACTTTGAAAGTGAATCAATAAGTTTTTTCTTATGAAGTATATCTATCTGTTTAGAATAATAATCAGCTTCTCGATACTTTTCTTCATTCAACGCATACTGTTTAGCATCTTCATATTCCTTTGCTAATTCTTGAATTGAACTAACAAAATATTGCATTTTTTCATCATTACCTCCTATTTCCTCAAACCACTTGAAATTATGATATTCTTTATAGGTATCTCCTGGAATAATTTTTTTGTTAATATAGTCATTTAAATCAGCTGGATGTCCCATGACATACTTTTTAAACGCTTCTACACCATCACCAAAAACCATACCTTCAATAGTATCGAAGTATTCTGGATTATTTCTAAAAAAATAGCCTAAACTTGCTGCCATTAAGTGTCTAACTATTATTTTCTTATTAAGAACATTAAAGTACGGAGGTCTAATTACCCCTGAAATCATCTTTTCAGGTTCAAGAAAATATGTGTAGTCATGTGAACCAGTACCACAATATGTAAGTATATATGCAGAACTATCTTTTCTTCTTCCTGCGCGTCCAGCTCTTTGCACATAATTAGCCGGAGAAGGTGGAACATTACGCATAAATACAGTCTCCAGGTTACCAATATCTATACCCATTTCAAATGTAGTCGAGCAACTTAAAATATTGATTTTCTTGTCCTTAAAATCATTTTGATACTGTTTAGCTTTTTTTCTATCTAGTTGTGCTGTATGTTCCTCTACCACAATGCTTTCTATTTTTTTTGTCTTATATTGTTCACGATAAAAATTGTTTTTTAACACTTTGTCTGGATCTACTTCTCTAAGTTTTCCTATACACTTATCTTGAACACAAATATTATGTACATTATATGGTGTGAGTCTTCCACATTTTGAACATTGATAATATTTAGAGTTTTTATAATTCTTTAGCACATATCTACTAGCATCAATCTTATAGGCCTCTTTTTTTACATCCTTAATAACAATAGGTTCAACGCCTAGCAACTTTGATTGTTCAACTAGCAAAGTAAAAAGAACCTTAATAATCTCTTTTGCTTCTTCTGCACTACATCCAAAAGTACGCTTTATATATCTAACTGCCATATTTTCTTTTCCCGAAACAGGTAGCATACTTCTGATTGATGGAGTTGCTTTTTGACACTGTAACATTACATAATTATTGTCAAATCTTCTGTATTCCAAATAATCTTTCTTTTCCTCTGGTGTAAGCGTAGATTTAACGTAGTTGATTGCAGGTGTAATTTTAAATACACTAAAAATAACTTGCATAATATTAGCTAGGTCATCCTTTGTTATATTATATCTACCAAATTCTTCTTTGACATCTTCTTCAGTAAAACAATTAGTAATGTCTGATATATCTAATTCATAATAGTATAATCCCAATCCCTCTCCATCGTAGATACCATCCACTTTGAGAAGGTCTACCAACAAAGCTATCCACGCATTTTTGTGTGCAGACATCTCATTATGAAATAAATTGTTTTTTCTTATTTTATCTGTCAAGTAAGCAGCCAACTCATCCACTGTAATATCTTTAAAATTTTGTTCCTCAATAACCTTCCAAACCAAACGTTTTTGGAGCATGCGAACATGATTAGACTCATAAAAAGTTGCAAAAAAACTAGCTTGTTGTCTGCTATCCGAAAAAGCTAGAAACTGTTTAAATTTTGAATTATTATTAACAACTTCTTTCGGACGCATCTTAAGTGACAACACTGCTTGTTGTTCTTTAATCTCATCTCCCTCATCTATCGCCTCATATAAAATTTGCGAAATAAGCGCAGTACCTTCATCCTTTCCTAAATTTAGACCCTTAACTATTCCAGATCTTGTTTTATGACCACAAACTGGACATTGATTAATATTATTAAAAACAGCCTCTTCTGCATTAGCTTTTTTTTGATTAACTTTATAAATAATCGATCTATGCTTGTCACCACAATTACATCTGCGTGCATTTTTATTTTGTGCGTGATTTATACAACCACACTTCGTGCATATGGCATATTCTTCCAAAATATTTTCATCAACTTCCTCTTCTGCAATCTTATTTTCCAAAAGAAAATAATCTATTTTTACAAACTCATTGTGTCCATAATTTTCATAAATATCAACCTCCTTATTTTGAAAAAGATATTGTAAACCATCCTCCTCTATTTTGAGTTTTCCTATAATATATGGTGCACTACAATATCTGCAATTACCAACCTCAAATGCTCTTAATCCATCAAGCATATTAGTTTTTGTCAAACTGAATTTTTGTTCTGGTCCCACTGTAATATATGCCCCTGATAAAGGGCGTACAAAAGAATGATATTTCAAGTCAAACAATCCAATTCCTTCTTTTTCAGCCATATTAATAAGATCAATAAGATTCGTTAATTCATTTTCATTTAATTTCTCACTAAAATTCTTGTAAAGTTCTGAAAAGTTCTTACTTCCATTATTAAGCAATCTATATAGCTTGTACACATTTCTATCATGCACTAACAATTCATATATATTCTTTTTAATGTCATCCTTAGGCTCTATCGAATATTTTCTAAATATATTATTGACTATCTCTCTATTTTCGATATTTTCCTTTATTACGCAATAATCTCTACCATCAATCGTGTAAGCTAATAAAGATTCAATTAAATGAATTCTCTTCGAAAAAATAATATCTCGCACTTCAAAATTGTCAACAGATGTCAAATTTCTAGCAAACTCTATAATTTCATTTTCTGATTTACCTTGTTCACCTAAAGTTGCACTAGTTAATATAAATCGCGGTTTTTGAGAAGCTATGCCAGTTAATCGTCTCATAAGCAACGATAATTCGATACCTAGTGAACCTGAATACGAATGTGCCTCATCCAACACAACATATTTCCAGCTATTCAGTCTTGCTGGTTCAAATATTCCATAATCATTCGGTCTAATTAATAGATACTCGAGCATCGAATAATTAGTAAATAATAAATGTGGTGGATTTTTTCTTATTTCTTCACGCGATAATATTTCGTTTTCTGGAATAGACGCATTATTTTCTTCAGCGTATTTTTTTCGCTCTTTCTCTGTAAAACGTTCTTTTGTCTCACCAGTAAAAAAACCATAAGTTATATTAGGACATTGAGATAATATTTTTCTTACCCTCTCAATTTGGTCATTTACAAGCGCATTCATTGGATATAAAAATATTGCTCTAACTCCAACTTCTTTATTTCCATCTTCTATATCTTTCAAAATATCATTAAGAATAGGAAATAAGAAACTTTCTGTTTTACCTGAACCTGTACCTGTTGTTATAATTACACTTCTGCCTTCATCAATCTGTCTAATAGCTTCCTCCTGATGCGAATATAACGGTCTATCAAAATTAATATCACCAAGATTTAGAAATGAACGACATACGACACCTTCCTCAACAAGTTCTTTTATGTTTTTCCCACGTTTAAACGGCAAATTAATATTCACATAAGGACCCTTAAATAATTTTTCTTCTTGTAATTGATTTTCAAATAATGTTTGTAATCTTTCATTTCCGAACTTAAATGATGATCGTAAATACTCTTTATATCTAGCATCAATGTATTTTGACTTTTCGATTGAATTCATTTTTCCCATATAAGTCTATTTCCTTTCAAATCCATAATATATGAAAAAATATCTACTGCATCAGGATCATCCAATGTATTCATAATTGCATGATGTTCAAAATCCAGTAATAATCCATCCCCATCTTTAGTAATGGCTAATTCAACTGTATCATCTATTATGTCACCACAAATTTCAACACTTACAGGATTTATTCTTGACAATTCGTAGATTTTATCTCTTGACTTTGTAAACAATTCACCTATAAAAACATCCTCTTCTATTTGATTGGTTATTCTAATATAAGTATTGTTAAAGAAGTGTTGTTTACGTAAAAAATCTCCCTTTACGTATTGATCAAAATATACCTCACATATCTTAAAGCTTCTACCTACTAAATCAGCCAATCCATAGAATACTCGAATAAATTCCCCTAATTTTGAATCTCCCTGCAAAGATAAACCTGATTTTTTTTCATAAAAGCAAATTTTGTATTTTTCAAATGATTTTATATTTTTTACAGAGACCACTTCCTCATTTTTAACCAATTCACTTTTATACACAATTTCTTCGGATTGATTTATTATTGAAAAATACACTTTTCCACGGCCTTTATAATTTGGTACTATATTAAGTTCTTTATTTTGCATATTAAAGTCAATTTTTATATCTTCATCTAAAAGACATTTATTATAGCAAATCAAAGCATACTTTTTCACTCCATCCTTTAACATTAGTAACAAAAAATAATCATTCGAATTTTTATAAGAAGTTAAAAAACCTATCTTTGCCTCTTTAAAAAAATCTCTTTCATATATTTTTATTTCTTCTATACGTGCACCATTTGAACCATATACTTCAATAGAATCAATATTTAAATCGACAAATTTAAGAACGCTTTCTGAATGAATTTCACCAATCCACATTTCTTCACTCTTAGTTTTCCAACATTGATTTTCTTCTTCAAGAGTGTAAAATTCAAAGTTGAACGGCAAAATAATGTTATACTTTTTTTCGTCCCTTACAAATTCAAGCCAATGAATGTTATACTTTTCAGGATGAATTTCTTCCACTATTTCTCCGAACAATACGCTTTCAACATAAACAACATATCCTTCATCGTCTAACTCCTCTTTTTTAAACCTTAACTTTGAATCTATTACAAATGTAAAAAAACCTAGTGCGGTACGATGACCTTGATGTAACTCATATATAGTTATACTATGAATACCATTATCTAAATCAAATAAATTAACAACGTATTTACTTACGCCTTCCCTCTTTGAAACTGTATATTCATATGCTTGTAGCATTTTCGATCTTCCATCAATATCAATTTCAAATTTAGCATCACATTCTGTGCTTTCAAAAACAAGAAACTTAATGTTTTTATATATTTGATATTTCCTATTTAAATTCTGTTCATATATATATGCATTTTCATACTCTTCACCGAATATACCCGGTCGCACTAAAGACGAAAAATTAAACACAGTATTATCAACCAGTAATGCATCACCTAGGTGTGCACCGTATGTTCCTAAAAAATAGTATTCTGCCTCATGATATACATCAATCTTACTATTCATATTACTCGTACAAAATACTGCCATTCCAGTATAATCCGTATTATTTTTTATCTCACTTCCTTCCGAATTGAATACAATCATTTTTCTATATAATCTATCTTTACTGTCAAACAACACATCATTACCTGCCATCAATCGATAAGATATATTTCCAATAGGCTTATTTAGCAATATTTTATCAACGCTAACCTGATAACCACCAATAATTTCTCTAACATCTGGACGTTCTTCTAAAAATATTATTTCTTCTCCATTAAGTACTTCTACTTTAATCGTCCTATAGTCATATATCCCTTTCACACGATGAATAGGTGGAACAATATATATATTATTATTTTCCAAAATATATTTAGGTTCCCATCTTGACCTAAACTCATTTTTTACTGTTTTTCTCGCTCTTGTTTTTGATGGCTCAAGATTTTTTGCTGCCCATTCATCAAATCCCATTTTTAAATAGGGATTATAAACTTTGACTTCTTTTCCCCATATCTGCTTATCAATCAACCGAACGACTATTGTACTAAGTTTTATGACCGAATCGATACAATCTTCTCTGGAAATTAACTGTTTTGTTGTTTTTATCAATTTATATGTTTTTCGTGTAACATTAATATGAATATCATCCCCGTCAGACAGCATTGTATGTCTTAACCCGTCATATACAAAACGAAAATCTTCATACATATCTTCCGGAAGATCAAACTCGAAATTTCGTTCATATATATCATATATAAAATCAAAAAATGCAGTTAGATAATGCGCAGGAACAATCGCATTATATAATGCCACATTAATGTTTCTCTCCTTTTGTTTATTATCAAAACGATATCTGTTTAATACACTTCTAATGACACCTTCGACTTTTTGTGCAGAATATTTTTCATACAAATTTTCATATATTTCACGAACACTTTCATAGTATCTGCCATCTTCATAATTAAGCATAGCAATTAATACTAATGATATAAAAATCATTTCCGTATCACATAAAATCATTCCTGTATATGATACAATTGCTTTTTTCAGTTGAGTTTCCGCCATCCTATGAATTCGTTGTATTGAATTCTCATCGCCTAACAAATCTATTAAATCTACACCTATATTCTTTCCATTCTTTACTTGTTTTTTTAAAAATTCAATTTTACTTTCAAATTGTAAGTCTTCTATTTGCTTAGACAATATTTTCAGCATTAAATCTTGCTCTTCATCTGTCACAATACCATTTTCTAGTATGGAATCAATTGTACTAACCAATACTTCACATTTAGGCGATATCAACAAATTATTTCTGTTATCATCCATCCATACTCTTAATTTTTCTACTTCCTTAGAATTAATCACACCATCCGAAATTATCCCTTCTATAATCCCTTGAAGCATATATATAGATAAATTTCCTGATTTATCTATTAAATATTCATTACAATAATCGAATAAAACTCCTCTCTCATCTTCTGTTATTATATGATCTCTTAATATTATATCGATTAGATTTATTAACTCTATCTGCACCGGCTCATATACAAGATTTCGATTTTTTGATACCCATTCTTCTAACTTTTCGATTTCCTTTTCATTAATTATTTCATCATAGTCAATTCCATTAATAATTCCTACAAGTTCATTAATATTCCTCATTTAGCAATCTCCTATATTTCTTCACAGAGTCATTCTTTTTATGTCTACTCTATTACTCCTCCGTATCTCTCTCGATATACTTTCCATCAAATTCTTTGATTTCTTCATCTTCAATTTCTAATTCTGCTCCACAATTAGTACATACCAACACTCCATTTGCTAAATCAAGTTTCAATTCTGTTCCACATTCACATGTAAAAAAAGCCATATAAAATTCCTCCTTTTGTCAATTCTGTTTATTCACTCAATTTCTTCAATTCAAAGTAAATCTTTGCATTTACTTCCGCATCACTCCAAGCTCTATGGGCCTCTTTGTGCTCAAAGCCATATTTTCCTGCCAAATATCCAAGATTTAACTTTTCCCAATCCATTTTTTCCTTGTATTTCTTTGCTAATAAATATGTATCTAAGAATGGTCCTTTAAAATTAACTCCTGCTTTATTAGCAGCCTTTGTTATATACCTTAAATCGCTACTTTTAATGTTGTGTCCGACCAAGATACTATCACCAACAAACTCATTAAACATTTTTATTACTTCATCAACTGGCGGCTTATCAGCTACCATCTCATTTGTAATATGTGTTATTCTTGATATCATTGGAGTTATAGAACGACCTGGGTTTGCCAACTGATCAAATCTATCTACCACTTCACCATTAACAACTTTAACAGCTCCTATTTCAGTAATCTTTGCTTCACCATCTCCATTCGCAGCGCCATTAGTACCTGTGGTTTCAATATCAAATGCTACAAAAGAATCAAAATCAGGAACAATCAATTCTTCCATATTTTTTGGCATTCCGTCCTCAATTTCCTCCACCTCTATATTCATAAGTTCCAATTGATTCATAAGATTTGCCATTTGGTCTTCTGTTGCTGTTATTTTTAAAATTTTGTATCCTTTTACGTTATTTTCAGATTCAATATTTATTTCATCTTCAATCATGCCATTGGAAATACTTTCAACAAAAGATTTCAAACCATCCATAGACAATGTTTCAAAATATCTGGCAAGTATTACATTTGTCTGTTCTCCACCAATTCTTTGAATAACTCCTATATCGTCAACCGCTCGCTTAAATATTTCATCAATTTCATCCTGTATTGCTTTATCCTTAGAACCTTTCAAATTCCATCTCTCATTGTAAAATGCTGGACTGTTAACAATACGCTCACCCATTTCTCCAAATGATGTGGCCTTATCCCTTGCGTACTTCATAATCTTTTGTTGTTTTTCAATCACATAAGTTTTGTCGACATAAGCTTTTGCACTTTTATACGGTGCATCTATTATTTCAACAAGTTCCTTTAACATTTTCTCTACTTCTATGTACGGTGCCGAATATACTTTCTCTATTTCTTTTTGTTTCTTCGTAACCACATCACGCATCTTCTTTAGTTCATCCTGATGCGAGACTGCTATTTCTATGCCATCTCTGTCATAATTCACATCTCTATATGTTTCACTAACATACGCTTGAAGACCAGCCTTTACGTCATCAAAGTTCTCAAACGAAACTGTTCCTGGAACAGATTTTGATATAATCATTAAATCTTTCATAATTTAACCTTTCTTATCTTCCTTATTTACTTATACGAACAACTCAATGTTCTCATCACATACATTTTTTATTATTATACTACCTTTTCCCCAATTCACACCCCATCTGTCATAAATGGTCTTTTTTATGTAATAAATGGCATAGCCTTCTACTACAAAAAACCGTCCGCCAATTACTTGACGAACGGTCTTTCTTAATTTATTTCATTTCTATTTCATTTATTATGCATTTAAAACCAATTGAATATACTGTCGCACTTAATAATATCACTATAATTGCAATACCAATCATATTTTTAAAAGCATAAATATTGCAAGAATATTCATTGCAAATGCTATGAAGCCACATACTTTCAGAAGTTTTACAAACCATTTTGGAACAGATGATTTTACAAAAAACAGTACAACGCAAAGCATTACACTAACAAGAATTATGGCTATGCCTAATAGCATAAACATATTTCCCGAACCATCACTTAAAATTGTTCTCATTTCTTCTGGATTATCTGGGTTAACAAAAACATTTTCTCTGCTACCAATCAAAGGTTCTTGTCTACTGCTTTGACTTCCTTTAACCCTATACACTTGACCTTTAAATGAATATTCATATATCTTATCATACTCGTAGTATTCATGATTTTCTTCAAGTCCTGAAGATTTTCTTTCTTTGTCGTAGTCGACTACAGTGGCCTGTACTGTTTGGCACTTTTCTTTAAAACTTGCTAAAGATTCATTCTCATTATGTCCAATATATACTAACAAACCTCCTGAGCCAAGCAATATTCCTAATGTAAGCAATACCACAATACCAGTCACTGCGTTTAAATTTCTCATTTCAACACCTTTTTAAGCCCCTGTAATCCAAATATTACAGCACCGCCGATAACAAATGCAATCCAGCTGAAATTACTCATATTAAGCGCAGTTAACTCTACATCAGACTCAATGCTAAGTGGTCCCATTATTACTGAATAAATAGAGCCAATCATCATACCAACAATTGCATATACCATAGCTGAATGATGCTTTGTAAGCATATATTTAAGTCCCTTTACAACGCTTAAAACACCTGCAATGAGACCAAACCCAAATACAGCTGCTGCTGGGAAGTATGTAAAATCAAATTTAAACAAACCTTTGATACAACCTGATACAACTTCCATTACACCGCTGTAAACGCCGAATACCAACATAATTGTTGAACCGGAAATACCAGGTAAAACCATTGCTGATATAGCAATCATAGCAACAAGGAATAAATAAATGCCATCTAATACATTAAAGTCACCCCAAGCATATGATTTCCCACCCATATCAAAGTTCAATGAACCATATGTTATAAGCACAACTACTGCTGCACCTAAAATCAAGAAGACTAAATTTTTATACTTACCAATAAAATCCTGCTTTTCTTCAATGATTATGATAGGAAGAGCAAACACTATAAATCCGAGGAATAGCGAACTTACAATATAAATATTTTCTTCAAATACTGCTGTAATAACAAGGGCAGCCAAAGCCATACCAATTACCCAACCACAACCAAGTTTAATCAAAAACTTGAATGCACGTGTTCTTTTTTCTTTGTCTTTAGATGCAATATTGTTTAAAGACAATATAAATTCATCATAAAGGCCAAGCAAAAATACTATTGTTCCACCAGAAACCCCTGGCACACTATCTGCCAAGGACATTAAAAAACCTGCAATAAACTTTATTATCATAATTATTTGTTAGCCTCCATATATTCATCCACAACTTCTAAGAATTTTTTCATTTCTTCGTCAGTTCCGATTGTGATTCTAAGATAATCCTTTATGTTTTCGGCATCCCAATGTCTAACATATACATCTTTTTCACGCAAATATTTGAACATATCTGTAATATCATAATCTTTATGTGTAGCAAATATGAAGTTTGCCATAGAATTAGGGAATGTAAAGCCTCTCTTTGTAAGTTCAGACTTTGTATTCTCACGTGTTTCGATAATCATATTTCTGATTTTGTCGAAATAATCTTTATCTGCGACAACTGCAGCCCCGCCTGTGATTGAAGGCATATTCATTGTGTATGAATTGATTGAGAATTTAACATCTTTCATAGCCTGAATCAAATCTTTGCTACCTATTGCAAAACCAATTCTAAGTCCAGCTGTAGAACGCGATTTACTAAATGTCTGTACTACAAGTAAATTCTCATATTTTGGCACTAATTCAAGGGCTGATTTGCCTCCAAAATCAATATATGCCTCATCTACTACTACCACTGACTTTTGATTATTCTTTACGATATCTTCAACAAAATCCAACTCTTCATAAATTCCTGTTGGAGCATTTGGATTTGGGAAAATAATACCACCATTTTCCTCGTAATAATCCTCTTTTACAAGTCTAAAATCCTTATCTACAGGCTTTGTTTTATATTTAATTCCGTAAACATCAGACCAAACTGGATAAAATGAATATGTAATATCAGGGAATAATATAGGCTTATCTGAATTAAAAAATGTTAAAAATACATTTGCTAAAACATCATCAGAACCCACTCCCACAAATACCTGTTCTTCATCTACATTGTAAAAATCAGCAATTGCTTTTACTAAAATCTTTGCATCTAGGTCTGGATATAATCTTGCTCTATCCAAATCCATACTTGCAAGTGCCTCCTCTAATTTTGGAGTTGGTGGATATGGACACTCATTTGTATTTAATTTCACCATATTTTTCTTATTTGGCTGTTCGCCCGCAACATATGGCACAACTCTTCTAATATTTTTTTCCCATTCTCTCATAGCTAAACGCCTTTCCGTAATAAACTATTTTTTAAGACCTAATTCTATTGCCAACTTTTCAAATGCAGGCAATGCTCTCTCTATTGTCTCATAAGCAACACAATATGCAAGTCTTACATATCCAGGACACGCAAATGAACTTCCTGGAACCATAAGAATATTGAATTCTTTAGCTTTTTCAAGGAATATTTTTTCATCAGCTGTTGGTGATTTTACAAACAAGTAAAATGCGCCCTGAGGCTTAATGCACTCAAAACCGTATGAAGCCAATGAATTATATAATAATTCTCTATTTCTATTGTAATATTCCACATCAGTCTTTTCATCTAAAACCTTTGCAACCGCTCTTTGCATCAAGGATGGTGCATTTACGAAGCCTAAAATTCTATTTGCAATTGAAGCTGCTGCAAATACCTGGCTGTAATCATCCACTTCATTTGGAATTACAAGATAACCAATTCTCTCACCAGGTAAAGAAAGTGACTTACTAAATGAATAACCAACAATAGTATTCTTGTAATATTTAGTAAGATAAGGTACTTCTACTCCATCATATGCAAGTTCTCTATATGGTTCATCTGAAATCAAATAAATTTCTGTTCCGAATTCTTTCGCCTTTTCCTCTAAAATCGTAGCGAGTTTTTTAATTGTTTCTTCCGAATAAACAACACCTGTTGGATTGTTTGGATTATTGATAATAACAGCCTTTGTTTTTGCTGTAATCTTCTTCTCAAATTCAACAAGATTTGGCTGGAATGTAGTAGTATCAGGTGCAACCTCTATAAGTATGCCATCGTAATTTCCTACATACGCTCTGTATTCAACGAAATAAGGAGCAAATGCAAGCACCTCATCGCCAGGATTAAGTAATGTCTTCAATATAACATTTAAGCCACCTGCGGCACCTACAGTCATGATAATATTATTTACACCAAAGTTAGTATCAAATCTTTTATTTAATGAATTTGCAATGGCCTCACGAACATCTTCGTAACCTGCATTGCTCATATAACCATGGACAAATGTTGTTTCTTCTGTATCAAGGATCTCCTTAATAGCAGCATCAAGTTTCATAGGTGCTGCTACATTTGGATTACCGAGACTGAAGTCGTATACATTTTCAGCACCGTGAATCTTTGCAAGACGCTTTCCTTCCTCAAACATTGCTCTTATGGCTGAATTATTATTAACAAAGCCTACCATTTTATTTGAAATCATAGTCTGTACCTCTCAATTAAATTTTATTGCTTTACTATACTACATCACACTGTATATGTCAATACTATAATATTTTGCTTCCATTTGCAGTAAGTTTGAATCTACAACCAAGAACTTCAGCGGCTTTTCTGCACATAAGCATACGGCCAAGGAAAATATCAAAATATTCAAACATAGTAGTGATTTTCTCATCGATTTGAAGATTAAGAGCAATAACTCTCTCGTCCTTGTCAATCTTAAGTTTAGCCTCTGTTACCGCATAGTTAACTCTGTCATGAATATCAAAATTAGCTGTCTCTTTAGTTCTTACACGGTTTCTTCTAACATCAGTTTTATCTGCAATGATAACTGCTGCAGAAATCGGGTCAACAGGACCACCTGTTGATTCATCATGATTTGCAATCACAGACATTACTGTAATTCTATCCTCAAGAGGCATATCTGTCTGTCTTAATATTTCGTTTGCAAGAATACCACCATATTCTGCATGGTTTTTTCTATTAACTGCGTTTCCAATGTCATGCATAAATCCAGCAATTCTAGCCAATTCAATATCATGTTCATCGTAACCAAATTGTTCTAATATATTGCCTGCTCTGTCTGCTACCATTGTACAATGCACTTCTGAATGGTCAGTAAAGCCCATTCTATCCAAAATCGCATTTCCTTTTGCAAGGAGCATCTTTACTTCTTCGTTTTTTCTAATCTCTTTGTATGTCATACTACCTCCAATTATCCTTCAATATCAGTTACTTTAAAATCTTTTTCCTCTACTGTTGTCTTTAAAATATCATTTTCAATATCTGCACTAAGTGTAACTATTGCTGTACCATCCTTATGACTTACCACAGCTTCACTTACCTGTTCTAAATTTTCCAATGCTTTCTTTACTGTTGCCTCGCAATGTGGACACATCATACCTTCAATTTTAATTGTCTTTGTCATTTCTTTTACCTCTTTCTTTTTATTATTTTGCTTTATTTTCTTATCATGTGACGAATCATATGGTTTAAAAAGATTCAATCTCAATGCATTTGTCACAACACAAAAACTTGACATACTCATTGCCGCCGCGCCAAACATAGGATTAAGTTCCCATCCAAACAAATGAATGAACGCGCCTGCTGCCAATGGTATTCCTATAGTATTATATATAAATGCCCAGAAAAGATTTTCTTTAATATTCTTTAAAGTTGCACGACTCACGCGAATGGCTGCCGCAACATCTGGCAATTTACTCTTCATAAGAACTATATCAGCCGCATCTATTGCAATATCAGTACCTGCACCGATTGCAATTCCTATATCTGCTCTAGTAAGGGCTGGCGCATCATTAATACCATCGCCGACCATTATCACTTTTCCTTTAGATTTAAGTTCTTTGATAACCGTTTCCTTATCCTGCGGCATAAGTCCAGCCATAACTTCAGATACACCTGCATTTTCACCTATAGCCTTCGCCGTTTTTTCGTTATCTCCAGTAAGCATAACCACGTGAATACCCATATTTTTCAATTCTTCAATAGCCTGTTTACTGTCTTCCTTTATAACATCTGCAACTGCAATAATACCAAGAAAAGTATTATCTTTTGCAAAAAACAATGGTGTTTTTCCCTCATCTGCCAACTTTTTAGCTAATTCAAGATTATTCTCATTAATTTGTACCTTTTGGCTAATGAATTTGTAATTACCACCAAACAAATTAAATTTTTCCTGAACATTGTCTATTTTAACAGTTAATCCATTTCCTGGCAATGCTTCAAAGTCATTTATTTGCCAATTCTTAGTTTCTAATTCGTTTTCAGTCTCATATGCAATAATTGCCTTCGCTAGCGGATGCTCGCTTTGTCTTTCAAGAATTTTAGCATAAGCAATCAATTCTTTATCACTAACGCTCTCATTAGGCACAATGTCAGTAACCCTTGGTTCGCCCTTTGTTATTGTTCCTGTTTTATCAAGAGCAACTATGGTTGCTTTTCCAGTTTCTTCTATGGATGTAGCTGTTTTAAATAAAATTCCATTTTTAGCAGACAGGCCATTTCCTACCATTATCGCTACTGGTGTCGCTAATCCCAATGCACAAGGGCAACTGATGACTAACACAGAAATTCCTCTTGCCAATGAAAATCCAACACTTTGACCTATCAGAAGCCAAACTAATGTTGTAACTACAGCAATCGTAATAACTACTGGCACAAACACACCAGATACCTTATCTGCAATTTTTGCAATCGGTGCTTTTGTCGCAGCCGCATCACTTACCATTTCTATAATCTTTGCAAGCGTTGTATCCTCGCCAACCTTTGTTGCCTTACATTTTATGAAACCAGACTGATTTATAGTCGCAGCATAAACACTATTTCCTATTTCTTTATCAACAGGGATGCTCTCACCTGTAAGTGCCGCTTCATCTATGGCACTGTGACCCTCTATTACTATGCCGTCAACCGGAATATTTTCACCAGGATACACTACAAATACTTCATCCTTCAAAACTTCTGATGCTGCAATCTGAACTTCCTTGCCATTCCTAATAACATTTGCCATTTTAGGAGAAAGTTCCATAAGGCTTCTAATTGCATTTGTTGTTTTTCCTTTAGAACGGCTTTCAAGCATCTTTCCAACAGTAATAAGGGTTAAAATCATTGCGGCTGATTCAAAATAAAACTCATGCATATACTTCATCACCTTGTCATGATTTCCGTAAAATGCGCCATCTGCCATTTCATATAAAGCATAAGTACTGTATACAAAAGCTGCACCAGAACCCAAAGCCACCAATGTATCCATATTTGGCGCTCTATTTATAAGCCCTTTAAATCCATTGATAAAAAACTTTTGATTAATCACCATAACAATTATAGTAAGTAACAACTGCGTTAATCCCATTGCCAAATGATTTTTCTCTAAAAATTCAGGTAATGGCCATCCCCACATCATTGCTCCCATAGAAATATACATCAATGCAATAAGAAATCCCAACGATGCAATAAGACGTCTTTTCATTTTAGGCGTTTCTTTATCCTCAAGTACATCTTCATTTGCCATATTATTGTTTGTTTTGCTGCCGTCACCAGTTTTATCACTAAGTGCTGACGCACCATAACCCGCATCTGTGACCGCCTTAATAATCGAATCTGCACTAGCGCTTCCATCAACCATCATTGAGTTTGTAAGAAGACTAACTGAGCAGGATGTCACACCTTCCACCGCATTCACTGCTTTTTCAACTCTTGCACTACATGCTGCACAACTCATACCTGTAACTTGGTATTTTTTCATTATATGTCACTCCCTCCTATTTCATTAACTTTTGAAGCATAGTAACTAATTCATCAACTTTTTCTTCATTTCCATTCTTAATATCTTCTGTAACGCAGGTTTTTATGTGATTAGCCAATAAAACCTTATTAAAACTATTTAACGCGGCATTGATAGCCGAAACCTGAGTCAATATATCCACACAATATGCATCATTTTCAACCATTTTCTTAACTCCTCGAATCTGGCCTTCAATACGATTTAATCTATTTAGCAAATCTTTGTATTCCTTTTCGCTGCGTTCCTTTGTTTTGCAGCAACATTGACATTCCTGATTCATATTTATTATCCTTTCATATATGTTTGTCACAACTAACATTGTATACCCCTATAGGGTATATGTCAATATTATATGCATTTGCGTCTGGCGATTTCTATATGAACCCTCCTTAATTCATTCCAATACACAATTTTTCAATGAAAATGCAATCAAAAACCATCCCGTACAGAAACAAAACAAGTGACAGATTTTTACTTATTATAGTAATACGAAAAGTATTAGGTTAATAAATAAAAATCTGTCACTTATTAAAAATGTTGAACTATATGAAATATCCTCTTACGCAGCTATTCCCCTTTTTCTTCTTGCAATAACCATTCCCACGCACATAATAGCTACCGCAAATAAAATTTGTATGCCCATATAAGACATCACTGTTCCAAAATCAGAACTTTCATATGAAGCAATAAGGTTTACGCCCTTTACATTCCAATATACAGGAAGGAAGTGAGCAACCTTTACAACTGAACTACTTAAAACTTCAAGTGGTACAAATACACCACATAAGAACGCCATTCCAAGGCCAAGTATATTTGCCATCAATGAAATAACCTGTTTATTTTCAGTTAATTTACTAACAACAAACGTCATTGCTAAAGCTACCGCCATTATACATAATGCATTAAGTGCATAAAGTACAAAAGTCAATGCCTTTACTTCATTAGGGAACCCTACTGCTGCAACACCCATACATATTGCCCAAATCACAATTCCTGTAACAACTACAGCAAGAATTGTTTCTAAATTCATTCTAACAAATTTGTAAGGCGAACATTCAATTCTATTCTTAACTTCCTTTTTGCTTAAAGAATTAAGGACAGCTGAAAGACTTTCCACGCTCATTGCTATAAATACCCATGAAAGGTATGTGAAGAAGTACTGAATAGGCTTGATATCGCTATTGCTTTCACTAGCAAAATTTACGTCCACTGCAAGTTCAGATGCTTCTACAGCCTTTTGGGCCGCTTCTTCAATGGTAAAACCAGCATTAACATATGTTTCAACAACTGTTAAATAGCTATTTATATGTTGTTTAATAAGCATTGAACCTATCCCATTTGGAATCTCAAATATTTCCAAATATTCTTCTGCATTTCCCTCATAGAAAGCCTCTTCAAATCCAGCATTTACTTGAATTACGCAATCTACATTCATATTATAAAGTTCATCTTGAATAGTTTCTTTTTCATCATCTGCGATTTCAACCAATTTGTGTCTGCCATCAAGATAATCAAATACCACGCCACTTAACTTACTTTCATCATTATCAAAAAAAGCAAATTTACTCTTTTTCTGTGTATATTCTTCTGTATTATTTTTTGTAGCCTGAGGAACAATAATCCCCATTACAAGACCAATAAATATGCAACCATACATTATTATTGAACCAATATATTTACGAAGAACTTTAAAAAACAATTTAAACACTTGCATATTTATTCCTCCTTAACATCAAGTAACTAACAATCAATAAAACAACTGTCATGGTACCAAGAATTGCCATATTTCCAAAATATCTTTCATTTGTATCGTAAACATTTAAGGCATAGAATGAATCTGAAATCAACGCTGCAGGATTCAATCTATTGATAATAGGAGCCTTATGCTCAATCATATCCTTAACACCATTTGCGTAAAGATCCGCCATACCAGCAATAACCATACTAACTGAAATACATATTCCTGATTTTGTATTTTCTGATAATTTAGAAATAGAACCAATAATTATACCAAATGCAATACCTATGCATGAACCAAAGAATAATATTCCAATCATCTGAGGATACTTGTTTCCAAAATCAACACCGATTGCAACAAAATAAATGAGTGCAATAATCTGTACAATTGTCTGGAATGTAATCATTGATATAAATTCCGCAACAATACTTATCATTTTTGAATTTGGTGATAAACATCTTCTCATACCAAGTGGACTAACATTTCCCTGAAGTTTGCCAATCTTTTCAATAGCACCAAATGAACCGAAAAGACAACTCATTGCAAAAATCGCATAAAAATAATTTGTCATCATATCCTGATTACCATCTGATGTATTTTTTTCTGTGTAAAAGTTTTTTGAATCTGCAAGATTTTCGATAACCCCTGCAAGATTTTCAGGATGATTCTTTGCAATATCAGTAATCACCTTTTCCTGCTTTTTGTATTCATTGATGATAGTTTCCACCATTGTTGCCTTGTATGAATTGCTTGCAATAGTCAAATCAATATCTTCATTCATATTAATTATTGCTACAACTTCTTCATCAAGCAACGCTTCTTTCGCTTCATCTGCTTCCATATAATTTACAACCAAAAGTTGCTCATCATCTTCCTTTGAAAGTTCTTTAAGCATAGCTTCAAAGTTTTCATTTTCTTTTTCTTTAACCACTGCCACAGGTACCTCTGTAAACAGTGCCTGGTCCTCATAAATATTACCAAATGCCATATACATAAATGAACCTAATGCTATAGGAAATATCAAAGTCCATATTAATGCTGTTTTATTTTTAAGCATTGTGATAAATGCATATTTTAAACTATGAAAAAACATAAACTCACCTTCCTAATCTCTAAGTTCTTTTCCTGTAATTTCAAGGAATACATCATTAAGTGTTGGCTGCTGTGCATTAACTCTTCCGATTGCAATATCATTATTCTGGAAGAAATCAATAATTCTTACAATATTATGCTTACCACCACTGCAGTTAACAACTAACTGATTATCCGCATATTTCACAGCATAAACATGTGGAATCTCTTTAATTTTTGCAATGTGTTCTTGAGTAAGATTCATTACATCAACAGTAATTGTCTCAGTATTTTTAATCATCTTCTTTAATTCTTCTTTTGTTCCAATTGCAACATTTTTTCCGCCATCCATAATGAGAATCTTTGAACAAATCTGTTCAACCTCTTCCATATAATGTGATGTATATACTATTGTTGCGCCTTCTTTGTTAAGTTGCATTATTCCCTCAAGAATCTTATTTCTACTTTGTGGGTCAACTGCAACTGTAGGTTCATCAAAGAAAATAAGTTTTGGCTTATGCGCTATACCACAGGCAATATTAAGTCTTCTAAGCAAACCGCCTGAAAGTTTTTTTGGTAAAAACTTTTTATAATCTTCAAGGCCAACAAACTCGATTGCTTCCTCAACATATTTTTTCTTTAACTCTTTATCGCTAATATAAAGACCACAGAAGTAATCTACATTTTCATATACAGTAAGTTCATCAAAAACCGCTACATTCTGCATTACTACGCCGATATTTTTCTTTAATTCATAGCTGTCTGGTTTCATTTCTTTTCCAAATATTTTTATCTCCCCTTTGTCATAAGAAAGAAGAGACAATATACAATTGATGGTTGTGGTTTTACCACTTCCGTTAGGTCCTAATAATCCGAAAACTTCGCCTTCTGCAACCTCTAAGCTAAAATGGTCGAGGGCTAATATTTCCTTATACCTTTTAACTAAATTTTTTACTTCAATAGCATTTCCCATTGTATTTTCCTCCATTTCATATGCAATAGCATAATTTATAAACCTTATGCCATTATAATACCAAATCAATTGTCATATAACCAGTGAACAGAATCATTTCCCATAAGTGACAAATGTCATTTTATGGTGTATAATCTTATTTATTAATTTTGAAAGGATAATTTGTAATGCTTATACTAGCCAAACTCATAGTCTTAATTTTATGTGGTTTTATACAATTCAATATTTTTGCTTTGAATTCAGTAAACATTGCTATTGCTTTAATTGCAATGATTATCGCATGTCTGCCAACTATCATAAATTTAGATTGGCTTGGAACAAAAGGATTAAAAATAATCATCGGTTCAATATGGTCATTGTTTATTTTCGTCGCTTTATTTGTGCCAGAATTAAGAAGTTTTTTACCGCTTGCGATATTTGATATTTTAGAATATAGGCTGAATTTTTCTGGTTTTATCCTATTTATTTGCTTGTTAATGGATTTTCCAGACAAAATCCTTGTACTACATATTATATTATGTATAGTTGCCGCATTCTTGCAGATTAATATTTCTAAGGTTGACAAGCTAAACAATGAAATAAAAAAATTGCGTGATACTTCGAAAGAAAGAGAAATGCTCATCGAAGAGAAGAACCGAAGACTGATAGAATCACAGGATGCTGATATTTATGCAGCCACATTAAAAGAACGTAATAGAATTGCCAGAGAAATTCACGATAATGTTGGTCATATGCTAACTCGCTCCATTTTACAGATTGGCGCTATAAAAACCATAAATCAAAATGAAGTTTTAAAAGAGCCGTTAGAGGGACTTCACGAGACGCTAAACACTGCAATGACAAATATTCGTACCAGTGTACACGACTTACATGACGAGTCCATTGATTTACATAATGCTATAAATGAAATAATTGAAAACATTGATGACATTAAGATTAATCTTCAATATGACATGGGCTATGATATTCCAAAAAATATAAAATATTGTTTTATAACCATTGTAAAAGAGGCTATAAACAACGTATTAAAGCATAGCGATGCGTCAAATGTAGACATTATCGTGCAGGAACATCCTGCATTTTATCAATTACTAATTTATGATAATGGCAAAAGCATCAGCAAAAAAGTCTCGGAAGGTATAGGCTTAACAAATATGCGTGACAGAATTTCTGCATTAAACGGAAACATAAAAATAACCACCGATGACGGATTTAAAATATTAATATCAATAATAAAAACAGGAGTTTAGAATATGAAAATAGTTATAGTTGATGACGACAAATTAGTTGCATTATCGCTCAAAACAATACTAGAAGCCGATAAAAGTATCGAAGTTCTTGCAATGGGTGAAAATGGTGAAGATGCTATTAAATTATACGAAGAACATTTGCCAGATGTTTTGTTAATGGACATTAGAATGGACAAAATGAATGGCCTTGATGCTACCAAAAACATAATTGATAAGCATACTGATGCAAAAATTCTTCTTTTAACAACATTTTCAGATGATGAGTATATCATAAAAGCCATCCAATACGGCGCAAAAGGATACATATTAAAACAAGCCTTTGAGTCTATTTCGCCTGCACTAAATGCAGTATATAACGGTCAAACAGTATTTGGAGATGAAATTATGAATAAAATTCCTTCCCTCATCAAGAAGCAGGAAAATGAAGATTATTCACAATACAATCTTACTGACAAAGAATTTGAAATAATCAAATATGTTGCTGATGGTCTTAACAATAAAGAAATCGCCGCTAATATGTTTTTCGGCGAAGGAACCGTAAGAAATTACATTAGTGCAATATTGGAAAAGTTAGAACTTCGTGACAGAACTCAGTTGGCCTGCTTTTATTACAAGCATTTTTAGGAGGACTTATGACAAACATTATAGAAATCACAGATTTTAATGCGCCTGAGCTCGATGTATATGCAAGATTAACTGAAAATCAATTACTAAATCGTCACGAGCCAGAAAAAGGAATCTTTATTGCCGAAAGTCCAAAGGTAATAGAACGAGTGCTTGATGCAGGATATGAGCCTATTTCGCTACTTCTAGAGCGCAAGCATATATCAGGCGAAGCCAAACACATTGTCGAAAGATGTAATAACATTCCTATATTTACTTCAGATTTTGAAATACTTAAAAACTTGACTGGTTTTGAACTGACGCGAGGTGCGCTATGTGCTATGAGACGTCGTACATTACCTAGTGTTTATGACATTTGTAAAAGTGCAAAACGTGTGGCCATTTTAGAGAGCATTATGAACCCGACCAATGTAGGTGCTATTTTCCGTTCTGCTGCAGCGCTTAACATTGATGCGGTACTTTTAACACCCGCTTGTACAAATCCCCTTTACCGACGCGCTATAAGGGTAAGTATGGGCACTGTATTTCAAGTACCTTGGACTTTTATCGAAACAGACCATTGGCCATTAGATCAACTTAAAGAATTAAATTCTATGGGATTTAAAACTGCCGCAATGGCATTAACCGACAATTCAGTTTCAATCGACAATAAAAATCTTATATCAGAAGACAAATTGGCTATAATTTTAGGTACAGAAGGCGAAGGACTCCTTGACGAAACAATAAATGCCTGTGATTACACAGTAAAAATACCTATGTCACACGGCGTAGATTCATTGAATGTTGCCGCTGCCAGCGCAGTTGCATTTTGGCAATTATGTTAAAAAAACGAGAATATTTTAAAACCGTTCGAACGTAGTTTTAAAATATTCTCGCTTTTTATTATGTTTAACTTAATGCTTTTGCAATAGCTGCACAAAGTATATCCTTCTTAAATGGCTTAACAATGAAATTCTCTGCGCCACTCTTAATAGCTTCTGCAATCTGCATCTGTTGGCCTACAGCAGAACACATAATAATCTTAGCATTACTATCAATTCCTTTTATAAGTTTTACCGCTTCAATACCATTCATATCAGGCATCGTAATGTCCATAAGTACTAGGTCTGGTTTTAGTTTTTGATATTGAGCAACAGCTTCAACGCCAGTTCCCGCTTCTCCAACAACTTCATAACCTTCTGGTTCAATCATCTGCTTTATAGACAATCTCATAAAAGCAGCATCGTCAACTATAAGTATACTTGCCATATATTCACTTTCCCTTCATATAAAATTTTACTACAACCAAAAACTAAATTTATTTTATCATAAATTTTAAAAAAAGGCAATTGCAAATGCAATCACCTTTTCTATCATCGTAATATGTAATTAGTCAGCAAAAATTACTTTCCAATCTCCATCATAATCAGCAACGTAGATACATACGTCCATTTCATCATTAAACTGTTCGAACGCTTCATCAAGGTATGACTTCATAACTTCCTCGATTGACATTCCCATTTCAGCTTCAAACTGCTCTAATTCAGCCTGTGTCAAATCCATAGCACTAGGATCAACTTCAATATCATCATATGACATCTTCATATTAATTGTAGCAGAACATTCATATACTTCTGAGATTTCATCAAAATCAATATCGTCATAAGAATCTGAATCTTCCATTAAATCCTTCAAATCATCAACATCAATTTCTTCAACATCTTCTAATTTGCTCTTTACGTCAAGAATCATCTCACACTTAACGCCTTCTTCATCGTATGTCAATCTTCCACCTTCAAACTGCTTGAATGTTTCCATAGTGTCTTCTGCAAACATATCTATGTCATCAGCAACTAAATCGCTCATAGCATCAATATCAAGGTCCTCAAATGCATCAAAAAATTCTTCTGCTACATCTTTTGCTGCATCCTTGCCATCTTTCTTGCTTGGCTTATCATCATCTTCGTCGTCTTTTTTCTTGTCATCGTCTTCGTCATCTTTTTTATTGTCATCATCGTCTGCATCTGCGGCATTGTTTTTCTTATCATCATAATCATCATCATCATCTAGATCTAAGAAATCATCTAAATTTCCAGCATCTTTGCTAGCTTCTGTCTTCTTGTCATCATCTTTGTCGTCATCATCGTCATCATCATCGCTGCTACATGCAACAAATGATAACATTAATAACATTGCCATCATTAATAATAAAAGTTTCTTTAAATTCTTCTTCATTTGAATATCTCCTTTATTTTTATTTGATTTTCAAATTATAGCACACTTTTTACTTCGTTACAATCATAACCTGATTTTTGAATTGCTGAAATATTTTGCAGTAACATTTTTTATTTTCTTTTTTGAAACATATGTGTTACCGCCTCCACAGCAACCACCTTGGCCTTTGAAATGTTTTCTTGTTGAATTAAAACCTATAACTAATAAAATAACTATAATTGCTGTAATAATTATATTTTCCTCCTGTTAGCAGTGACTAACTATGATTTTACAACTTTTTTTAAAGTTTGTAAAGGTGGAGAGGTTTAGCTTTAACTAATACAAATTATATTTATATATTATTTTCCCACGAATAAAAACCATTCTTAACATCAATAACTTTATAGCCTATTCTTTTAATTTCCGCAATGATGAACTCATTATCAAAATCTCTCTCCATAGAAATAAATGCAACTTTCATTTTTAGATTAAATTCAGCTGCTAAACCATCAATGCTATTAATTGCATCCTCAATTATATCTTTACAATTATCATCTTTAATACTTTCAAGATAATATCTTCTTCTTACTGCAACATTGTCTAATTTCACTAAAAAATTTAATCTCTTAATTGGAGAAAATGAATATCTCTCAACAACATCATAAAATTCCCTTATAATCCCTTCAATCTGTGATTTATAACTTAACATTTTTTTCTTAATCTTAACTTCTATGTCCTCAGCTCCTTGATTGACTAAAAATCCTGTTTCCCAAATTGAAAATTCAATTATTTCTTCTTTATAATACATATAAGATATTATTGGTGCTTCAACACCATTTTTTCCAGCTATTCTTATGTATGCATCTTTTTCCCTATCAATATACAAATTTGATAGTCCTGGCCATATTTTCCATCCTCCCAACTTAGCATACACATCCTTGTCTTTTTGTAAACTCTCTTCTGTTAATAACTCTCTTATTATCATAGTATCCCTTTCTTTACATTCTACTTAATTTTTATTTTATCTGTCAAATCGCAAGTAGATATTATAAATATCATTTAGCACATAATGAGAAATCTTATCATATTTTGTAAATAAACATTCTCTCAATAACTGATATTCTTTTGTTCTGTCTTCTCTGCCTTGTTCATCTCGCACCAAAATACCTCCTGCATAACAGTTATACAAATCTTTATGTAAACATCCCAATACATCTAAAGTAGTCTTTGAAATATCATTATTTTTAAAAACTTCATTTTCAAACCAATCACGAAAAACTATTGTATTTATAATACTTTTATTCTCATCAAAAAAATTATTAATCTCGTTCCAATTGATATTTAATGGTAAAACACTATCAAACATAATTACTCCTATGTATTTCAATTTAATTAAGCCCATTATACCATTGCTCCATATATATTTAAACCTTTTTCTCATTGGTTAAAGAATTCACTAATTGTACCTTACCTACGCTACGAGCCGACCATCCATCCAAGTACAGACATCTGCTCATGCAAGCATGGCATCTGTCCGTACTCGTCTGTCTGCACTGCTCGTAGCTTAACCATGTTCGAACCCGCGGGTTTCTCACTGTACCAATATCTTAGCAAAAACAAAAACCTCACACTTTCGTGTGAGGTTTCTTGTTTTTGATGAGACATCGGGGATTCGAACCCCGGACAACTTGATTAAAAGTCAAGTGCTCTACCACCTGAGCTAATATCCCATATTAAATTTGAGGTTGCCCTCGAACAGGGCTAGTTGGATTCGAACCAACGAAATGCAGGAGTCAAAGTCCTGTGCCTTACCGCTTGGCGATAGCCCTACATTAAAGTAAGTAAGGTGGATAAAGGGATTCGAACCCTTGGCCTCCAGAGCCACAATCTGGCGCGCTAACCAACTGCGCTATACCCACCATAGGCCTGCGGGACTTGTCCCTGAATGTGCCCAAAGGGATTCGAACCCCCGACCCACGGCTTAGAAGGCCGTTGCTCTATCCAGCTGAGCTATGGACACATGCTATATATTCTATATAAGCAACATTACCACTAGGGCAATGTTAAAGCGGGTGATGGGAATCGAACCCACGTATCTAGCTTGGAAGGCTAGTGTTCTACCATTGAACTACACCCGCAAGTAAGTTTTCAGTCGGGGTGACAGGATTCGAACCTGCGACCTCTTGATCCCAAATCAAGCGCTCTAGCCAAGCTGAGCCACACCCCGATGGATACTTTCTTATGTGCGTTTCCGGTTGTCTCTCCGTGACGCAAGAGTTATTATATTATATTGATTAAATATTGTCAACAACTTTTTTAATTTTTTTTTAAATTTTTAAAATCGTTGATTTTATGCGTGTTTGAGAGCACATTCATTTAAATATTTTAGACCAATCAAAAAAAATTATACGTTACAAATAGAAAAATGTGCTTCACCTTCGTCGTCAATTTCCATAATTGCATATGTAGGTATACGACCTTCTTGTCTTGGATATGATAAGCTGCCTGGATTAAGTATTACTATATCATCTCTAACTTCAAGATGAGGTCTATGTGTGTGTCCATACATAACGATATTTGCACCGCGGGACATTGCCTCATCAACAAGCATATCAACACCTAGTGATACATTATATGTATGACCGTGAACTATCATTACTTTATATTTTGAAATGTTAACAACTCTTTCCTTATCTAGCATTGAAAAGAAATCGTTGTTGCCTCTGACAATAATAGTGTGGCAACCTGCGATTTCTTCGATTAATTCTGAGGGACATTCAGTGTCGCCGCAATGTATGAGCACATCTATCTTTCCTATTCGTTCTACAACCTCGTATAAATTTTCATTTCGTCTGTGTGTATCACTAACAATTAATATTTTCATATGCTAATTTTTCCTTCATTAAGCGCAATGCTTTTCCTCTGTGACTAATTTCATTTTTCTGTTCTGGCAACATCTCGCCTGTTGTCATGCCAAATTCTGGCACAAAAAGAATTGGGTCATAGCCAAATCCATGAACGCCTCTTTCTTCTTCTGCAATTACGCCTTCAATTGTTTCTCTGGCTGTAATTACTCTTCCATCTGGAAATGCAGCTGCAATTACGCATACAAAACGTGCAGAGCGCTCATCTCCCTTTGCATCTTTTAAATTATCAATTATAGTTTGATTCTTAATGGAATATGGTGTGTCTTCGCCTAAATATCTAGCAGAATATACACCTGGAGCCTTATCCATGTAGTCAACCTCGAGACCAGAATCATCAGCCAAAACCATCTCACCAGTTAATTCGCAGATAGCTTTAGCTTTGATTATCGCATTTTCTTCAAAAGTTGTACCATTTTCTTCTATATCAACATTAATATTTAAATCTTTTAACGACATTAATTCAAGGCCTGTATCTGCCATAATCATCCTTATTTCATCCATCTTACCTTGATTTGTTGTTGCAAAAATTAATCTCTTTTTATCCATTGTATTACTTCCTTTCACCCTCAGTTTCGCTGTCAATGTTAACTGTATAACATTTCAAGCAAACATTACACTCCTGATTTTCCTCGGTATTATTCCATACCTGACCATTGATACTAATATACCCTTCTCCGTCAGTTAGGTCAACTGTTTTTGATGCATAATCTCTAACAATCTCAACCGCAACAGGCTTTGTCGAGCCAGGAGTATTGACAAATACTATAACCGCGAACTTTTGGCCAGTTCTTACATATACATCCTTTTCAAAATCAATTGTATAGAAGCCTGCATTCTTCAATTTTCCTTTGGCAACCAACAATCTTCTATTTAACGAATCTGCATTTTCAAAATTTTCGCACACATATACTTCATATTCAGTATCTTTATCAGTTGCGTAAAATCCTGCTGCCTCTAGTTTTTCATTGCCTTTAGCAGTGTATACATTAGCAAAATATGCAGTTTCTCTATCGTAGCCTAACATACCACGATAACCGCATAAATCTGACTGATAATTATTATCATAGTTATCAGTGCTTTCAACGCCTGTGTATACAATATTTGTTACACCAATATTTGAATCGCTATAAGAAACATATATCAATCCATTATCACCAAATTCAGAGCCCCAACTGTTTTGGCAAATAAATGCACCATCCGACTCCAAATCCGCATTAAAGTTCTCTTTAGGATAGTTATCATCCCATCCAATAATTACAACATCATGATTTGGCTTTTTTTCACCAATATAACAATATGAATTAGTTTCTTTATTATAATGTCTTGACGTACTTTCAGAGTTCGCCAATGACATATATATAGAACTTTCTACGCCGCCATATTGATAAATCATCCTTTTAATTTCTTCAAAATCATGTGATTCTATCATCTGAATTTCTTGAACATGAACCATCGGTTTCAATGTGTTATCCGTCTGTCTATCTGCATATGGATCATCAGCTTCTAATACAGGTCCCTGCCATGCCGTCAAATATGCCATCGCCATAGAATATTCTCCGCCGTCATATTGTGTAAGGCTAAACGAATTATTCAAAGTCATATGGTCCACTGAAAATTCCATTTCTATTTCAGGGCGTAATGTGGTTTCTAACGCAGTCAATGATGCGCATGCCCAACAAGTACCAAGGTGTAACTGATTTTTTACAACACCTGCTTTATCTTTATCAACATAATTGTAATACGAAGGTAAATGATTTAAAAATTCTTTATTACCAATCAAACTTCCTGTATTGCTAACTGAATCCCACGAATAACTATATCCCATACCATCAACGATTGCTTCAAGAGGAATAAAGAGTTCACCATTCTTCTTCATTGGCATAGAATTCAATGAAAGAAGCATGCCATTTACTACACCATCGGATGAACACAAACTTAATTTCATTTCAATATCTGCTTTTTCAATTAAAATGCTAATATCGTCATAAATATTCACCGCACAACCAAATATTTCGGTAAGTTTTGCGCCTGATATCATAATGTTCATCTTATCGTCCATATATAATTGATCTTTATCAATCTCAACTTTCTTTCCGTCTAAAATCAGTTTAATTCCTGATTCATTTACACTTTTCGCTACAATGTCAACCCACTTTTCAGACACCTGCAATTTGTGCTCACTTTTCTCTATATATTCAATTTTCTCATTTTCTATTGATTTTTCATAAAAAAGATATCCCAACGCTAGCGTTACGATTATCACTAAATATCTTACTCTGCCCTTCATTCAAAGTTATCCTTTCTAAATCTGTTTTTTAGGAGGTTTTGGACCTAAAAACTGATAATAGTATGTTTTTATCATACCATTATAAATTTTACGATTTTTAGTAGCTTTTAGCCCCATATCTTCTTCTGTATTTTCATAAGAAGTTATAATATATGCAGACCAGCTATCTAATGCCTTATATCTATCCCCAATTATCTGATATAATTGTCTTAAATTTTCTTTTTCTTCTAATCTCTCACCATAAGGCGGATTTGTAATGATAAATCCATACTTTTTATTGTGACTAAGTTCACTCACACTTCTTGTCTGGAAATGTATCATATGGTCAACGCCAGCATCTTTCGCATTCTTTCTAGCAATCTTTACCATATCATCATCTATATCATATCCCTGAATTTCAACTTTTACACTTGTATCCATCACGTCATGAGCTTCATTTATAGCTTCATACCAATACTTTTTAGGAATGAGATTTGTCCAACTTTCAGCTGTAAATCTTCTATTCATACCTGGTGCCATATTTGCCGCCATCATAGCCGCTTCGATTGGAATAGTACCACTTCCGCAGAAAGGATCAACTAATATTCTATCCTTGTTCCATGGTGTCAATTTAATCATAGCCGCCGCCAATGTTTCCGAAATAGGTGCCTTTGACGACAATTTTCTATAACCTCTCTTGTGAAGAGATTCTCCAGAAGTATCAAGAGTTACAATAACCTCATCCTTGTACAAAAACACTCTAATAGGATAGCTTTCGCCATCCTCTTCAAACCAAGATACGTTATAATCACTTTTTAATCTTTCTACAATCGCTTTCTTTACAATTCTTTGAATGTCAGACGGACTAAAAAGTTTACTCTTTACTGACGCAGCCTTTGTAACCCAGAATTTGCCATTAACCGGAATATATTCCTTCCAGTCCAATGCTTTGATTCCTTCAAATAACTCATCATATGTAAATGCTTTGAATCTGCCTACCTGAATGAGGATTCTTTCGGCTGTTCTTATAAATACATTGGCAAGTGCAACAGCCTCTAAATCACCCTCGAATGTTACTCTACCATCTTCTACGCAAACAATTTCATATCCTAAGTCCAATATTTCATTTTTTAACACAGCTTCCATTCCAAAATGGCATGGAGCAACTAATTTTAATCTATCCATTTATCCTAACCTTTTTTCTCTAAAGTTTTTTACTACTATATATTAAAACGGGTTTTCTTTTATGTCAATGAACTTCCGTAGTATTTTTTTATTCCACCTATAACATTTTTTACCAAATAACCTTCCGTCGCCAACATTCTTGCAACTTGAAGACTCCTAGCCCCCGAACTACAGTAGACCATCACTATTTTATCCTTTGGAATTATATTCATATTTTTCTTAATATGTTCATATTGTATATTAACTGCTCCCTTAATATGTTTCTTCCTATACTCTATATTATTTCTTAAATCTATAATAAAAACATCATTTTTATTAATTAATAAGTCAATTTCGTTTGGATATATATTCTCAAAATGCTTCATTTTATAACCTTTTTAAACTTTTTTAATATTTTATTAATTTTTTTTAAAAAAGTGCTTGCATTATTTCAGAACGTATGATATTATACTCTTGTAAAAAGAAATACCCTTCAAATGTTTCTTTTTATGTTATAACCCCTTATTAATTATTTATACTCCCCTCAAAAAGGCAGCTGGCGACAGTTGCCTTTTTACCCGTTCATTTTTAAATTTATTTTCCCTTTAAAGTCGATATTAATTTCACCGCTAAAACTATTATCAATACTGGAATAAATAACTTTATCGCTAACCAGAACAAAAATCTCAACACAAGAAAAACAACCAATACTATAGCAATAGTTGTTATAATTTTCTTTAGTTTACTAAAAATCCCTTGTTTTGTTCCTATTCCTGCTGGTTCACTAGCAGTGCTTTCATTGTAATAATTACCACCTGTTTTTTCTGTTTCCATTATAGTTTTCGCAATAAGTCTAGGATTTCCAAGTTTTTCTACAACTTCTTTTTCAGAAAAACCTTTTTCCATCTCTTTATCAATATATTCATTATAATACTGGATATGACTATAAATTTGTTCTTTAGTCATAGAACCCTGCAATGCATCATATAAACTTTTTAAAAACTGACTTTTCATGTATCTTCTTTCCTTTCTATGTAGTAAATGAAATTCAAAGAACTTTCCTTAACGAAAAAAAGCACGGAAACTTATCATTTCCATGCTCCTTTGCATAACGTGCGTGAGAAGATTCGAACTCCCGACACCTTGGTCCGTAGCCAAGTGCTCTATCCAGCTGAGCTACACGCACTTACGTCGCAGATATCCGCAACGCTATTTATTGTACTGTTAAATCCTAAATATGTCAAGCGTTTTTTTTACTATTTGCTCCAATATTTTATGCTAAGGCAGTTTCTTTTGATAAGTATCTACTTGAAAATAACATTGTTTCAATAGGTTTACCATATAAGTATCCTTGAACATATTCTGGATGTAACACACTTAGTCGCTTAAGTTCCTGATCGGTTTCAATTCCTTCTAAACATATTTGCATTCCTATATCCTGAGACATTTCGCAAATATGTTTAATGAGTTTGAAGTTCTTTTCACTTTCAGTAGAGCTGGCAACAAAACTTCTATCTAACTTAATGACATTCACCTTAAGTTCCTGAAGATATGACAATGACGAATAGCCTGTTCCAAAATCATCAAGCGCCATATTAATACCATTTTCTCCAAATATTCTCATCAAACGTTCCATCGAAGCATCTATGTCAATCAAACCACTCTCAGTAAACTCAAACTGCAAAGTTTCTGGACGAATGCCAATTTCTTTAATCGCAGCCATAATGTCGCCAACAACATCTGAACGTCGAATCTGAACATATGAAAGATTAATACTCATCTTAAAATCAGGAATGTATTTCTGCCATTCAACTGCCTGTTTCATCGCAGTTGTAAAAATCCATTTACCAACAGGAATGATAAGTCCACTCTCTTCCAAAATCGGAACGATAAGTGTAGGAGACAAGAAACCTGTCTTTTCGCTGTTAAATCGTAATAACGCCTCTGCACCTATGACTTTATTGGTATTTGCATCGACCAATGGCTGATAGTGAAGAATAAAGCCCTCAAAATCATTGTTAATAGCCTTTCTTAAAATACCTCTAATATCCATTTTATATAAATGGTCATTATAGTCTTCAGATTTAAACAAATATGTTCTATTCTTGCCATTCAATTTAGCATTGTTTAAAGCAAATGATGAATAATGTAATACCTTTTCGTAATCAATATCATCATAATTAAAAGCCACAATACCGCCAGAAATCGAATATACAACTCTGTATCCTGTTTCTCGAATCTTTTCTTCCATAGTTGTACGAATTTTTTGGTAAATAGCTTTGGCCATAATACCATCTTCACCTTTTAGAAGAATTATAAATTCATCACCTAAAATCTTGTAATACTTATGTTCCTTACAAACAATTCTAATACAATCAGCGATTGTTTTCAAAACATCGTCTCCAGTGCTTCGTCCGTATCTTTCATTGATACCCTTGAAATTATCAACGCCAATTCGTAAAACCGTACCACCTTCAATATCTTCTCGCGCCTTATTATTCTCAATGTCCTGCTTCAATTTGCTTTCAGCAAACAAACCTGTGATATTATCAGCAGTATTTTTATTACCAATCTTAGCGATTCTTCCAATTAAAACATGCCCACCTTCGCATCCTTCAAGGTTATCGATAACAATCCCTGCACAATGTATCCACGCAAAGTTACCGTTTTTATCCACCCATCGATACTGAAGACTATGTTCTTTTTTCGCTCCACTTTTTAATTCTTCCAAATCTTTATTCAACATATCCACATCTGCTGGATACGCCAAACTACTTAAAACTTCCGAAGCATTATAAAACATACATGATGGCATATCAAATGTGTTCAATGCATTTTCAGATATTCTGTAAAAATCATTGTCCAAATCATACATATATACGTAATTTTCTGTGCATTTACCTAAAATGCTCATTACATAGTTTAATTGGTCTTTTTTCAATATCTCGCAATATTCAATATCCGACATAAATACCTCCGATATATAATTTATCCGTTCTAAACACATAATATAATTTTAGCACTAATTGATTTGAATATCAAGATATTTTTAATTTCTTTACCATTATTTCAAAATAATCCCATACTTTATAAGATTTTGTTCATTATGTTCTTTTCTATCTTTCAATTCGTTCTGTATCATTTTTTCCCATTCTTCGTCATTTACGAAAAGTTCAAATGTTCTTATTTGCTCATTCATTGATTCTTGGCGTTCTGTTTTTTTATTTGTATGTTCTTCCATTGACAGACCACTCTTATTATTATTTATCAAATCTAATTCTACCTTATCATATTTTTCAAATTCCATTCGTTTGGCATCTACATACTTATCAATCCCCTCTTTACCATAAACCAAAGGACATAACAATCCTTCATTACATTTTCCACCAATCCATTTTTGTACATATCTAGCATCGGCAAAAATTCTTAACAAACTAGGCTTATATTTAAAATAATAATCAACACACGCTTCTAAAGAAGTTATTTTATTTAGAAAAGGGAGTATGTAATTTTTAGTTAATACAAATGTTTCTTCCACCTTATTGCTCATATCTGTTTCATTATTTTCCTCGTAATAAAATCTAAAACAATCGTTATTTTCTATCAAACAAGAAATTTCATTTAAACACTCACTGTTATATTTAACCTTCTCATCTAGGTCTATTTCTTTTCTATAAACTGTTGCAACACCAAAAAGCACAACGAAAGACTTATAATATTGCCTAGGTGTAAATTCCTCTCTAAAAGTAATAATATGCACAATTTCATCACCAACTAATCGCGCATAATACGGTTCTTTACTTTTCACTTTAATAAATCCATACTCCTTTAGTCCATTTCCATAAATCTGCTTAAATACTGTTCCTAATGATTTCATCTTACATTCTCCTATAAATTGAAATGCAGACTACACCTAGATGTAATCTGCATTTCAACCATCATATATTAGTTTAATACTTAGACTTGTATACTTTTGTCTCTAAAACGGTCTAAACGCAGGCATAAGCTGCAACTTAAACAAGTTCTTCACATGTCTGTCATCAATCTTTTTCTTAATCTCCTCATCCTCACAAACACCGTATCTGATGTATTTGTCCAATGTAGCATAAGTAAATCCGAGATTCATTTCATCAGTTTTGCCTGTAAGTCCGTCGCTTGGAACTTTATCTACAAGATTGTCAGGAAGTCCAAGTTCGCTACCAATAGCCTTAACTTCTTCAACTGTAAGGAATGATAATGGGCTAAAATCACCTACCGCGTCGCCATATCTTGTTGAATATCCTACATAGTCTTCGCTTAAGTTACATGTGTTTACAACACGACCATTGTGACTTTGGCTTACTGCATACAATGTAGACATTCTAAGTCTAGGTGGAAGATTCACAACTGTCTGATTAGAAACCTCCACACCACTTAATTTGAGTTGATTAATTACGCCATCAAAGGCATCTTTAATGTTAATAACATAATGCTTGATACCAAGAACATCAACAAGCTGTTTTGCGCAGTCAATGTCGCTTTGCTCGCCATTTGGCATCAATACGCCAATAACTCTGTCGCGGCCTAAAGCTTTTACACAAAGGGCTGCTGCCACAGAACTGTCCTTGCCCCCTGAAATTCCAAGTACCGCATTGCATCCTGGACCATTTTCTTCAAAAAAATCTCTAATCCACTTGGCAACCTTCTCAGCCATTTCCTTTGCATCAAATGTGAAATTATTGTTTTTATAAGTATAATCTGTCATTAGAACTTACCTCCGTGCAATATATTTCTAATTTCTTGTAAACTCTGTTCCTTAACCATTTTACCATCCTTAAATACTGTAACTAACTGGTTATCTGTACATTCACAAGCTTCTTTCCAATTGTATTCATCCTTAAATGTATATTCACCATTTTCAAGTCTTACTATACAACAACCCTTCTGGCTCTTCTTAAATCCGCCATCTTTTGGATTCTTGAAGATAGGATATGGTTTATTGTCAATCTCGCAATATGTAGCCTTGATACAAGAACTGAATGTATCTCTTGTAAATGGCTTTAACAATCCATCTTCTTCAATACACTGGAATGAGAATGAACCAACGCCTAACGCAACATTTGAGCATGCAAATCCTGCATTTTTAAGTATTGCATATATTTCTTCACAACGCTGTACTGTGATTGAATCGCCATAAATGGCTTTAACATGTGGATCCAATACTTTATAACCCTTGCTATTTACTGTTCCACCAAATATATCCCAAAGTTTAAATACTGTCTTTGTAACAACTTCTACACAATCACCTGAATCGCCTCTCATAAGCATGCAACCATTGTGTGCGAGGATTTCTTCCTTAAGCTGTGGCAATACATTTTCAATAATATTCCAGTAATCATATGAATCAAGTACCGCTGAGAAGCTTGTGTTTGGATAAATCTCTGTTAATAATCTTCTAAGTAATGTAATCTCATCACCGTCAACTGCATAATTACTGCACATTACAGAATGTTCTGTACTTGGGCTACCAAATGCAACCGGCTCCTTTGTGCAATCGCAATTATAGTTCTGCTCCAAATAAGGTATTGTTGGAACTGTCGCCGTATTCAAGAAAGATAAGCACCAGCCTGCACCTGCCTTAATTGCAGATTCTGTACATTCTTCACCTCTAAAGTCAAAGGCTCCTAAGGCTTTTGCTCTCGCAATATTGTCATCGCAAGTTTCGTCGTAATATTTATTTACGATTTCTCTGTATGTATAACCTACAGTTGCAGCGAGCATTGGGTGCCAGCTTTCAGCTGAGATAAGACTTTCCAATGCCTGTGGCAACCACGCAAAATCTTCGTGTGTATTTGTGATACCAAACATTGGCACATGCATTGGAACCCTTGCACCTTCAGGCAATGAAATAATTTCGATTGGAAGATAACCTAATTTATGTAATTTCTCAATCTTTTCAACCTTATAGGCATCCTTTCCAAGGGCTGCATCCATAATTCTTTTATATTGACCAATAGCTTCCTCAAATGTTTTACCAAAAAATTCTTCATTAAAATAATCGATTAAATATGTTTTCACAAAGCCCTGTAACCCAAACATTACAACCTTGTCCCATCTATTTACACGGCTCATTCTAGGTGTAAAATAAGATACAGACTTTGTAATGCCCTTTGGAAGCATCTCTGCATGAACAGCTTTATAAAAATCTATTAATAACATTGGATTTGTTTTTATCATATCGCATAAACCTCTACTTTCTCATGTTTCTTAGTAAATATACTATTTGTTGTATATACCTTTTCTATAAGTCCTGATGTTAGTACATCTCCTTCAAGAATCGTGTTCTCACAATGAGTAATATATAAATAAACATCTCCCACTCCAAGTTCTTTCAACTTCTTCGCACTGTGATAGAATGTGCCACCACGACTACATATATCATCAATGATAAGTATCTTTTTGCCTGTCAGCGAAAGACCATTATCAATCACATCAAGCCCTAAAATGTTTCCTGTCTTCCAATCGCGTTTCTTAATACCAAATGCATATGGAAGATTTGACATATCAGAATACCTCTTCATGCTGCCCTCGTCTGGGAAAAACAACATGAGATTATCCGCTCCTATTTTATCAATAACCTTATCTATATATGCTTTTGGATTCAATGCCTCCACCCTGTCAATTAATGCCACGCTTACATTTGAATGCGGGTCCAACACTGTTACCTTATCAAACCCGAGAGAATTTATGATTTCTGCAAAATATTTAAGAGTAAATGTGTCTTCCGGTGCTTTGCATCTATCCATTCTCGCGTGTGGGATGTATGGCATTACAAGTCTTTTCTTAATCGCCTTTTTGGCAAGACAAATTATCGAAAACAATTCCGAGTCATTCTCATACAACCAAGTTATAGTTATATCGGACACCTCTATCCCCTCTGTCTTTAGTAGCAAGGTTCCATCAGGAAACTGTTGCTGATTAATGATTGTGTCATTAACTTTAATCACCTTTTATTCCCCCTTTATTTCAATCTGGCATAATTTCATTGCCTCTAATGCTGTCTTGTGGCTTTCTGGTGTAACACATGCGCTACAACTTGCATCCACTGAAACCAATGCCTCTGTGAAGAATGCCTTAACAAGCATTGTATTCGAGATAACGCAAATACCTGTACAAACGCCGCAAAGTTCGATTTCAAACTTTTCATCCTGTGCAAATGTTTCCTTAAGGTATTCCGCCAATTTAACACTACCAAATGTAGGCTTGCACATCTTAGTAACCTTGCAATTTGCATTATCAATTGCTTCTTTTACGTTAGGATTAAGTTCCCATCCTTTTGTGCCTTCTACGCAGTGTACAACCGGAAGATTCTTTCCTTCCTGTGTTTCAAGGTAATTTTCCTTATGAGTATCCAATGTGTAAATGATTTCATCTCCATCAAAACTCTTAATCTTTTCTACCATATTGCTTACAACCGCTTGGCACTCTGCGTTTCCCAAAGGTCCATCAATAAAATCATTCTGCATATCTACAACTACTAATATTTTCTTCATAATTACCTCCATTCTGTAGCAACTTTGGCTACAATTGACTACTTTGTTTTCTCTCTAAACAACTTATTATCAAAATGATATTTAGTTGCTACCTATATGATAATATCATTTTGATAATATGTCAAGTATTTTTTTTATTTATTTATAAAATTCTTCTACATTTCTTTTATACAGCACAGCTGGTCTTGTCCACCTATCTTCGTAAGTCTCCTTTGTATCTACAAGATATGGCAACATCTTTCTTCTAAAATTCGGAGTCGTAAGTTTTTCGCCTCCAATTATCTCATAAACCTTTTGCAGTTGCGCCAATGTAAAACATTCAGGCAGCATGTCAAACGCCATAAATCCATAATCCTTTACATTATTCCTTAAAACTAACAATGCCTTTAACATAATTTTCGCATGGTCAAATGCAATGCCTGTATTTTCTTTTATTTCGTAACTTATCTGTTCATGAAATCCTGAAAAATCCTTAATTTCCAAAATATTTGCGCAAAGTATTTCGCCTTCACCAATCAACTTTAACTCATACTCATTTTCAATACGCGCCTTGTTTCCATTTACTTTCTTAAATATTTCTTTTTTCTCCAACGACACTTCAAACCATTTAGCCTCCCAGGCATCTGTGCCACCTCGCACTTCATACTCTTTGCCGTTAATTAGCGCCATAAATGAATGAGAAATAATCCAGCCTCTTTTATCTCTATCAACATCACCTTCAATGCCAATCACTGATAAATAAGCATCATCAACCCCTGTTTCTTCCTTCAACTCTCTTTTGGCTGTAGCCATAATATCCTCATCTTTCCTGCAAAATCCGCCAGGTAGCGCCCACATATTCATGCAAGGATGAGATGCTCGTTTTATAAGAAGAACTTTTAATTTTTCTTCAGGAAGTTTTCTGTTATTTGTAACTTCATCCTGCATTACAGAAAAAGTTACAATATCTGTAGCGACAGAAGGTCTGTCATATTTTTCTATATTGTATGTTTTTAAAAATTCTTGTTCTGTCACGCTAATCCTCTTTTCTTAATAGTTTTTATTTTTTTCTTTTAACATAATACACAACAACGGTAGCCAATATTTCTGCAAATATTGCACCTGCAAAAATTATATTTTTCACAAATAACAAATAGTCTTTTTCCATTACTTCTTTTCTAGTAAGCACACTAATTGGTAATACCGTGCCATCCTGCATTTCATAATCAATATCAACCACCGAATTATTTTCATCTGCATATTTGCATACTACATCTCCATTAATGTCATTTAACACATATATCCTGTCATCGTCAGTAAATTCTCTTTCATACTCCGGATATTCTTCATAATATTTATTACCTCTCCTATATGTTTCAATATCTGTTTCCATATAATCAACAAAATCTTCATAATTATCAAATACAATTCTTTTAGGCTCAAAAAAAGGTATAAATTCACACAAAAACATAGCAAGTAGCGTTATAAACAATATCGGTAATAGTACATATACACAATTTTTCTTTAACTTATGATTATACCAAAACTTCTTTTTTTGTTTTTCACTTATATCTCCCTTGTCATTTTTTACTTCTATAACTTTTTTGGGATATGCAATAAACATATGTACTAAAATATATAAAAAAGCAAATAAAAGTAAATAAACAACGCTAAAATTAAACCAATCAAACAGGTCAATACAATAATAACCGCCAGGTGCATCCAAAAACAATGTCAAAACTATAACAACTAAAAAACAAATTATTCTATAAAATTTTTTCATATTTTGAGATATGTTTTGCTCAATATCAAAGTTCATATCCTTTAACATATCTTCATCATTGAATAATGCTAAATTTAATTCATTATTAAAAATTTTCTGACATATAATACTTATTATGTAAAACACAAGTGCAACAAAGAAACCTGCTTTTGCTCTATAAAAACCAAAATTCATAATCATCGCAAACACAAATCCTAACAATGCAATTCCAACGGATATCGTTGTTTTTGACTTATATCTTGACATAGCAGATGTTACCAACCACTTTTTTTGTTTTTCTCCCTTTGCAGAATAACCTTCCTCTTCATCTTTATAATAAGTACTTGTATCAGCCTTTTTCTCTCCCCTTAACAACTCATCACATGTCACACCAAAAACTTCTGCTATGACTGGTATAAGGGTTAAATCTGGCACTCCTTCATCTCTTTCCCAACGACTGATTGTTTTATCTGATACATTTAATTTTTCTGCTAAATTTTTTTGAGTCATTCCGTTCGCTTTACGCAATGTCGAAATGAAACTTCCTATCGTTTTCTTTTCCATATAGCCTCCATCCTGAGTTGGTAAACTCATTTATTTTTCTCAAATTCTAATATTTCGAGAGTGAGAATACCACCCAAAACCAAGAGAATCTCTCTCATATTTCGAGAATTACTTAAAATAGGTTCACCCCCATAATAGCAACACCCAATACAACCAATATAACTCCCGTCGCTCTATTAAGCGTTTTTGCGCTAGCTTTATTGGTAATTTTAGCAGCAATTCTCGCCCATAACAATGTCGAGAACACACAAAATACCAAAGCCCACATATTAGGCGCTCCACCAATCGCAAAATGACTCATTGAACCAGTGAATGCGGTAAATGCCATTATAAATACGCTCGTACCAACAGCAGTTTTTAATTCATATCCAAGAACTGATGTTAAAATAAGCAACATCATCATTCCGCCGCCTGCACCTATAAAGCCGCATATGAACCCTATAAATATACCACATATAATTGATTGCATAAATCTTTTTTTAGGTTCAACAGCCGTCATAGCTTCTTTAGTAGTCATAACTGGTTTCACTATAAATTTTATCCCAAGAATGAAGGTCATAAACACACTCATTCCGCCCATTGTCTGATTTGGCACAAGACTTGATACAAAACTTCCAACCATAGTAAATATCAACACAGTAATCATCATTACCAAACCATTTTTCACATCAAGATTCTTATTTTTCCCATATGTATACGCACTTACAGCACTGGCAAGCACATCACTAGCAAGAGCTATTCCTACCGCATCATATGCGTCAAGCCCTAAAAAAGTTATGAGCATTGGGCTTATTACTGCCGCCGCACTCATTCCCGCAAAACCAGTTCCAAGTCCTGCTCCAATTCCCGCGATAAAACATACAATAAAAGTTATCAAAAGTTCCATTATTAAAGCTCCCTTACATCAATTTCGTTATTTTTCCACTTTCCGCCTTAACAATTTTCTTATCAAACTCAAGCCATACATCCAAAACCGATGGATTGTATACCATTTCCCCATTAATAGTAAACTGCAATCTATCAGCAGCCTCCATGTAATCAACTATTTCAATATTTGTAGCATACCAAATATCTTCTCTTCCACCTATGTACTCACAAAATTCTTCCATAAGTTCCCAATTATTCTGTTGTGAGAATTCATAACTATGTCCCCAGACATACATCATATATAAATATTGAGTCTTATATAATTCTACAAACTCTTTTGCCCTATCCATAAGATTACGATTGTGATGACAGGTAGCATTCCAACGTAAATAATCTGTAGGCATACCAAAATTTCCTGTACTTACAACAGTTCTTGAATATTTTATTCCAACCGCTGGAAGATACTTTACTATTTCATCAGAAAATGAACCATTTGGATAAGATAAGCCTCTAACAGGATACCCTACTGCTTCTTCTAAAACTCGCCTATCTTCAATAATTTGTTGCATAACCTGTTCTATAGAACATCTTGCAATAGTCGGATGCAAATATGTATGGCACGAAACCTCGTGCCCTTCATACAATTCTTTCCATTCCGAAGGTGGAATTCTGTCTGCATCCAAACCACCATTTATATGAAATGTTCCTTTTATTCCATTTTTATTGAATATATCAACTAATCTTCTATCTTCAACTCTGCCATCATCATAGCTCATAGTTAATACCTTATGCTTTCCCCCCGGAAAACAAGTATATATGACATGCAAATTTTTCTCATTCATAATGCTACCTCCAAATAATACAAATCATCATAAGACTAATTGTACATAATTACAAAAATTAAGGCAAGTAGAAATTGATTTCTCTTCAATTTCCACCTGCCTTGTCATTGCTTATCTACTCAAACATAGGTGTTGAAAGGTATCTGTCGCCTGAATCAGGTAATATAACAACTATATTTTTTCCTTTATTTTCAGCGCGTTTAGCCAATTCTATTGCAGCATGAAGTGCAGCACCTGACGATATTCCTACAAGAACACCTTCACTTCTTCCTATGAGTCTGCCTTTTTCGTAAGCATCCTCTTCGTTAACTGTGATTATTTCATCATAAACATTTGTATCTAATATTTCAGGAACAAATCCTGCCCCGATGCCTTGAAGCCCATGTGGTCCCGCCTGTCCTTTTGAAAGCACTGGCGAACCTGAAGGTTCAACTGCAACAACTTTGATATTTTTATTTCTTGATTTTAGATACTGCCCTGTTCCTGTAATGGTTCCTCCTGTTCCAACGCCTGCAACTAAAATATCCACATTACCATCTGTATCACTGTAGATTTCAGGACCTGTTGTTTCAAAATGAACCTTAGGATTAACAGGATTTACAAACTGACCTGCTATAAAACTATTCGGAATCTCTTTTACAAGTTCCTCAGCCTTTTCAATAGCACCACTCATACCTTTGCTGCCGTCTGACAAAACAAGTTCAGCTCCATAACTTGCAATAAACTTTCTTCGTTCAACGGACATTGTGTCAGGCATAACAATGATAAGTCTGTAGCCTTTAGCTGCAGCTACCGTCGCAAGCCCAATACCTGTATTTCCAGATGTAGGTTCAATAATCACTGAACCTTCTTTGAGTATCCCTTGCTTTTCAGCCTCTTCAATCATCTTCTTGCCCACTCTATCCTTTATAGAACCTGCTGGATTTAAATATTCAAGTTTAGCTAAAATCTTAGCCTCAAGCCCAAGTTCTTTTTCAATATGTGTAAGTTCCAAAAGAGGTGTCTTACCTATCAATTGGTCTACTGATGTATATATATTTGCCATAATCATTATTCCTTTCTGCATCAACATATTATTAGTGTATCTTCGCCAACCACTTATGTCAACACACTATATTTTACTATTTTTTACAATATCTAGCACTTGATTAAATATAGTTTCATTGCAACAGCCAATAATTCCTATGACATCACTATATGAAAGCCAATTTCCCTCTGTATCTTTCACAATTCCTCCAGCCTCTTCCAATATCAAGCATCCTGCTGCGTAATCCCAAGGCTTCAACTTGTATTCAAAATATGCATCTTGTCGACCGCAAGCCACATAAACAAGGTCAAGAGCCGCTGAACCCGAACGTCTGATATCAAGGCTCTCTTCAAACAATCGCCTCATTTTATCAAATACCTGAACCGACAAATTCTTATAATATGGAGAGGTTCCCACAGCTACTAAGGCATTGATGAGAGTGTCTGTATTTGCCACCTTTATCGGTGTGTCATTCAAGTAGGCACCCTCGCCTTTTATAGCCTTAAACAATTCATTTGTAAACGGATTATATACCATACCAAAAATTATTTTATCATTGTCTTTAAGTGCTAGTGATATTGCGGACATATTGTAACCGTAAATGTAATTGGTTGTGCCGTCAATAGGGTCCAAAATCCATTGCATACCACTTTCATTAGATATATTTTTATCCTCTTCTTCGCCAATAAGGCCAATGTTCGGATACAATTTATCAAGTTCTGCAAATATGTAATTTTGAACCTCTAAATCCTTTTGTGTTACAAAATCCGCTCTTCCTTTTATGAAAATGTCATTTTGTGAAATGCCGGATTTCATAATATCTCCTGCATCTCTTATTATTCTTTCAATTTTTAAATAGTCCATAATATTATCCTTGATATTTTCTTTTGCCAGCTACATTTACTGCAAATGCACTAACAACACCAAACATCGCAATTGTAAATAAAAGCATTATATTTGTACTGTCACCTGTGTTAGGTGAAACATCACCATCACCAAGTGAGCCCGAACCATCACCTGATATTCCAGCACCACCATTATCATCTGTATCTTCATCTCTTTCAGGTACTTCTCTTATAGCACCACAGTCATTACATTCTGCATCGTACTCATCTGTATATGTATGTGTGATATCTGCATCTGTAATTGTAACTATGTCTGATAAAAGAGTTGTACCATCATCCAATAGCACTTCGCACATGTACTTACCTGCTTTGTGGTTTAAAAGTTTATTTGTAGTCTGACCTGCGATTGCGTCGGATACTTTTACATTCTCAATGGTAATATTTGCTGTAAATTCTTCTAATGCTAACAATCCAATTTTATATTCTCCTGATGTATCAGTCTCAACATAATACACACCATTTTCATATAATAACTCACCATTTCTATTCCCATTAACATAGATAGCCATCATCAAGTTTTCAACAGAAGGTACTACTTTAATTAACCATCCTTCTTCTACTTCAAATGAAACCATTATCTCTTGAAACTCTGGACTATTCGCATAGTTTTCCGATATCCATACACCGTCTTCATACACACCATTTTCTGCTTCTGCACCTATAACATCAGTTGAATTTGCCACATTTTCATCGACAACTTCAAGAAGTTTTTCATTTACTTCATACCACTGATATCCATCGACATTCTCTGGATAATTAACTTCCACTGTAGGATTTGTAGCAGCAGGCTGCGATGATATAGCTAATTCCATAGTCACAGAATTAGACACATGTTTTTTTCCATATTCGTCTGTAACTTCACATGCATAAATTTCCCCTAATTCACCATTATTAAGAGTTGCTGTTGTTTCACCTGTAATAGGCGTTTCTAAAGTATATGTTTCTACTTGAATCTTTGCTGTATATTCTTCATATCCAGCAATTGAAAAATTAATATATCCATCATTGTTATCTATTACATATTCATAAACTCCATTCGTATATGTAAACAATTCCCTGCTATCATACTCATACACATCTCCATCAAACTCATCAGGAAGTGTGATAATAACTTTATCTCCACGATTTGCAACAACCGCTAAATCTATTAAATAATTTTCGCTTCCCCACATTCCGTCATCATAAATACCCTTCCAGTTATAGTCAATTTCAATTTCTCCTTCTCCCATTCCACCTTCTACCACTGTTAATAGTTCTGTTTCCATACTATACCACTGGTATCCTGTAACTGCATCTGGGTAATTAACTTCCACTGTAGGATTTCCCGCTGTAGGATGTTTAATAAACTCCATTTTCATTTCGACAAAATCAGAAAAAATCTCTGTTCCATCATTTTTTATAACCTTGCACACATATGTTTTATATAAATCAAAATTTTCAAGTGTAGCAGATGTATCACCATCTACAGCCTCACCAATTTTAGATGAAACCACTTGAATATTAGCAGTAAAATCATCATTAGATTCAATTGTTAAATTTATGTATCCATCGTCTTCTACTATATAACCCTCATATCCCCCATCTACGTATTCAAAAGGTTCATTAGTATTACAATTATAAACGACTCCTTCAAAATTCTCAGAAAGTGTAATTATTATTTTGTCACCTTTCTTTGAGTACAGACTAAGATCAATCATTCCATCAGCACTATACCATATTCCATCATAATAATCACCATCCCAAACACTTTCGGTATCTAACTCATCATCTTCTGCATCATCACTATCAACCACATTTAACAATACATCATTACACATATACCACTGATAACCATTTACAATGCTAGGATAATTTACTTCTACTGTAGGATTTGTTGTAGTAGGCTGTTTTACGATTACTAATTCAGCTGTAATATAATCCGACCATACCTTTTCTTCACCACAAGTAACAAGACAAGAATATTGTTCACCTTCTTCAACACTTGTCAATGTATTTGTAGTTTGACCAGCAACAGCTTGTCCTCTTCCTATATCTATAACTTCAACCTTTGCCTTACAACTAATTCCATTATCGATACCTATACGATAAATTCCATCCTCTTCAGTTCTATACATGTAAACATTATCTACACATGATACAGTTGCTTCTGATTCTCCCATAAGTGCCCAACATTCCATATCTGCAAAACAGTCTTCATCGCCAGTAACCTTAAGAATTTGTCCTTCTTTTAAATATACATCAAAAGATAAATAACCGTACGAATTTGAACGCCAAAATCCATCACTAAATGTAGCATTTCCAGGATTACCCATCATTTTTCCGTCCACTACTTCATCCATGCCATTAACCACTTGATAAGTTACTCCATCTCTTACAATGCTAATTTCCCCTGATACAACATCACTTTCTATAGCTATGCATAAATCAGCAATAAAATCGCTTGTAGCAGTATATGTATATACACCTGTGCCGTCATCTTCAAAGACTGCTGTGGATGATAAAAAACTAGGAGCATCTGCATAATCACCTAACTGTGTAACTTTAATTACATCACCCGCTTTAATAACTACGTATACACACATATTATAACCTGTCCATACACCATCAACTTCACAATTCATATCACCACTATTTCCAGGTGTGGCTATAATAGTGTCATCTACTATTGTTCCAGCTATATCTTCAACAGCATACTTATCATCTTCCTCTGCCTTATACCACTGATAAGTTGCGTCATCCTTATTTACAGCTACTGTAGGATTAACATCTGTTGGCTGCTTTGTAATCTTAAGCGCAGCATCATCCGCATATGTACTTATGCTCATATTACCTACAATCATAGTCACAGCACAAAGTGTTGCTATGAATTTTCTTTTTATGTTTCGTCTCATAAAATAATTCTCCCTTTCGTATGTTCATTTATGAAAATATTTTACCATACTAAAGGGAGGATACTCAATATTTTTTTATTTCTATATTGTATTTTTTTCCAAAATTGTATTTTGCTCTATGGATTAACCACTATTCTAAAGCCTATACCATCTGTCGCATCATTTTCGCCACAGGCATTTCTATAACCAGAACGGCAAAGGTCTGGACTTCCGCCCCATCCGCCACCACGGGACACCTTTGCTTCTCCTTCTTTAGGTCCTTTAGGGTCAGTTACATCATCTTCTAAATATTCTGAACTATAATAATCCAAACACCATTCCATAACGTTTCCATACATATCGTACAGACCATTGCCATTTGGCTTAAACTGACCTACCGCATGAGTTTTAGCATCTATATCATCTTCACCGTATTCAGAAAATTTACTCTCATCATCGCCGAAAAACCATTTAGTTTCGCTACCCGCACGACATGCGTACTCCCACTGTGCTTCCGTTGGAAGAGATACATTATATCCGCTTATTTCAGATAACTTTTTGCAAAATTCATTTGCCTGATGCCATGTGATAGTTTCTACAGGGTAGTTTGAATCTTTAAATGTACTAGGATTTTCACCCATTACAGCCTCCCACTGCGCCTGCGTTATTTCATACGTTCCTATATAAAAATCTTTTGTAATTTCAACATCTCTGACTGGCAATTCATCTTCCTCACCAATACCTTCACAACTCCCCATTTTGAAGCTACCTGCCTCGATTTTATTTAATTTTATATCACAACCATCTAATTTAATGGTAATAGTTTCAATTTCATTTTCAGATTTTACAACTTGTTCACTTGGCAAGTTTTCTTTTATTTCATCATCTTTTTGCTTTATTTTTAAACATACTGCTACAATACACAATACCATAACAATACCAACTATCAATAATCCTGTTTTCTTCATATATTACTCCATACTTATATTTCCAATATGATAAATTAATCGGCGCCTTAAAGACGCCGACTTTTATCATTTATAACCTATATTAGTTAAAGCATCCCATACCTGCTAAATCACTGCCACTCTTTAAGTGCATAAATGTGATTGTAGGAAGAACACCATTTGCTCCTCTTGCTCTTGTCATCTGTGAAGCATCTAAGCTTACGAAATCGTCTGCAGTACATTTAAATGAGCTGTTCCAAGAACAATTTCCAACCTTTGTGCCTGAACCGATATTTAAGATAGAACCAGCATAAGAGATGTTACATCTTAAGAACTCTCTTGTACCTGCAATATCTGTAGAATTTGTTGGACTTACTCTCTCTAACATATTGAAATTAGCTTTTCTGTTATTGTAAGCTGTATTGTATGTCCAGTCAGCTGCTTTACCTGGCTGATGGTTTGCATAGAAACCATTAGATGCACAATTTGCAGCAAGACAATACTTAACAGTATGAACAGGAACTGTACTTGGCACTGTACCTGTACCATAACCACCAATCTTAAAGCCGTTAGAGTCACCGCCCTTTGTCATATTGTATGCCCAACATGTATCAAATGTGTTTGAACCTTTTGATGTAATACAGTCATAACCGTCATCACCACAAGCCCATGCACGACACTGTGTAAATGTTACACCCTTACCATGTGCACCAAAACCATCTGTGTTGCTGTTTGAAACACTGTTTGATGTAAATAAATTGTAAGCGTCACACTTAATAACCTTACCAGTACCATTGTTGCAGAAGTAGAAACCATTTGCATTTGAATTACATGCAGTAATCTGATTCATAGTAGCACTTCCTTCAATACGGAAACATTCTGACTGTTTCTGACTACCAACTGGTACATTAGTTACCTTAAAGCAAAGGAATGTTACACCCTTAACACCGCTCTTTACATGGAATGCAGCAACTCTCTTTGATGTTGTTGTACCCGAAAAATCAAATACAGGAACATCCTTTGATGTATACGCACGATATGTAATATTGCTCTTTGTAAACTGATGTACATAATTGTAATTTGCATCTGATGCTTCAATAGGGAAATTCTTGTATGTTCCACCCATAATATACACTGTATCTCCCGAAGAAGCTGCTGCCTCTGCTTTGTTAAGTGTTGCAAAAGGACTTGATTTTGATCCTGAATTAGAATCACTGCCGCTTGGTGATATATACCAGCTGGCCGCATGTGCTGTTATAGATAAGCCCATCATAATCACGCAAAATGTGCCTACTGTAACAAGCGTTTTCATAATTTTGTTTTTTAACATCTCGATACCTCTCCAAAAAAAATAATGTAGCGAAATTCCAGTAATTATGAGAAATTTTCTCATAAAAATAGTTTTTGCTACCCTCCTTTGCATATAAAATTTTACCCAATACCAAATTCTCCTAGAATTCAACTACATTGTCTATGTTACATTGTACATGCTATTTTTGTCAAGAGTTTTTTGTGTACTTTTACTATGATATCTATTTTGACAACGTCTTTTTTCGACATTTTGTACAATTTCTATTATAGAAACATAGAATTTCGCTTGCGAAATTCTCGCGCCGAGCGCGGTCGCATTTGCGACATATTTCCATTCGCGCGAGTGCGCATCCTCGCGGAGCATTTTTTGCTATATAATGAAGTTCGAAGAGTTTTCTTATATAGTAAAAAAAAGAACTTGCTCCCACAAGCAAGTTCCTTTCACACTAGAATTCGTAATCAATACAAGCTCTTTCTTTTCTAATTGTTCCAACAAACGCTCCAAATTCTTTATGAATCGGATGCGCCTGATATACATTAAGATCATCAACGCTATCAAAATCAATTATCAAGCTTACCTCGTAGTTACTATCTGGTGTATCCTTAGAGTTTGTCACTGCCTCAAACTTTTTTATTTGAGGTATAGCCTTTAAACTTTCAGCTCTCGCACAAAATTCAGCAATATTAGCTTCCTTATTTTCCTCATTTAATTTAAACATGCAAATATGTCTTATCATAATATCCTCCTTTTACTGAAAACTCTTAACCCAACTTACCAAAGAACCATGATGTGTATTTTCTCTAACAGTACCTAACATATAGTCTGTCACTGGTCCATTTTTTCTCATTTTTTCAAGAATAGCTTCTTGAAGTTCTTCCACATTCATTTCTTCATATGGTTTGTTCAAGTCTACAACCACTTTTTTAGATTCTTTTGCTTCCACCACTTGCTCAACAGGTTGCTCTTTAAGTTGTACTTCAGGCTCTTTATCAACCTTAACATCCTCTGTAGTTTTCTCTATCTGCACTAGGTCAATCGGTGCAAAACTTTCATCACAAACATCTGCAGGAATCCATATTTCACCTGAATTCGCCGCTACATTTACCTGAATTCGGCCATTATTTACCGCTATATGCTCTCCAGTAAGAACCCCAACATATTCAGTAGTATTTCCACATGCAAGGTTCATATTAACACAATTATCCCCATTATTAACTGTAGTAATCACATGCGCATCACCAAGTATTCTTGCGTAGGCAAAATGTGTTGTCTGTAATTCCAACTCTTTATATTCGCCATAACAAAGCGCTGGTGTATTTTGACGCATCTTACCAAGTGCTGCGATTAATTTTGTATAATTATTTGTATCAATTGCATTTTTATAATCATCGTAATTCAATGCAGGTCTCAATGAATCATCTGAACCACGCTCTTTTTTACCTTCAATTCCAAACTCAGAACCATAGTAAATCGATGGAATTCCAGGCAATGTATAAAGCATTACATGCACAGGCACAAAATGCGCCTTATTGTTAAGTTTTGTATAAATACGCTCAACATCGTGATTGTCTACAAAACTATAGAGTTTTAGATTATTGCCTACCATACCATTTACATATTTGATTGTATGCGCAACTTCAAAATAATTATGGTCATTATGACCTGAATACAATGCTTTGTGGAGCATATAATTTGTTACAGAATGCAAAGTTCCGTCATTGGCCCAGCGAGAATAATTTCCATGAATAACTTCTCCCATAAGCCAAAAGTCTGGTTTTACTTCATTTGCCACCTGACGAAGAACCTTCATATACTCAAAATCCAAAACATCTGCAGCATCAAGACGAATTCCATCTATATCAAACTCGCTTACCCAAAAACGAATTACATCACAGATATATTCCTTAACCGCAGGATTGTGTTGGTTCAGTTTAACAAGAAGGTCATATCCGCCCCAGTTTTCATAAGAAAAACCGTCATTATATGAATTATTTCCGCCAAAATTCACATTGCAATACCAATCTTTGTACTGTGAATTTTCTCTATTATTTTTTATGTCCTTAAATGCAAAGAAATCGCGCCCTGTATGATTAAATACACCATCCAAGATTACTCTAATTCCCTGCTTGTGGCATTCTGCGACAAAATTAGTTAAGTCCTCATTTGTTCCAAGTCTACTATCAAGTTTTTTGTAATCTGTTGTTTCATAGCCATGTCCCACCGACTCAAAAAGCGGTCCAATATAAATCGCATTACATCCAATGTCTTTGATATGTGAAATCCATGGAATCAATGTATTTAACCTATGTTCTGGCTCTCCGTAAGAATTTTGTTTTGGTGCACCTGTCATCCCCAATGGATAAATGTGGTAAAACACCGCTTCTTCATACCATGCCATATAAAGCCTCCTAGTTTCTATTTATATATTATTTTATTCAATCCAACCTAAATCTTTTAGGTTTTCAATAACATCTGTTGAAATATCATTTATTGTGCCATCTTTTAGCTTTATTATGCTATACAAATCAGTTTTTCCCGGATATGACTCATCAACCCAACCACATTGTATTTCAACCAAATCGCCATCAGTCAAATCCTTAATAACGCTCTCCATTTCTGCTTTATTTTCAGCGTTATTGTAATTAACCTCAATTGGCCCCATTCCCATAATATGTAAAAGGAAACCATCCTTAGTTTTAATATAACGCGCAATCGCATCACATACATTATCCGTTCCATAATCACTTGTCTTATCGGACAAATCTTGCGTTGAATCACTCTCTTCATCCATTCCATCAAGCATAACATACATATTGTGCAAATTAGAAATATAATCACTACACAAACTACCATCTTCTGTTTTATAGAAAAATGGATCCTTGTCTATAGTTGATTCGTTATTAAGATAAAATGACTCTATAATATTTCCATTTGTGTCTTTAAACTCCATTAAAAAACTAAATCCTTTATATCCAACCGAAATTTTATCCTTTTTCATCTTTGTGCTTTGAATATTTTCAACAATGTATTTAATTTCATCCTCGTTTTCAATTACAAACTTTTCGCCTGTACTTCCACAAAAAACTTCTATCTCTTTCACATCGCTTGCTTCAACATTTTTTAAAAATGTAGTAGGCAAAAAATACCATATGCCAAACGCTATTAAAATCACTATAAGCGCTATGACAATTATTAAAATCTTTTTGTTTTTCATATAAATTCTTCCTTTTATTCTTAAAATATGTTTTAATGTCCTCTAATATCCAAAACATCAAATAGTTTTACTCCATCGACTCTTTTTTTGATATCTATAACGACCAAACAAAACTCTTTATCAAATCAGTATATTTTTTAGGACACTCAAACCATGATAAATGTGCACTGTTATCAAGTATTTCTTTTCTGCCATTTATTGCATGTGTATCAAACCATTCCTGCTCATATTTCCCACAAGTCATATCATACTCACCTACAACCAAAAATTGAGGTTTTTGTATTTGCGCAAGATATGGCAAGTAATCATAGTAAAAGTCCTCTGAATCAAAAAGTTTTTCCCTAAAAGTTATATATTTATTCCAACAATCATTTGTCACATTTGGCTCAGCTATATTCTCATTGATATAACTGTTATATTTACTCATTTCAATAACATGACAATAACGATTTAATTCCTCGTTCCATTCGATTCGCATAGATTTATCAAATGCATCTCGAGGCAAAATGTCAGCTATCAAAATTTCATTGATAATCTCTATTTGTTCAGTTATTTTATTCTCCTCAAAGTACGGCAATGTAGCTTCAGCAATCGCTCTTGCTGTATGTAATGCACTCCACATCGGACAATCATAGATTACCGCATCAACACTATCAGGATAAGTATGTGAATAAACAAGTGCCAGCATTCCCCCAAAAGAGTGTCCAATCGGTATCCAACTTTCTATACCAAGTTTAATCCTCATCTGTTCTATTATTTCAACATGATATTTAACATCCGCTTTTGCTTCTGTCGAAATCGCATCAGAACGAAATACACCATATTGATCAAAACTAATAACATGAAAATACTCGCCTAACTTTTGTGCCTGATAAGTATAGGTTAGACAACTTTCACCAGGACCTCCATGCATATATACCAATGTAGGCTTTTTTCCTATGCCGTACTCTTCAAAATATATTTTTTTACTATTAATTTCTACATATGCCATATTAATTATTCCTCCATTATCAAATTCAAATTTATATTTTTCATTATAAAACACTCCCCGCATTTATACAACAGCATTTTCCTATGCTTCATCACCTACGCCAACTTCGCCACTTGATTAGAGGTAGTGTACATACATAGGTATCTACATCAATAAGATTTTGTCTAAATTCTTGTATTTTTCAACTTAATATATTATAAAACCTATTCTAAAAGCCATTTTCGAACTTATGCTCTATTACATTCTATGATATAATAACTATAGTAGCATTATTTCTACTGGCAATCGTGTTATAGGGTGGTTGACCTCCATTTTTACATAGAATGGAGGTGATGCTCATGAAGAATAATTTCGATTTTAAAGACCTTATGGCTTTTGGAATGTTCATCTTGGCACTACTGACATTCATTTTCTTGAATTGTAACTAAAGTAGAAAAAACCTTCCCTGTACTTTGGCGAGTCTGGAAGGTTTTTTCTTTCTAACTAGATCAACCACTCTGTGGCGATTGCCTTTTATTAATTATATTATAGCATAAAACATAACAATTTCAATCATTTCACTTATTGCTGCCCCTCTATTTTATCAATAATATTTTCCACTCTAAGTTACGCCTCATTTACCTGTGCAAGCTTTGCTGCCTGGTCTGCCGCAATAAGCGCATCAATAATTTCTTGAATATCACCATTCATAATTGACTCAATTCTGTAAAGAGTCAGCTTTATTCTATGGTCTGTTACACGTCCCTGTGGGAAGTTGTAAGTTCTAATCTTTTCAGAACGGTCGCCAGTACCAATCTGACTTCTTCTTGCTTCTGCCTCTGCATCGTGAGCCTTCTGCATTTCTAAATCGTAGAGTTTTGCACGAAGGAGAGCAAAAGCCTTATCTCTATTCTGAAGCTGAGACTTTTCTGTCTGGCTGTAAATTACAATACCTGTTGGGTAGTGAGTAAGACGAACAGCTGAGTCTGTTGTATTTACGCACTGACCACCATTACCTGATGCACGCATAACATCGATACGGATATCTTTTTCATCAATCTTTACGTCAACTTCTTCTGCTTCTGGAATAACCGCAACAGTAGCTGTTGATGTGTGAATTCTACCGCCTGATTCTGTTTCAGGAACACGCTGAACTCTGTGAACACCACTTTCATACTTAAGTACTGAGTATGCGCCCTTACCCTTAACCATGAATTCAACTTCTTTCATACCACCGATTCCTGTGTCATCCATGTTGATAAGTTCAATTTTCCATCTCTTTGACTCTGCGTAATGTGTGTACATACGATATAATTCTGCAGCGAAAAGTGCGGCTTCATCTCCACCTGCACCAGCTCTAATTTCAACGATAATATCTTTATCATCATTAGGGTCCTTTGGAAGAAGAAGAATCTTCATTTCCTGTTCTAATTTCTCGATTCTTGATTTAGCATCACTAAGCTCTTCCTTTGCAAGTTCTTTCATATCCTCATCGCTTTCCATATCAAGGATTGCAAGAGAATCTTCAACATCCTGTTTAGCTTGCTTATATGCCTTGTAAGCCTCCACTAATGGTGCAAGGTCATTCTGCTCTTTCATAAGTTTTCTAAATTTTTGCTGGTCATTAACAACTGCTGGATCATTCAATTCATTCAATATCTCTTCAAAACGAATGAGAATATCATCTAATTTATCAAACATTATTCCACTCCTATCTTCTTTCCTATAACAACTCGGTCAAGCCCTGCCAAATCTTTAATGACTTTAACTTCTGTAAAGCCCGACTCTTTCATTAATTCGCTTACGCTAATACCTTGGTCACAGCCAATCTCATATAAAAGCCATCCGCCATCATACAATCGTTTTGCTGCCTCCTTGGTAATAATATTATAAAATTTCAATCCATCGTCATCACCATCCAAAGCTAACCTTGGCTCGTGAAGCCTTACTTCCCTCATAAGACCTTCAATTTCATCAGACCTTATATATGGTGGATTTGAAATAATAAAATCAAATTTGACGGCATTTTCGCCCTCATCGAATGCTTCAAACAAATCACTATTTACAAAATGAATGTTATTAGCATCATTTATATTTGCATTTTCTTTGGCAACTTCTAGCGCAGCTTTAGAAATATCTACGCAAGTTACATCTGATATGTTGCCTAATTTCGCAATACTTATTCCAATACAGCCAGAGCCCGTACACATATCACAAACACGAATAGACGATTTGTCATATGTCTTAAGCACCTTTAATGCAGTATCTACAAGTATTTCCGTATCATATCTTGGAATCAACACATTTTCATTGACCTTAAATGTAAGTCCCATGAAATCCTGTGTTCCTGTAATGTATTGCAATGGCTTGCCAGATGCCCTCTCTTTAAGATAATTTTTAAACTCTTCAAGTTTTATATCATCTACATTTTCATTCTTTTTAAGAAAAAAATCTGTCTTTGAAATGCCAAATACATATTCCAAAAGCAAGTATGAATCGCTATTGTAATCTGCAATATCATTATCAATCAAGTAATTTTTCGCGTAATCAAAAAGTTCACTATAATTCACTTTCAGACTCCTCTTTCAAATTAACAAATGTTGTTCTCTTGCTCTTGTCCAATGCGTGGTATGTCTTCCAGTCAAATACCGCCTCAACAGCAACAATGGCAACTTCTATCATGCTATCGTCAGGCTCTTTTGTAGTCATTCTCTGAATCCACATACCTGGAGCACTAATTATTCTAATAAATAAATTATCATAATTACCTGCAAGTTTAAGAATTTCATAAGATATACCTGCAATAATTGGAACAAGTAAAAGTCTTACACCTGTTGTCTGCCACAATTTCAAATCTTCCGGTAAAATAGCAGAAACAATGATAAAGCACACAATACTTATAAACATTACAAGGAACAAAAAGCTTGTTCCACATCTTTTATGAAATCTTGAACTCATTCTTACATTTTCTACATTTAACTCAAAGCCCTGTTCAATACAGTTGATGCATTTGTGTTCGGCACCGTGATACATAAATGTTCTCTTGATGTCCTGCATCATTGACACAAGCAAAATGTATATAAGGAATATTGCAATTCTAACAAAACCCTCTAATATTGATATTACAGCCTTATCTCTAACATTATAGTGATTTTCCACCCATGATGATATGAAATGTGGAAGCACAATAAATAATGCAATAGAGAAGCATACCGAAAGAAATACTGTGAATCCCATTAAAAATGCTTCCGCTTTTTCTTTAAACACAGTTCTAGTTACTTTGTCTGCAACCTTTTCTTTTTCTTCCTCTTCTTCATAAAATTCAGCTGAATATGTTAATGTCTTGATACCAAGAACCATTGAATCGATAAAATTAAACACACCTCTAATAAATGGAAGTTTAAATATTTTTGCTTTTCCGATTCCAACGTGTTCTTCAACTTTTAATTCAATTTCTTTATCAGGCTTGCGTACTGCAACGGCATATTTTTCTTTATTCTTCATCATAATGCCTTCAAGTACCGCCTGACCCCCGATTCCACACGATTTATTCTTCATATTTTCTCCATTCCGAAGCGTAGCGTAGGAATCGCGCAATAGAAACTCGCATATGCGATTTCTATTGTCGCATCAAAGCATATTTGTGACGCTTCGGCACAAATTGCCATATGAAAAATCAGCGCATCAGCGTGATTTTTCATATTTTTCTCCATTCCGAATAGTTTTTGTTAACTATTCAGAGCATGTTCGAAAATCCTACGGATTTTCGAACTGTGGCTTCTCGCCATATAAATTTTAATAAATATGTCCATTTATGCAAGCATAATGTCCATATTTATTAAAAATTTGCATGGCTCTGAATAGTTAACAGATTGTTAAAAAGGTTGAGAAACAACTCCTCAACCTTATTTTAAACAAACTATTAATTTTCTTATTTAACGCCGTACTTACGATTGAACTGTTCGATACGTCCTCTAGCCTGTGTAGCCTTCTGCTGGCCTGTGTAGAATGAATGGCACTTTGAACAAATTTCAACGTGGATGTTTTCCTTTGTTGAACCTGTTACGAATTCATTACCACAGTTACAAACAACTTTTGCCTGATAATAGTTTGGATGTATTCCTTCTCTCATTTTATTCACCTCTTCTAATTTCTTGCAGGGTTGGACTTTACCAACACCGACTTTATTTTACATAACGTAACTAGTGTATTCTAGCATATGTTTAGAAGATATGCAAGTGTTTTTTTATACAAATTCAATTTACAAAATCACAGGTCAGGGATTTCCCTGACCTGTGAAATAATTCTTATATTGCACTTCTTCTCTTTGTTCTTACATAACAAATAATTACTGCTGACATCATTAACATCATATAAATCATACCAACATTAACACTATCACCTGTGTCTGGTGTTGTTGCACCACCTGTTGAATCAGACGAACCATCATTACCTGAATTATCACCACTATTTGAATCATCTTCGTCATTTGAGTCATCTGCAGTCTCAACTACTGCCAATGTGTAAACACTGAAGTGGTCTGTAGTAAACACTGCATAATCTCCATCTTTTAAAACAGTATATGGATGAACTTCTTTATTCTCATCTACATAATATACAATCAAATCCTTGCCATCATATTCTGCTCCAATTGGAATAGCAACCTTAAATTCACCATTTTCAAGTTTTGTAATATACTCATCCAACGAACTTGAGAATAAATTGATATCAAAACTCTTGCTATTTTCTACATCAAGAACTGACATAATTTCTTCGTAAACATCACCACTTGCTAATTCTTCAACACTAATAAGTGTGTCAAGTGGAATAGATGCATCTGTTGAATCAACTGTAATTCCTGTTTTTACATCTGCTGATTTATATTCAGGAGTAACCATACGGTCCGAATCCTTAACAACAACAACTGAATATTCTTCTTCACCTATTTTAAATGTGAAATAACAATTGCCTGCTGCCTCTTTGAGGTAATAGTTTTCTCCACCTTCTGTGTTATACTCATCTATATATTCTTGTTTAGCATCTTTAGCGTTATCTAGCGATGCTTCTGTCTGAGCAAGACTCTCTTCATAACTTGCAAGGTTATTTTCACAGTTTAATTTAAATTCCTGTTCCTGAGCTATAAGAGCGTCATAGTAGGCTGGGTCTGAATCTCTGTCGGCCGTAAATTGTTCAATATTAGCGATACATTGTGCAATTTGGCTTTCACAGTCAGTTATATATCCTTCATAATCATCTACCTGTTCTTGTATATACGCAATAGTTTCATCATAACCACTCAACATAATATCCAATGGCGTATCTCCATCACTTACTATCTCTACTTCAACTTTACCTTCACCAATATATTCTTCAATTCTCTTTAAAACTGCTTCCTTCAATGCTTCAGGTGTATCACCTGTCTCATCTGGTACAAAGACTACATGTTTAGCCTTTACACCCATATCGGCAAATCCATATATTGTGCCATTATTGCTAAATGGTGCAAATCCATAAGCTTCTGTATAAAAAGGTGCATCATCACCTCTACGGCAATCGATTCTAAAATTCTTGTAACCAATCAATTCCTTAAATTCGCCTGAATAACTAATGAGGTCATTGATTCCACCACCATTTACCCAGTAATTAATCAATTCCATATCTTTTACTTCAAATGGATATGGATCGTACTGATCAAGTTCTTCATCATACTCGCCTTTTGGTATCAAATCAATAATATCTGCTACCGCATCTACCATTTCTTCATCATAGATGTATTCAATTTCTACTTCATGAGACTCTTCAAGTGCATAATCTGTCAATACGCAAGATTTAAAATCCTCACTAAATTCATCAAACCACAAGTCTGGATACTTTTCAGACATAGTTTCATTTTCCCAGAATAATTGAATCATATCTTCTTCTGATTTTGGAACTATTGAATGCATTTCAAATTTGCCATCCTCATTCAAATTAGCCTTGAATTCATCACTCATTGTGTCTTCTGCGAATGCAATGTCTGGTGTATATGATAAAATCATAACTAATGCCAATACACAAGACAACACTCTCTTAATAGTTGTTTTTGCCTTTTTCATAGCATTTCCTCCTTATATTTAATTGTTGCACAAAATTTATATGAACAATTATACCATATTTTATAAGTTAATGCAAAACTTTTTTATTCGTAGAATGCCTACGCTTGACGCCAAAAAAAAGAACAAAAGACACAGACTTTTTGCTAACAAAGTCCGTGTCTTCCGTTCTACTTTTTACTTAATTATTACTTACTAGTTGCTTCTAATGTCCAAAGTTGTCCTGAGCCACCCCAATATGACCACTGACATACATTTGCTCCATCATCGCCTGACATATTATATACATCAAGTGCGCCCGCACAATTTGATGCTACTGAAAGGAATGCAACATTGCCATTATTTTCAACAATCTGATACTTCTGGTTATTTGAACCCTTGTATGTGTACTGGCATACATTTGTTCCGTCTGCCGACTTGCCACCTGCAATATCAACACACTTTGTATATCCTGAAGCACCTGTTAAAATGTAGTAATATCCATTTCCATCTGAAACTATCTCAAACTTCTGTGCATCTAAACCATTTCCTGACCACTGCTGAATATTAGCATTATTATCAGCTGAACCATTTGCTACATCAAGATATTTTCCGCTGTTTACATTCTTGATGAAGTATACACCTGCATATGGGTCAGAAGGTGTTGTAGTTGAAGATGAAGAAGACGATGCTTTTTCAAGTACCCAATGCTGTCCTGCGCCGCCCCAGTATGACCACTGGCAAACATTTGCTCCATCATCACCTGACATATTGTATACGTCAAGAGCCGCTGCACCACCAGATGCCTTTGTCTTGATTGCATACGAACCATCAGAATTCTTTGTAAATGTATATTTCTGCATATCGCCACCCCAGTATTCCCACTGAAGTACATTTGCACCATCTGCTGATGAACCATTTTCAATATCTACACCGCTCTTATAACCTGACGCACCTGTTAAAATATAGTAGTATCCATTTCCATCTGACTTAATCTGGAATTTCTGTGAATCATATCCATTGTATGTCCACTGCTGAATATTTGTACCGTTGTCAGCCGAACCATTTACTACATCAAGGTATTTTCCACTATTTACATTCTTAATATAGTAGATACCTTCTGTAACTGTCGAAGATGACGAACTACTTGATGATGAATTTGAAGTTTTGCTTCCCCAAACACATATATTATTTGAACCAACTGCTGTAAATGTCATAACTTCTTTTCTTGAAGAAGATTCATCATACTGCTTCAAGAATACACCCTTGTATGTTACGCCACCATACGTAAATGTCATGTATGGCTTGCCACTTGTATATGACCATGAACCTGAAACACTACCTGTTACTGTACCATTTGAATTCAAAGTTACAGATACTGGTGTTGCAATGTTTGACTCATTGCTTGACGATGGATTCTGTACCAAGAAATCATATGTACCTACCATATCTGATGATGAATATCCAGATGAAGAAATTGTTTCTCCAAGGTATTCATATGGAGCTGCTACAAGCCAACCATCCTGATTAGCAAACAACTGATGTGATCTTACTTCATGGAATTCATATCCATCATTAAATCTTGTATGGTATACAACGAACATCTTTCCATTATCATCTACCAATGCAGAGTTGTGGCCCTGTGCAATTTCTGCCTGACTCATACATGGCCATTTGTAATATGACATAAGTCTAACACCCACACTGCCGCTTGTATTATCTGTATAAGATGTATATGTTGCATAGTTTCCTTTAACATCCTTGTATGGACCAGATGGGCTAGTAGATCTAAATACTCTCATATTATATCCTCCATCTGATGCGAAACCGCCATACGATACAAACATATAATAGTATCCGTTATTATAAATAATGTAAGGTGCTTCACCTGAAGAACCACTACCACCTGCAACTCTTATACCCATATATGGGTCTGCAGCCTTGCCATCTGATGCATTTGTGTCAAGAGAATATGTAACATTGTAATCTCTAAGACCTGTACTTTCATTCAACTCAAGCATGAAGATTCCACCAAACCACGATCCGTAAATCATCCAAAGCTTGCCGTTATTATCATAAAATACACATGGATCAATAGCATTTGTTCCATACGAAGAGTTCCACTTTCCACTGCTTAAATATCTAGAAGCTACTGTGTTAGAACCTGTAACTTTAGCATAGTCTGTCATACTTGCAGGATGTGTACTGTTGTTAAAACCTGAATACACAACTGTGCCCTGATAAGTATAAGGACCTTCAATGCTGCTAGCAGTTGCCAATGCAATTGATGAGTTCCAATCTGCACCATTCACGCTCATGTACATGCACCATTTACCCATTGTTGGGTTATAAATCACGTCCGGTGCCCAAAGGTTTCCTGATACATCATAACTTGAAACGCCTGTTGCTGCCCAGTTTGCTCCTACCGAAAAAATGCTGGCATAGTTAGTATTAATGTTGTTTGTAAATGTTGACCACTGACTTAAATTTGACGATTTCGCCCAAGACATATGTGAGCCAAAAATGTAATACTGACCATTCGCCTTAACTACTGAAGGGTCATGACAACACACTCTAGTCACGCCCTGTGCTGCTGCCATCGCCTCCATTGTGCCACTATTATTCACGAACTTATGTCCAAGAATAACACTAGCAACCATTACCGTTGCTACGAGAGAACTCACGATTCTCTTAAAAGTTTTCGCTCTCATTGTAAATTTTTCTTCCTTTCTTTTTTTGAAAAATTACCCCATCGAGCCAATGATAACATTAGGTATCTTTTTTGCGCAATTAACAAAAGAGCCAATGATTTTTAAAGTTTTTTGTGCATTTTGCACAATAATCTTGATTTTCATTGACTCTTTTTATGCAATTATCTTACTAAAGTTTTCTTAAATCAATCTTGTTTTCTTTACCATCTCGCAGAATTCTTTATTATTCTTTGTCTTAGAAAACAAATCTAAAATTCTTTCTACAGCGTCATCTGCTCTCATGGAATTCGTTGCTCTTCTCATATATTCAATAGCCGCCATTTCATCCCTTGTAAGTAACAAATCATCTCTTCTTGTTCCTGATTTCAAAATATCTATCGCTGGGAACACTCTCTTTTCAGACAACTTTCTGTTAAGAACAAGTTCCATATTACCAGTTCCTTTGAATTCTTCGAATACAACATCATCCATCTTACTTCCTGTTTCAACCAATGCAGTTGCAAGGATAGTTAAACTTCCGCCTTCTCTCATATTTCTCGCAGCACCAAAGAATTTCTTAGGCATGTGAAGAGCCGCAGGGTCAAGACCACCTGACAAAGTTCTTCCGCTTGCTGGAATTGTAAGGTTATACGCTCTTGTAAGTCTTGTGATACTATCAAGAAGTATTACAACATCCTTCTTGTGCTCTACAAGTCTTTTAGCTCTTTCGATAACCATTTCCGAAACTCTCTTGTGATGTTCTGGAAGTTCATCAAATGTCGAATAAATAACTTCAACATTTTCACCTTCAATAGCCTCTTTGATATCTGTTACTTCTTCTGGTCTTTCATCAATAAGAAGGATTATCATATGCATCTCAGGATTATTATGCTTAATAGATTTAGCAATTTCTTTAAGTAATGTTGTTTTACCAGCCTTAGGCTGCGAAACAATCATACCTCTCTGCCCCTTACCCACAGGAGACATCAAATCAACGATTCTCATAGCCACACTGCTATTGTTTCCTTCAAGTTTAAGTCTTTCATCAGGGAAGATTGGTGTTAATTCTTCAAAATTTGGTCTGGTTGATGTGCTAGCAAGAGGGAAACCATTAACCTCATTTATGTACAACAACGCTCCAAACTTTTCGTTCTGCGTTCTAATTCTTACTTTTCCAAGTAATATATCGCCAGTTTTTAAATTAAATCTTCTAATTTGAGATGGCGCTACATATACGTCATTTTCTCCAGGAAGGTAATTCTCGCATCTTATAAATCCGAAACCTTCTGGCATAACCTCTAATATACCATTTGCAACTATTCCACTATCAAGTTTTTCGATATCATCCATAGTCAATTCTTCTTTTGGCTGATACTCTCTACGTCCATATTCTCTGCTTGGAGTTTCACGAACAATGTTATTTTCTTTTACTTCTTCTTTAGGTTCGTTTTCAACCTTTTCTTCTTTTTCAGTTTCTTTCTCTTCAGCATTTTTTAAAATAGCTTCAACTAATTCTTCTTTTCTTAATGCTGAAATTTTCTTCATCCCATTAGATTTAGCAATTTCTCTAAGTTCAGTAAGCGGTAATGAATTCAACTTTTCTCTCATATTTTTCCTCCATTATGATTATTCTGCATACAGCCACACTATGTTTAATTGTAACATTTTCTTGGAATATCTACGATACGTCATGAATATTTGAATTTTTCTGACATCATTGATTATACAACATTTATTTTTAAAATGATAGTATAACTTTAAAAAATATGATAAAATTTTCGTATCCGTTTAGAGGGTGCGCAAGCAAGATAAATAGATTCAAAAATTCGCTTGCGAAATTTTTTAATCTACTTATCTTGCTTGCATAGCCGGTAACGGCGTAATGAGTAAAATATAAGGTGTCAGGTGCGCACCTGACACCTTATATTTTACGAATTGGCCTCTAAACAAATTTGTCACAAATTCGCAACCAGGAGGTCATTATGCATATAAACACAGGAAATGAATATTTTAAAAATAAATTCGGATGCAAAACATATAAATTGTCTTTAAATGCAGGAATGACCTGTCCAAACCGTGATGGCAAAATCGATACTAGAGGATGTATTTTTTGTTCTGCAGGTGGTTCAGGTGATTTTGCAGCATCGCCTAAATTGTCCATTACAGAGCAAATCGCAGAAGCCAAAGCGTTAATTGCTTCTAAAGTTCCTAAAGATTGCAAGTATATTGCTTATTTCCAAGCATACACAAACACTTACGCTCCTGTTTCTTATTTAAGGAAAGTGTTTTTTGAAGCAATTAGCAATGAAGACATCGTAGGTATATCAATTGCAACAAGACCCGATTGCTTAGAGGATGATGTCATTGAACTATTGGATGAACTAAATAAAATAAAACCTGTCTTCATTGAACTAGGTTTACAAACGGCAAATGAGGACACTGCTACTTTCATAAGAAGAGGATATAAAAATGAAATTTTCGAAGTGGCTGTAAAAAAATTGTCGCATATTAATATAGAAGTAATTATTCATATGATAATCGGTTTACCTAACGAAACTGAAATTGACATATTAAATACCGTTGATTATATTAATAAGTTCCCCGTTAAAGGTGTAAAATTTCAACTTTTGCACATATTAACGGGTACAGATTTGTTAGATTATTACAAAAATAATAAATTTAGAATTTTTTCACTTGAAGAATATACCCACATTCTGTTAGAATGTATATTGCGTCTGCGCTCAGACATAGTTATTCATCGTATGACCGGGGATGGTCCGAAGAAACTATTAGTGGAGCCCAAATGGAGCTGTAATAAGAAATATGTTTTAAATTACATTAACACCGCACTTAAAGAGAAAAACATAAACCAAGGAGAAAAATCATGTCACTCGAACCACTAACGCTGTACAAGCTTATGACATTATATATGCTCAATAAAGTAAATTTTCCTTTGACAACAAACCAATTATTAGATTTCTTTTTGTCAAATAACTACACAAATTACTTTACATATATGCAGATTTTGTCAGAACTTGAGGAGTCAAAATTAGTAAATATAGAAGTTGTTCGTTCTAATTCATATTACAAAATTAACGACGACGGTGCTGAAACTATTGATTTGTTCGTAAAGAAAATACCTGTATCAATCATAGATGATATGGATATCTTCCTTGTAGAAAATAAATACGAGCTACGAAATGAAGTAAGCGCCCTTTCTGATTATTACAAATCAACGAACCAGGACTATATTATAAATTGCAGAATTATCGAAGGAAATTCAACCCTTATCGATATGAATCTTTCAGTTCCATCAGAAGATGTCGCAGAAATGATGTGCGATAACTGGCGTTCATCAAGTCAGGAAATTTACTCAAGTATAATGAAAACTCTTATGAAAGAATAAAGGCAAGCCGCTTAACAAAGCGACCTGCCTTATTTTTGCCTAGCAAACTCTATTTTTATTCCGCAAAATCCCATTCAATTGTATCAAATATCTTCAATGTATTTTCATCATTATATGTATCTACAGGCTCACCATATGCACATGCCGCAAAAAACGGGTCTCCATAAATCCATTTAGTTGCCGCATATCCACCAAGTTTTGCTTCAGGTAAAAATGGCGCTTCATCCATGATAAGAAGATATTCGTCTCTTTCTTCTACCCAAGAACTAGCTTCTTGCATCTGGAACATTTTAATAAGGTCATCGTCTGTAAGAGTAGCAAAGTTTTCATAAAAACCTTCATCATTTTTTATAGCGTCTATTGCCTCAGAATAGTCTGCACCTTCTGCCCCAGTCATCAAATCTACATATCTTATAAAATCCACACCATAAATAGACATTTGTTTCGCACCACAAGCCAAAACAACAGCTCCATTATCCCAGAAAACTTCGGTGCTCAAACCTAAAGGCGCATCAAATGTTACATTAACAGTTCTATAGTTTGCATACTCAATTGAGAGTTCATAGTGAGACATTTTAGAAGCACCAGCATATATACTTTCCTTAACCAACACCTTACTACCTTCGCCATTTACTGCCACATTAGATGTTGTCGACACAATCTTCTTCGATTCATCTTCATCAACCACAGGAGTTTCATCTTCTGATTCACCCTCTGATTCGTCTTCATCAAGAACATCTAAATCCTTTCCCGCTTGTTTTTCCACGTTTTCCGTTTCATCCTCTTTAGCATCCTTTTTGTCGCCACAAGCAACCATTGACACCATCATCATTGCTACAATTGCACATAAAAACAATTTCCTCATACGTTTTTTCTCCTTATATATTATTTTATTCAGGTTATTGCAACCTTTATTAACTAAATTATAAATAAAACGCCATATATTTTAAACGCTAAAATGTTCAAAATATATGTCGTTATTACGTAAAAAATATCTAATTAACTATTTGCTAATTAATTCATCAATCAAATTCCAAACTTCGTCCCTGCCCTGTTTTGTTGTTGCAGAAAAAGGAATAACAACCGTATTTGGAGTTACATCCAATGCTTTTTTTATAATCTTAACATTCTTTTGGATTTGACTTCGATTGATTTTATCAAGTTTTGTTGCAATGATTATCGGTTCATAGCCATTGGCCAAAATCCATTGATACATATTTCTATCGTTGGCACCAGGCTCATGACGAATATCTATAAGTAAAAATACCGCTTTGAGCATCTCAGACTTATGAAGATATTTTTCAATCATCTTACCCCATTTTTCCTGAGTTTCTTTTGAAACCTTCGCAAATCCGTATCCTGGTAAATCCACACAATACATTTCATCATTAATATTATAGAAATTTATTGTTTGAGTTTTTCCAGGTTGTGAGGATGTTCTTGCCAAAGCCTTTCTATTAAGCAATGCGTTAATCAATGAAGATTTACCCACATTAGACTTTCCAGCAAATGCAATTTCAGGTTTATCATTTTCAGGCAATTTACTTGTAATACCACAAACCGTTTCAAGATTTACATTCTTAATAACCATAGCTAATCTCCTTATCTTAATGTATGCATTATTTTACTAATGCAATATCAATAACTTCCTGCATCTTATCCACAAAGATTATTTCCAAATCTTCCTTAATTTCAGAATCCACTTCCGCAACATCGCTTACGTTCTGCTTAGGCACAAAAACCGTCTTCGCTCCTGCCATTTTTGCCGCAAGAAGTTTTTCTCTAACGCCACCTATTGGTAAAACTCTTCCTCTTAGAGTAATTTCACCAGTCATTGCAACATCGCCTCTTACAGGTTTCTCTATAACAGCTGACAATACCGCCAACGCCATTGTAATTCCTGCAGATGGACCATCTTTAGGTGTAGCACCTTCAGGTACATGTATATGGATGTCATGCTTTTCAAAATAATCTTCTTCTATATTATATTTGCTAGCAATAGAACGAACATAAGTTATAGCAGCAGACGCTGATTCTTTCATTACATCTCCAAGTTTTCCAGTTAATTCCACTTTTCCCTTACCATTAAGAATAGCGACTTCTATGTCAAGTGTTGTTCCTCCAACACTGGTCCATGCCAAACCACGAACCAATCCAATTTCATCCTTTTTGCGTAGTTTCTCCTTATGCAGAGGCTTACCCAAAAACTCTTCTAAATCGGTATCTTTCACTTTTACCGAATCAATCTTTTCTTCAAGAATCATTCTTACAGTTTTTCTACAAATCTTGCCAATTTTCTGCTCAAGTTTTCTAACTCCAGCTTCTCTTGTATAATTTGCAATAATTGATTCCAACGCTTTCTTACTTATAGAAAGCTGACTCTTCTTTAACCCATTTTCTTTTCTCTGTTTTGCAACAAGATAATCTTTCGCAATATGATACTTTTCAATAGCGGTGTATGAAGATACATCAATTATTTCCATTCTATCAAGAAGTGGTTTCGGAATCGTACTTGCGTCATTTGCTGTTGCGATGAAAAATACCTTTGATAAATCAATTGGAAGTTCAATATAATTATCTCTAAATGCACTATTCTGCTCGCTATCTAAAACTTCAAGCATCGCACTTGCAGGGTCACCTTTTTGACTATTACCTAATTTATCAATCTCATCAAGCAACATCAACGGATTACTTACCTTAACCTGTTTTAATGCTGTCGCAATTCTACCTGGCATAGCACCTACATAAGTCTTTCTATGTCCTCTTATTTCAGACTCATCTTTTACACCGCCCAAGCAGATTCTCACATATTTCTTACCAAGACTTTCTGCCACAGATTTAGCAATAGAAGTCTTTCCTGTTCCCGGTGGTCCAACAAGACACATAATAGTTCCCTTTCCGCCACCTTTAGTCATCATTTTCACAGCAAGAAACTCGATAATTCTCTCCTTAACTTTCTCCATACCATAATGGTCTCTGTCTAAAATTTCCTGTGCTTTAACAATATCTTCCGTATCAACACTTACATTATCCCATGGCAATGCAAGCAATGTTTCAATATAACTTCTAACAACATTGTATTCCGAAGTACTACCAGATATAGACTGCATATGTGAAATTTCTTTTTCTATTTTTTCTTTAATTTCAGCCTTTGCATTAAGTTTAGACAATTCCTCACGCATTCTATCGGCTTCTGAAGCACCAGTTTCACCAAGTTCTTCTCTAATAGTCTTAATCTGCTCTCTTAATACATAATCCCTTTGATTCTTATCAAGTTTTTCCTTAACCTTTGACATTATCTCATTCTTAACTTTTGCAATGTCAATTTCCTGATAATAAATCTTTGAAACAATCTGGAATTCTTCAATAATACTATTTGCATTAATAATATTCTGGATATCTTTTTTATTTGTAGGAATATAAATCGCCGCTTGATGTAATTGGGCATCAAGATGTGGAATCTTAAGCAATTCCTTTGATGCGCCCTCTTTAAACTTCTCATTTACAAGAGCATACTCACCTATCAACTGTTTCATAACACGCATAGCTGCAATATATTCAGGTTTAGATATCTCATAACTAAACTCAGCAATTTCAACATCAGCCGAAATAAATGGAGACTTCTGCGCAAAATCCAAGAAATTAACTCTTACACCTTCTGCCACCAAAACTCTTCTACTTCCGTTTGGCAACTTGGCGATTTGTTTTATACTAACAAGCAATCCACGTTTTTCAATGCATGTTTCATCCAATTCCGTAGCACTTGAATTTTTCTCTGTTAACAACACTAACTTTTGACCTGAATTCATGGCTGTATCCAATGCTAACATAGATTTCTTTTCCATTACATCAAAATGTACCATAACACCAGGTAATATAGTTGTCTCTTTTAAAATAATAATTGGAATATTATTTAATACTTCACTCATTATCCAATTTCCACCTTTAACCTTAATTATACATTAAGCGCTGCAATTAGCAGCGCTTAACTCATATGCCTTTTAGCATCTACTTCTTACTTGTCTTTTTCTTACTTTCCTTGTACACAAGTTCAGGCTCAGCACCATTTTCCACAGTTTCCTTAGTAATAATACATTTCTCAATAGTATCATCTGATGGAACCTCATACATAATATCCATCATAGATTCTTCCATGATAGCTCTAAGTCCTCTGGCACCAGTCTTACGCTTAAATGATTTTTCAGCGATAGTTTCAATAGCCTCATCTGTGAATTCAAGTTCAACTTCATCGATACCAAGAAGCGCCTGATACTGCTTAACCAACGCATTCTTTGGCTCTTTCAATATCTTAATCATATCTTCCTTTGTAAGCTTATCAAGTGTAACTGTAACAGGCACACGACCGATAAACTCTGGAATAAGACCAAACTTTACTAAATCCTGTGGCATAACCTGACGAAGAATAGCATTTTCATCCTTCTCACTCTTGCCAATAATTTCTGCACCAAAACCAATAGATTTCTTATCAGTTCTGTTCTCGATAATCTTTTCAAGACCATCAAACGCACCACCACAAATAAATAAAATATTCTTTGTGTCAATAGGAATAAGTTCCTGCTGTGGATGCTTTCTTCCACCCTGTGGTGGAACTGAAGCAACAGTACCTTCTAATATCTTAAGTAATGCCTGCTGCACACCTTCACCTGAAACATCCCTTGTGATAGAAACATTTTCAGACTTCTTTGTGATTTTATCAATCTCATCAATATAAATGATTCCGTATTCAGCTCTCTCTACATCATTATCTGCTGCCTGAATTACTTTAAGAAGAATATTTTCAACATCTTCACCTACGTAACCAGCTTCAGTAAGTGTTGTAGCATCCGCTATTGCAAATGGAACATTTAAAATCTTAGCCAATGTCTGTGCAAGATATGTTTTACCAGAACCAGTTGGTCCAAGCATCAAAATATTGCTCTTTTGAATATCCACATCAAGATTTTTTCCAGATGTAACTCTCTTATAATGATTATAAACTGCAACCGACAAAACCTTTTTAGCCTGATCCTGACCAATTACATATTCATCAAGAAACGCCTTGATTTCCTTTGGCTTCAAAAGATTAATATTTAAATCGCCGCCTTTTTCATCATAATCATCATATTCAAATTCTTCTTCGATTATTTCAGAACAAATCTCAATACACTCATCACAGATAAATGTATTATTAGGGCCTGCAATTATCTTTCTAACTTCCTCTTTCGCCTTACCACAGAATGAGCATTTAATTTTTCCTTTTTCCTCATCCATTCTACCTGACATATTCTATAACTCCAATCTATTCTGATAAAGACTTTCTATCCTTAATAACCATATCAATAAGGCCATACTCTTTAGCTTCCTCAGCTGACATATAGTTATCTCTGTCTGTATCTTTCTCGATAACTTCATATGGCTGACCTGTATGCTCTGCAAGCATTTCATTTAATTTCTTCTTAGTCTTTAAAATATGCTCTGCAGCAATCTGAATCTCTGTAGCCTGACCTCTTGCTCCACCAAGTGGCTGGTGAATCATAATTTCAGCATTTGGCAATGCATATCTCTTACCCTTTGCACCACCTGACAAAAGGAACGCACCCATACTAGCTGCCATACCAATACAAATTGTAGATACATCACACTTAATGTACTGCATTGTATCGTAGATAGCTAAACCTGCTGATACTGAACCACCTGGACTATTAATATATAACTGAATATCCTTTTCAGGATCCTCTGATTCCAAAAATAAGAGCTGTGCTACTACAAGACTTGCTGTAGTTTCATTAACTTCTTCCCCTAAGAAAATGATTCTATCCTTCAAAAGTCTAGAATAGATATCATATGATCTTTCTCCTTTACTTGTCTGTTCAACGACATATGGTACTAAACTCATTATTACAACCTCCATCTAACAAAATAATCACTCATAAACGATTAACACCAGTATAAAATACCAGTGTTAATCATTAATTTCTCTTATGTTAATTATTATTTAACGATAAATTCAGCTGCCTTTGAAACTGCGATATCAGACTTCATAGCTTCCTTCTCTTTATCACTAATTAATTCTTTTAACTTATCAACTTCCATCTGGTACATGCCAGCCATCTTTTCGATTTCAGCATCTACATCAGCATCTGTAACTACGATGTTTTCAGCCTTTGCAATAGCTTCAAGAACCAATCTAGACTGAATTCTCTTAACTGCCTGTGGCTGCATCTGTTCCATTAACTTATCAGGTGTCATACCTGTAAACTGGAAGTACTGTTCTACTGAAAGACCCTGTGACTGAATTCTTCTTGCGAAATCATCTGCCATCTGTCTAACCTGTAAATCAATCATAGGCTGTGGAATATCCATCTTTGCTTCTGCAATGATAGCATCGATAACCTTTTCTTCGTATTCAGCCTTAGCAGCTTCTTCTTTTCTAGAAGCGATGTTTTTCTTAACATCTTCCTTGTATTCGTCAAGAGTATCGAAATCAGATACATCCTGTGCAAAATCATCATCAAGTTCAGGAAGTTCTTTAACTTTGATTTCCTTAACTGTAACCTTGAACATTGCTGGCTTACCCTTTAATTCTTCTGCATGATATTCTTCAGGGAATGTAACATTAACTTCTACTTCTTCGCCAATGTTCTTGCCAATTAACTGTTCTTCAAATGTATCAATGAATGAATGAGAACCAATTGTAAGTGGGTAATCTGTTCCCTTACCACCTTCAAATGGAACACCATCAACAAAACCTTCAAAATCAATAACTGTCATATCGCCATCACAAACAGCTCTGTCTTCAACAGGGATTGTTCTTGCCTGCTGTTCTCTAGCTCTGTCAAGTTCAGCGTTTAATTCTTCATCTGTAACTTCAACTGCTTCTTTAGCAATATCAAAACCTGTATACTTACCTAATTCAACTTCTGGCTTAACTGCTACTTCTGCTGTAAAGATGAATGACTTACCTTTTTCAATCTGAACAACATCGATCTTTGGCTGAGAAACGATTTCTAACTCACAGTTTTCAAGTTCTGCTTCATATGCAACTGGAATAATTTCATTAGCTGCATCTTCGTAGAATACGCCAACACCATACATCTTTTCGATCATCTGGCGAGGTACTTTACCCTTTCTAAAACCAGGAACGCTCATTTTACCTTTGTTCTTCTGGTATGCCTTATCTATAGCTTTATCGAACTCTTCTGCTGAAACTTCGATTGTAAGCTTTGCCATATTTTTTTCTAATTTTTCTACCTGTAAACTCATTTTAAATAAATCCTCCTAATAAAAATGCGCCTTAAAATGTTTGTCTGTAGCGAAACAGAACATAACGCAATACATTATAACATAGAAAGAAAATTTTGTCATTAATTTTTTTAATTTTGATAAACGAACGGATTTCCTCATCATCCTATCTCCTTCATCTTCTCCACCATTTCATCTGTCACTCTTCCATCAGCGGCATATTTACCGACGCTATATATTTCGCCAAGTTCAAATCCGCTATTCTTCAAATACTTTCTATCAAGCATTCTCTCATTCACTTCAAAAGCGGTATCAGACTCTTTAAAATAAAAGCCCTTTTTAATAGCCTTAGTGACTGATTTGTAATACAAGAACTGCACCTTCTCGCTATTATTCATATCCTTATACTTCTTGTATTCAGCTTTTCTCTTCTTTCTCTTCCTATCAACTGAGTACACCGTATCCTCATAGCCACTTATCTTTTTTAAGCGACTTTCACGATTGCCAGTAGCCATATTGAAGAGAATATCAAAAACCCTTGAAACAAATCCAATGGTTAGATTATACAAAACGCTCGCAACTTTTTTAACCGCACTAATAACTTGATTTCCGTAATCATTAATATAGATAGTTATAATTGCAGCAAAAAGGAATATAAGGGTCAACCAATAATATATTCTTTTATGCGGATGCCCTTCTTCCAAGTCAACGTAAATGAAAAACGATACGAAACCTGCTACCAGTTCTATCCCAATCAATATCCAGGCGAGGATTTTTTTTATTTTTTTCCAATCATCTTTATTCATCACTACACCTCATCAATCCTTATTACTGTAACAACATTTCCCATATTTTCCAATTGCACAAGACGTCTGTCAATCGCCTCATCAACTTTAAGAGTGAAGAAGAAAATCTCTGCATTTGTAAGGTTTTCAGAGATATCCTTGTCCATAGAAGGAAGTATAGAATCTCCTTCGATTGGTCTTGCGCAAGCCAATATATTCAAAATATCAATATACGCTCCATTACCTGAACTTATAGGATATTTTGCGCTTCTTCCACCATAAGCCATACGTGAATTACATGCAAAACCAAAATCAAAGCCACATCTTGCACATTCACCTATAAGGTAGGACACATACGATAATGCATTTTCCATATGTACTTCAAACATTTCCATTGGAATATAAGTATCGTCAGGCACTTGAAAGTTCAAGTAAACCATAACTCTTCGTCCAAGAACATAATCATTTACATTGACCATCATCTTGCCAGCTTTTGCGGTGGCCTTATGATTAATCTTTGACATTGCATCACCGTAACCGTATTCCCTAATACCATTTACCGAAAATGCATCCTCCACAATAGGATACTTCGAATAATTACTGTACTGCAAATACATATTAAGACTTTCCTGCTGCTCTATAGGAGTTTCCTTTGGATAAACATTAAATTCATGCTTACTATTAATGAAAACATCCTTGTCGCCATACCCTATTCTAGCACTTTCTAAAACATAATGACCTCTTTTCATGCAAACAGCCTTATGTCGTCTCACAATTCTCGTTCTAGGCTTGAGTGAGAAAATACTGACAAAGTGTTGAATCTTGTCATCACCTTTGCAACCTGACAGTTTAATTCCCGACGAAATGTGCGACTCCACCGCAATATCTTTGAACGCAAGAAAGAAACCGTTCGTCATCTCCTCGACAAAATAAACGGTTTCGCCTTCAAAAGCACCCTCTTTTGTAAAATATCTTTTATATTCTAATTGCGAAAATCCCCACTCCATAAATCTTCTGTACGCAAACAGCAGCACCGTAATAAATAAAAAACCTAAACCGGCAATAATTATGGCAATGATGACTATCTCCAAATATTGATCAAATTCTTTCATCGCTACAACCTCTTACATTTAAATAGGCTCAGTAGGCACCTCTACCTCATCCAAAATACTAAGAATTACTTCTTTTTCCCCATTTTTTCTAATTCTTTGACTATTCTTAAGCAACATTCTGTGAGATAAAACCTCTGGTGCACAAGCCTTAATATCATCAGGAATAACATAATCTCTTCCCGACATAAGAGCCACACTCTTTGCCGCCTTAACAAGCGCAATTCCACCTCTTTGGCTTATGCCAAGAATAACATCTTCATGATTTCTAGTTCTCTCAACAATATTTGCAACATATTCGTACAAACATTCATCAACCTTTACATTTTTAACCATTTTAGCAATTTCTTTAATTTCATCAATGGTCATAACTGGCTTAATATCATCAAGAACTTCACTTTCAGTATGTACCTTTAAAATCTTTGTCATATCTTCATGACTAGGATATTCCATATACAATTTCATTAAAAATCTATCAAGCTGTGCTTCAGGCAACTTAAATACGCCCTGACTATCCACTGGATTTTCAGTAGCCACAACCATAAACACATCATCTAATTTATATGTACTGCCATCAACTGTAATCTGACGCTCTTCCATACATTCAAGCAAACCCGACTGAGTCTTAGGATTCGCTCTATTAATCTCGTCTGCAATGAGAATATTTGTAAACGCAGGACCTTTAATAAATCTAAATTCATTTGTCTTCATATCAAAGTAATTAATACCTGTAATATCTGAAGGCAAAAGGTCAGGAGTCATCTGAATTCTCTTAAAATCCCCATCAACACTCTTAGCCAATGTCTTTGCAAGCATAGTCTTACCGCTTCCTGGAACATCTTCAAGCAAGATATGTCCACCCGCAAACATTGCCGCAATCATAAGTCTAATGGTATCATCCTTTCCAATGATTACTTTCTTAATGTTTTCACTCAATTTCTCTACTTTTTCTTTAACTTCTATTAATTGCATTTTTCCTCCACCGTTTCTAGGGTCCTTTCTTCCCCTGTATTATATGTTATTATTAATTTTGAAACTTTATATTTCACACCATTCTTTGTCTTATAAGACACATCCGTTCTTGTAGACACAATGTATCTGGCTGTTGTAGTTTTTATCGAAACAGTACTACCAGACAACAATTCAATATAAGAATATCCAATATTTACCTCTTTTGTTGTTGAATTTTGAGAAGAAGTAATTATTTCTCTTCTAGTTGTTTCAGTTTCACTACTATTTCCACCAGAAGGCTTTGTTGTAGTTTGTGGCTTTGTTGTTGCCTGTGGTTTCGTTGTCGCCTGTGGTTTCGTTGTTGCCTGTGGCTTCGTTGTTGCCTGTGGTTTTGTTGTTGCCTGTGGCTTTGTTGTTGCCTGTGGCTTTGTTGTTGCCTGTGGCTTTGTTGTAGTTTGTGGTTTCGTTGTTGCCTGTGGCTTTGTTGAGCCCTCTTCTTTTGGAGTAGATGTCTTTTCCGAAGACACATCAGTTCCACTATCAACAGATGGCTTTGTTTCGCTATCCGCCACAACATCCGATGAACTTGGCACAATACTTTCAGACGCAGAAACCTCTTCATCCAATATAGTTACTGTTATCTCATAAACCGTTGATTTTCCGTCATATTCAAATGTATACTTGGCTTTATAATCGCCTGGTTCATAAATATCAACCGCCGATTCATCCACCCAGATTTTCAAATCTTCGAAATCTTCTTCATTCTCAATAACAACCCCTGAAAGATAATCGATTTCAGCACCTTTTTTAGCCTTAATACTTGTAATAAAAATTTCAGGCTCGTCTCCGCTTAAATCAACATTACCTTCAGCCACCGCTTCTTCATCATTATATTCAATTTCAGCTTCATCTTTCTTGCACGCGCATCCGTATAATCCGAATACCATCACACAAAGAAGTACATTCAATATAATTTTTTTCATTATAAGTAAATTATTCCTTTCCCTATAGACTTTGCAGTTTCTTCATCACACAACAATGAAATCAACTCTAAACCTAAATCTATACTAGTACCCATACCTCTACTTGTTGTGATAACTCCATCTGTCACAACACTATCAGTAACGTATGTTGCACCAATCAATTTTTCTTCAAATCCAGGATAACTTGTCGCCTTCTTGCCCTTTAAAAGCCCCAACTGTCCAAACACGCTCGGTGCCGCACAAACAGCTGCAAGTCTCTTTCCTTCATTATTTTTCTTAACAAGCAACTGACACAATTTCTCGCATGCCAATAAATTCGTTGTACCAGGCATACCTCCCGGCAAGAAGAACAAATCACCATCATCATAATTGTTATCGTCAAATTTGCTATCCATATTAATTCCAATATTATGAGAACCAACAACAGTCGCCTCACCTGTAACCGATACCATATTAACTTCAACGCCTGCTCTTCTCAATAAATCAACAACAGTCAATGCTTCCACTTCCTCATAACCTGTTGCAAAAAATGCATAAACCTTTTTCATACCATACCTCCAAATTCGTTACACATAATTGATAAAATTATACCATATTTTTTTTGATTTGTATATAAATTGATTATAATGCAACAATATGCTAGAATATACCTACAATCGGAATGGAGGTATTTTATGGAAATCGAAAGAAAATTTCTTGTTAATTTAGAAAAAAATCCTTACAATCTTGCTGAAGCAAAAGTATTAGAAATAGAACAGGCATATCTTTGCACAGGTCCTGTAGTTCGCATACGCCGTGAAAATGACGATTATTATCTCACCTACAAATCCAAAGGAAATGATAAAAACTGGATGTTAGCTCACGAAGAATACAATCTTCCTTTAACCAAAGAAGCTTACGAGCATTTGCTTACTAAAGCCGATGGAAATGTAATCACCAAAAAACGTTATGTTCTTCCACTTGAAAATAAACTTTTTATTGAATTAGATGTTTTCGAAGGCAAATTTGCAGGGCTAGTCCTCGCAGAAGTTGAGTTTCCAGATGTAGAAACCGCTGAAAGTTTCATCATGCCAGATTGGTTTACTGAGGATGTAACATATGACAGAAATTATCACAATAGTGTAATGAGTATGAAAAAATAGAAGCGCCAAGTTGGCGCTTCTTATTTACTTACTTAATTTTACCCTTAACTATATTAATAACTTCATCTGCATATTCTTTCACAATATCATTATGCGATACGACTATTACTGTTTTTCCGCTTTTTGCTAACTCCTTCAATGTTTTGAAAATAATAACTTCATTTTCTTCATCAAGATTTCCCGTAGGCTCGTCTGCCAAGATAATATCCGGGTCATTCGCTAATGCTCTTGCTATGGCCACTCGCTGTTGCTCACCGCCAGACATTTGTGATTTGAGATGTCCCATTCTTTCTTCTAGGCCAAATCTTTTTAATAACTCCTCTGCTTTGCTACGTCTTTCTGACGATTTTATTTCATCATTAACCTTCATAGGTACTATAACATTTTCAACTGCATCCAAATAAGGATTTAGGTAAAAATTTTGGAACACATATCCAATATGTTTAGCTCGAAGGTTGCACAAAGACTTTTCATCATATCCTTCAAGGTTATTATCCAAAATTTCAACAGTTCCTTCACTTACATTCTCAAGAGTTCCAATTATATTTAATAAGGTCGACTTACCCGAACCAGATGGTCCCATTATTCCATATAATTTTCCAGATTCAAACTCAATATTCACAGAATCTAATACGCGTCCAGTATTCTTATATTCTTTTGATACATTTTTAACACTAATAACTTTCATATTAAACAATTCCCTTTCCCAACATATAACTTACGCCTTTTTTAATACTTCCACATACAAATATGTACGAATAAACAATTACCACCATAAGCATTAACAACATACATATTGTATATATCAATAAATCTGTCACCACACTGAATTCTGTCACTTCCATTATCATCGACATCAGTTCATTTGAAGATACTATTTTAATCGTCACATTCGACAGCATTATGGATGCAAGAAATGCCACAACAATATCCACCAAAACATCAATTACAGAAATTCCTGTAATCTTCACTTTTGAATATCCTGCCACTCTATACACGCCCATTTGAGTAAGCATATTTTTCAATTGAATTTTTCTAAACAAAATTAGTGTTATCATTGAAAATAAAACAATTGCAATAAGAATCAATGTTATAGTATTCATAATAAACTCTATTCTATCAAGAAAGAAATCATCTTCTAACGATTCTTTCTCCGCAGCAATTTGAAACCAATCCGTTTTAGAAGAATATAAAATTTTAACCAACATATTTATTGATACTTGAAAAAAGACTAAGTTAACAATCCAGAACAATAAACCACATATACTAATGGCTTTTTCCATTTTTTTCTTACACCAAATATATTTATACATATCTTATTCTCCTGACTTAAGACTTTCTGCCACATTTATAGAATTAATGCTTATCCTTGCAACTAAAACACCAATAAAAGCTGCGATAGATACCAATAAAAATGCAATTGCAAAAATACCCCAATCAACACTTATAACATATACTTTTTTCCAGTATTCCATTAATTCCTGATACACATATGTAGCAGCCATTCCATATATAGCAACTAATACTAATGAAATGAGTAATGCTTTAAGCATATTTACAAACTTTTCAACAAAGAATATCTTCACAATATCACTTCGCTTATAACCCATAGACATCTTTAATGCAAATTCCCATTTTCTATCTTTCACTTCATTAATTGAAGATATGATAATGTTAATTAACGCGATAATTAACAACATAAAAGACACGACATTTGCGATATTTATTATATATCCAAAATAACTTTGAAGATTGTCATCAAGAGATACATATGTCACACCCGCAACGCCAAATTCTTCCATCATATCATCACGCATATCTCCCATATCATAATCTTCTGAAATATATAATCCAAGTCTATATATTAATACTTCTTCATAAGAATCAGGAGATATCCCCATATCTTCTAATTCTTGTTTAATTTCCTGCTCATTCTTTTTATCGATTGAGTATTCATATTCACATATTTCCTTAGTCAAATCTTCATTCAAAAGTAAATGACATCCTGAATATCTGGCTCTAATATTATCATAAGTTCCTATTACTTTTAAATTATACTCCTTCGTTCCCTCACCATACGAATCTGTATATTTTATTGTTATATTTTCCCCAATCAATTCATCACCGTTAAAGCATGTATATTTATCATATGCTCCAATGTCGTATATGTATTTGGGAATTATAACTTCATTATATTTTGGTTCAGATAAATCCTTATCATCAGAAAACTCCAACATTGGTTCACAAAACGAATTAATGGTTACTGATACTTTTTCTTCACCAAACACCTCTTTCACATTACACCATTCCACAAGGGTATCTTCCATAAAAAAGTAAACATCTTTTACTCTTTCATCGCCTTTAAAATATTCTGTCATTTCCTTCTTATATTCTTCAAAAGTCTTACCATCAACTCCATCATATTCAGGAACAAAAAATGTAACCAACGCTCTCGCTTCAGGTGCATACATAATATCATGTATGCTTGAATTTATAGAATTTACAGTTGAATTTACACCAATATAGATAATTAAAGATAAAACCATCAATATCAGCGAAATCCTATTCCTTTTCCTTTGCGTTTTATTATCTAAATATCCAGTTTTTATAATATCTAAAAATCTACACATTTATCTAGCCTCCGTTACTCTAGAAATTCTTCTAATTCTTCTTTTGTTATATCATAGAAATCGATTATTTCTCCTTCACCATTCACTAGTTGTACGTTTACGATATCGTAACCAAATGTCGGTTTTAAGTATCCGTCTTCCTCTGTTGAGTTATCAATTACATATCCTCCTCTTTCAACTTGTAAATAACTTTTAGAATCGGATAGTTTGAAATGATATATTTTCGTATACAACATTTCCTCTCTACCATCATCAAAAACATATTCAGGAATACTGCTATCCCTCACATAATCATACTCATATTTAAAAATATCCTCCAACTCTATCTGCCCCTTGTCAAATAATTTTTTTATATCGTCTTTATTAATATGTCGCACATTCTCTTCATATATTTTCCGTATATAAGACTCTATATTGTCATCCATAATTATTTGCCCTGCATAACTTTCTGTATACTCATCTATAAACCACTCAACTCGTTTTCCATCTTTCATTTTATAATACAACATATCTATATTTTCATCATATCCAACATATACCCAAGTAAAGAAAACGCCTTCATCTGAAGTTTTATGAGCATTTATTGCAAATCCATACTCTGCATCTGAATAGAACTGTAAATCCCAACTATTTCCCTTTTTATACTTTTCCCTAACTCTCTCTGAATTAATTCCCTTTATCTCTATATCTCTTACATATTCTTTTATATCTTCTACAACAGTTGCATCATCTATATAATATTTTTTTATCTTACCATTAACTGGCACTCCTATTGTAATTCCGTTAACTTCATCTAGGTCTAATTTTGCCGCTTTCATATATTCTTCAACTGTTGCATCTTTTCCGGTCAAATAATCATCTATTTTAAAACCCGATACTTTTATTTCTTCTACTTTTTTGTTTCTTTGCATATTAATAACTTTTATTGAACCAAAAAATACTAGTAATCCAACACAAGCAATAGCGCTTAAAATCATTCTTTTCTTCATATCTTCCCTCTCCTGCAATTTCTTTAGTGTATATTTTTCGTTCACTCACGCTCACAATATCAACAAACCTCACAATTGTATCATTTCACAATAGCATTGTAAAGTGTTTTAATAATAATTTAACACTTTTAATAATATGATAATAAAAAAAGAAATGATTGTACTTTTCTATACATTCATTTCTTTTTACACTTTTTATTTAATCGCTGTAATCTTCAATTTATCCTGTCTTGACAAATCAATGTATGCCCCACCAACCAAAACACCAGGTTTAGCCAAAGCATATTTATTTATCATAACGACAGTTCCTTCTAATTCGTCATTCAACACAACTTCATTATTCACATAAGAATGTGCAATCTTTTCCAAGAATACATACAAGAACTTCGGATCAAACAAATCCACACTCTCTTCAAAAGTTGAAATAACATTAAATGGACAAATCGCCGAGCGGTAAACTCGGTTTGATGTCATCGCATCGTAAACATCTGCAATAGCAACAATTCTCGCAAACAAATCAATCTCTTCGTGTTTGTATTTATTCGGATAGCCCTTTCCATCACAACGTTCGTGATGCATAAGCGCCGCCTGCTTAATTCGGTCATCAATCGGCTGGTTCTTCAAAATATTATATCCATGCACCGTGTGCGACTGAACAATAGCATACTCCGTAGGTGTAAGCTTACCAGGCTTCTTAATAATGTCATCCGAAATCATTACCTTTCCAATGTCATGCAAAAGTCCTGCAACAGTCAACACATCCAAATCCGCTTGACTCATCTTCAGCCATTCACCTGTAACCCTACAAATCAAAGCAACATTCAAACTATGAATATATGTCGAATCATCATAACCCTCAATACAATGCAACATATCAAACAATGTAACATCTGGTTTGAACTTGTCCGTAATCTTCTTAACTGTCGACAACAAATCTTCCACACAGACTGGATTATTCATCTTAACAATATTATTAATATTATCCTCAACATTCTTCACAGACTCAACAAACTGAGCTTCAAACTTATGAAACTCTTCAGTCGCCTTAATCTTATCATAATAACCCGTAGATGTGCCGTCATCTTCAAGCATCAATCTATCAAGTTCATCTATGTCGTATGAAATTGTCTTTTTGGGCTCTTCTTCTATAAAAAAGTCATATACTGAATAACTTTTTATTCCCTCTATAACACCTTTATCAAGAATCGTACCCTTAGGAACAACTAATAAGCCGGCATCTGTATAAATATCGCCCGCTATAACCATTCCTACTTTAGCATTAACCGTCAAAATTCTCTTCATAACAACCACTTCTCTGTAAATCATTTTCGTTCGTATATCAATATAACCATTATATCATAAAATGACATTTTTTCAACCTTTAATATCTTTTAACTAAATTTCTTTACCCCCAAAAAATAGTTTGACTTTTCATCCCACAAATGATACAATACGTTTGCTGTCAAAAACAGAACACAAGTCGCGGGTGTGGCGGAACTGGCAGACGCGCTAGACTTAGGATCTAGTGTCCCCGACGTGCAGGTTCGATTCCTGTCACCCGCACTATTAAAAGCCTCTGGTTTATCTTCTTAAACCAGAGGCTTTTTGCTACTTTACAAACGTTATCTCACTGTATAAATATCCTGACTTGTTCTTGCCATATTTCAAAAGATATTGTTTACCATCTTCAAATTCCACTCCATCATCTAATTTTATTTCATGTGTGTGAGACAAAAGGTCACTACAATAATTTACTTCATCCCCTTTATATACTGTTATTAACTTCTCTTCATTATCAATAACCTCATATATTTCGTAACTATAATTCCACTTATACGAACTCTCTGTCTCATTAAAGACTTCTACTATCATAGAATTCTCATCAACTGTCCCCCAAACTATGTCAGCATACATTTTCCTATCATCATATTTAGGTTCCATTTGAGTAAATGCATAAAATTTCATTTGTTCATCCAAAAAGAAAATTTCTGTATCTCCGTCATCCGGTTCGTACATCAAATACACAGAGTCCATGCCTATCCCCCCCTCCAAATACGTACAATAGTTTATATGCACATACATATCTTCATAATTTGCTAGCGGAAGTTTCATTTTCTCATCAAATAATTCATATTTATATTCTGTAAAATCATCCAAATAAACCTCTTCCCCTCTCATACAAATGTCAATCAATTCTTCATATGTGATCTCTTTTTGCCCACATTTTCCACTAGGAACCTCTCCATCATAATCGTTTCTAACAAAACAATCTTTTTGATTATACTCCCAAACATAATCTGGTTTTTCTGCATTATTCCACTTATCCAAAGGATTATCCACAAAAAAACTCATAAACAAGGATATACCCGCAATTACTATTACCTCCGCCATAAATATCGCGGGTCTTTTATATGCCACTATTCTTTTTATTCGTCTTTTTACACTAATTTCTCCAAAAGCAACCGAATATGAAACTAATTTATATTTTGGCACACTGCACTCAACTAATGTGTTCATATATTCCTTTACATACTCATCTGTCTTACAATAAATGACCTTGTCATCACAGGCAAACTCAATATCTCTACAAAACAATATGTAAGCCAACCACATCACAGGGTTCATCCAATATACTGCTAGAAACAGTGAGGCCAAAGGTTTCCAAATATAATCCCGTCTTTCCAAATGTGTCATTTCATGGGCTATAATATATTTTATAGAATTTTCATCTACAGACGAAGGAATTATTATCCTTGGTTTTACAAAACCTATTATAAATGGCGTATTTACATGATCGCACAGCCAAACATTGTCATCGCATCTAACACTCTCCCTAACTTTAAACTTAAGTTTAACATAACTAATCATTGAATAACCCAATATTACAACCATTCCAACGCTCCAAACAATGCCGCCAATGTGAAGTACATCATAGTAAATATTATTTCTCTCCACTACTTCAGCAGAAGGTATTTGCACATTTTCTTTTCCTTGATCAATATGGTCCACTAAAATGTTTGCACGCAAAATCTGCTCATTCTCAACTAATAATCGCTCCTCAACAGGTTTATTTTTAGGCTTTGTTTCTGAACTATAATAACTAGTACTCTCAAAATAAAGTGGGCATACAAGTCTAATAGCAACCACTAGCCACAGCAGACAATGCACTCTAGTCGATAATCTTGTAAACAAAAGTTTTAAAATGATTATAACCAACACAAGTATGCTAGTTGTAACTGACACATCTAGCAACCTAACAAAAATAGCGTCCATCATTTGCCCTCCCCATAAGAATCAATGAGTTTTCGAATCTCATCTAAATCCTTTTTACTCAAATCTTTTTTAGCAGTGAATGCTGCAATAAATGCAGGTAAAGATCCTCCAAATGTTTCATCAACAAAATCCGTACTCTGTGTTGCGTAAAAATCCTCTTTAGATATAAGTGATGTTACTATTCCATCATTATTTTGAAATATTCCACGCTCACTTAATCTTTTTAAAACAGTATATGTAGTCGTTCTTTTCCAATTAAGTTCCTTTTCACACAACTTAACTAGTTCCGACGATTTCAGCGGTTCATTTTCCCATATTATATCAGCAAATTTTGATTCAATCTCTCCAATTCTCATAAACTCAACCTCCTAAAGTTGTTTGTCTATACTTTGTAGACATATTTTAGTCTACAATTTATAGACACAAATGTCAAGTAATATATACCTATATTTTAAAAATTATGCTATAATTTCATATTATGACACAAAGGAGCACCCAAACAATGAATTTAACCCTAAAAAAATTTTTAATTTCAATCACCTTAATCATCTGTCTTGCAGCATCATTTACTGCTTGCACTTCAGATAGCCATACTGACACAACAGAAAACAACACCAATGTCGAATATCCGACAAAAGAACGTCCTACAGTTAATTTGGACAATGCTGACCCTTATGATGGTGATTTGTTCTTCCGTGCGCCTTCCGATATCACTTACGAAAAAGACGGCGTGGACTACGGAACAATAGAGGTTGTCCAGTATCCTTCAACAACTGTCGGAAAAGATAGAGAGGTATCCATTATATTTCCACCTAATTACACAACAGACAAGGAATACCCCGTTTTATACGTATTCCACGGCTTAGGTCAGGATAATACACAGTGGATAAATGATGGTAAAGTCGACAAAATCATTGGTAATATGTTGGCAAGTGGCGAATGTGAAGAGATGATTATAGTTGCTCCAAACTGCCGTGCAAGAGAAAATGATGCAGGCAATCCAGCAGACGAATATTCTGATAGCAATTTTGGTGCATTTGATAATTTTTATTTTGAATTTCTTACAGACTTAAAACCTTTTATAGAAAGCAATTATCCTGTTAAAACAGGTCGTGAAAACACTGCTTTAGCTGGTTTCTCCCGCGGTGGACTTATCTCTTTAAGATTAGGATTTGGTAATCAGGACATGTTCGGTTACATTGCCGCATTCAATGTACCCGCAGACATTGATAATTACTACATTGACCTCTACGATACAGATGCATACATTTCTTACGAACACCTCGTACTTGCAGAGGAATATAAAGACAATACATACATCGCCATTGCAGGTGGCAAAAATGATGATGTAGTTTCAGGCCCAGCAGCATACCATTCGTTGCTTGAAGAATCAGGAATTGAGCATTTTTATTGCCAGTATGCGGGCGGCCACTCATTTAGCGTAGCAGATAAAGGATTTTATCATTTCGCAAAAGAACTATTTAAATAACAAAAAGCAGATAGTAATCTTACAATCAACATAAGTTTGCTATCTGCTCTTTTATTTTAATTAACTCTAATTATCCACTAATCGCGAAATCCCGGTTCGCTTTTAAACTTCTCATATAATTCAACGATTTCCTCATCGCATTTTGCCTGATTAAAGAACATAACACCTGACAAATAACCTTCGTATGATGGTTGGAATGCATCACCACCAAATATTACACTTTGACACGCAGGCAATGATGGCACATCCGTAAGAACGCCTGTATTAATGCCATCCAAATAAGCTCGCGAAATACCTGATTTTTCGTCATATGTCATACAGATAAAATGCCATGTTCCATCTGGTTGCAATGCTCTTGCCAATATATCATGATAGCCTTGAACTGTTCCATCACTAATACGCGCTATAGAATTTCCGCCCTCAACATAAGGTGAAAATGTAGCATAATGTTCTTTGTACTTCGCATAGAAAACGCTGGTCCAACTAGTGATTTTAGTTGGGTTAATCCACATACAAACAGTCCAAGATTCCGATAACATTGAACCAGGAAATGCAATAACATTTTCCATAAAGAATCCACCAGGGAACAAAACACTTCCCCAATTATCATTGATTCCAGGGGCAAATTGTATACCTTCGCCCATGATAGTTCCCGTATAATTGTTACATTTAGTCGCGAAATTATCAATAAATGGTATTTCAATAACCTGTTCTTTCAAAACAAGTTTATCTTTTATATAGTCAAAATATGCTTCTTCCAAAAGTGGTTTCGAATAATATGGACCACTAATCGCATTACAGCCATAGCCACACAAGAACAATACATCATCTCTATTCTCGATACCATCGGCGATAACTTGCATTTTTAATTGTCTTCCCATCGAAAGAAGAGTTATGAGAATTTGTCGACCTCTTGGCGTAGACAATGTTTTTTGTATATATTTCGAATCAAACATTATACAGTCCAAATCTAGCTTATCCCAATATACAAGGCTTCTAAATTCTGTTCCAGCACCTATAATACCTACGCCAAATCCAATATTTTTCAAATTTTCCAGCGTATTTATCATATTTTGACTTCCACAAGTGAAGGAATCCTCACTCACTTCTATAGTGACAACAGACGGCGAAATGCCGTGTGTATCCGCATATTTCTTCAATGTGTCAGGAAAATCTTTCTCCAACAAGAGAAGTTTTGATATGCGCATGCTTATATTTCCCAAAGGTCTCTCTTCTTCATTGAATCTCTTTAGTTTCGAAAACACTTCTAAAATCATCCAGATATTCAGTCTACGAATAAATCCGTTCTTTTCAAATAATGGAATGAATTCGTCCTGTTCCTTCACTTTACCATCTGGCATATTCCAGCGTAACTTAATTTGAGTCGAACGCAACTTTGATGTTTGTGCGCTGATAATCGGTAAATAACATATCTCAAACTCATTATTATCCAAAGAAGACTGTTGCATCTGCTCCATGTATATTTCCGAGGATATTTGCTCTTCAATATCATTATACAATACATAGCAGCCTTTTCCCTGATTCTTCGCGCAATACATTGCACGGTCACTCTTTAAAAGTAACTCACTCAAACTACTGTCGGCATACTGTTTATGCAAAATACCAATACTTGCCGATACATTTACAGTTATATGTTCAAATCCCTCTTTTTCTTGAACTCGAAGGATTATATCGCTTGCAATACTCGTTATTTTTTCTCGTGAACATTCACCTTTTATAAACAATAAGAACTCATCACCACTTAATCGAATAGCTGTTGCATTAGGCGCAATATCCCTTAAAACATTTGCAACAGATTTCAAAACCAAGTCACCTTCATTGTGCCCATAAACATCGTTCACGCTTTTGAAGTTATCCAAATCTATAAACATTATATGAAATAATTCATCTGACTCAAGTTCATCGTATAACCAATATAAATATTGTCGACTAAATAAACCGGTCAGAAAATCATAACTGTTGGAGTCGCTCATATGTAATCACCTTTCCGTACAAATCTAATCACGCTAATTATACAATATAAATGTTAGAATTGCAAATCATTTCCCTTCACCAACACCGCTCTTATAAGCCCGCCATACTTTTCCTTAACACACACAACCTCAAACCCATTTTTCTTAAAATTATTCAAACTATATGTATTATCTGGTGATACTGTGGCCATAACATATTTATAACCCTTTTCATAAACAAGTTTTTCCGCATATTTAATCAACTTATCCTGCAATCTAAAACCACGATATTTCTCATCAACCACAATAGACTCAAGATGTGCCACCTTGCACAACTTGCAATCCTTAAGCCCAATATCTCTTCCTAAATTATCCTCACATTCATTAGGAAATCTTGTTATAAGGCTCGCCACAATCAAGCCTTCACATTCCACCTTCACCGCAAATCCAGACTCATTTATATGCTCTTTCACATAATCTAGGTCATCACAAAAAAACAAAGACTTATCTTCCAAACCTTCATATACTGATTTCATTAATTTGTATATTTTTTCAGCGTCCGACATATCTGCCAAACATAATTCAAAATTCATTATAAGCCTCCATTCCTACATAAATCCTGCAAACACACTTGCTCCAATAACCGTAAGCAATCCCGCCACAGCCAATGACAAACTACTCATCGCACCTTCTATTTCGCCCATTTCCATTGCCTTTGATGTTCCCATTGCATGCGCCGCACATCCAATCCCTACACCTTTAGCAATTGGTTCTTCAATCTTAAATAATTTGCATAAAAACGGTGCAGTCATATTTCCAAAAATGCCCGTAATGATAATCACTGCAACCGTAATAGTTACATAACCGCCAAGTTCTTCAGATACACCCATTCCAATGGCTGTTGTAATTGATTTAGGAAGTAAGCTAACATACTCTTTGTGACTCATTCCAAAAATCAAACACATAAAAAGAACGCTAATCAAACTGGTTAACACACCTGACACAATGCCAATAATTACCGCTTTGGCATTTTTACGAAGTAATTCCACCCTCTCATACAATGGTATTGCGAGACTTACCGTTGCCGGTGTCAGCAAGAAACTTATATACTTTGCCCCCGCATTATAGACTTCATACTCAATGTCAAAAGTCGCCAAAAGCAATATTACCAAAATAATCGCAATTAATAATGGATTAAAAATTGCTAATTTAAATTTCTTTTTAAAAACACTGCCCACTCCATAAGCCAAAAGTGTCAACGCCACACCAAAAAGCACTGAATTAGTCAACATTTCCTTCATTTGTGGCACCTCCTTTTCTCAATACAAACTGCGTAATGCGTCCAGCCACAACCATTACAATAATAGTTGTAACCACCAATATAACCGATATTTCCACCAATATCGGCTTCAATATCCCAAAACTTTCGATAAGTCCTGCTGCCGCCGGAATGAACATTATCGGCATAATTTCAATTAAAAATTTGCCTGTGTCTTTCACCGCATCCAATTTTACAACTCCCGTCATAAGACAAACAAATAATATCACAAAACCATATACACTTGCAGGTATTGGCAAAGGCAACACATTATTTAAAATTTCACCTATAAGTGAAATACATATAATTATTCCAAATTGCTTTAAATACTTCATAACAATCTCCATTCCGAAGCGTAGCGTAGGAATCGCGCAACAGAAATTCGCGTATGCGATTTCTGTTGTCGCATCAAGGCTCTTTTGTGACGCTTCGGCACAAAAAGCCGTGTGAAAAATCAGCACATCAGTGTGATTTTTCACACTAATCTCCATTCATATAAAACGCTAGTTGAATTATACCCAACTTTGTGCCATAATACATGTATATTACCAAAAAAATCATCCATAATCTATATATATCTATTCAGAGCAACGCAGATTTTTACAAAATAGGCTAATCAAGCTCGCTTGATTTAGACTATTTTATAAAATCTATGTGGCGAGAAGCCACATATGAGCAAAAGCAAAGCTTCGAAGAAGCGATTTTGCGAATAGTTCTCTGAATAGTTACACACATAAAAAACATAAGAAAGGCATCAAATTATGGCAAACATTGTAAAGATAAAAGACTTTTTAGACAAGCTTAATTCCCTTAATCTTGTCACAGAATACGACCTTTTAGGCCGTGAAAATGATATTATTGAAAATGTAACTTTTGACTCAAGAGCAGTTACTAAAAATACATTATTTGTATGTAAAGGTATTTCATTCAAGGCAGAGTACCTTGCAGATTCCGTAAAATCTGGAGCTACCTTCTACATCTCACAACAAAAATACGATGTACCTAATATTCCTTTTATTATAGTTTCAGACATCCGTGTAGCTATGGCATACATTGGTGGCGTATTCTATGACGAATGTTGGAAAGCCCTTAATATGACTGCCGTTACAGGCACAAAGGGAAAATCTACAACTTGCTATTACTTAAGGGCCATAATTGACAACTACATGGCTTCATTAAATAAAATGCCTTGTGGTATCGCTTCAACTATCGACATATATGACGGTGTTGAATCCAAAGAATCACACAACACAACACCTGAAGCCCTTGATTTACATTTCCACTTAAATCGTGCTGTAAATTCAGGTATAACTTACTTCATTTCTGAGGCTTCAAGTCAGGCATTTAAATATCACAGATTGTTAAATTTGCGCTTTAATGTTGGTATTTTCCTAAACATTTCAGAAGACCACATAAGCCCTATTGAACATCCTGATTTTGAAGATTATTTTGCTTCAAAGAGAATTATGTTTGAACAGACAGACACAGCCTGTATCAATATGGATTTAGAGCATTACGAAGAAGTTTATAATGGCGCTTTAGCTTCTAAAAATATAGTTAAATTCAGTGCTAAAAATCCAGAAGCAGATGTTTTCGGATACAATATCAAAAAAGAAAACGATAGAATATATTTCAATGTAAAAACAAAGGATTTCGATGAATTGTTCTACATCACAGTGCAAGGCCCTGCCATGTACAATGTTGAAAATGCTCTCGCTGCAATCGCTGCTGCCAGAGTTTATAACATTCCTGTAGAAATCATAAAAGAAGGCTTAGAACACGCCGCTTCTGCAGGACGTATGGATGTATTCAAGAGCAATGACGGAGTTATAACAGTTATCGTTGACTACGCTCACAATAAATTAAGTTTCGAAAAATTATACGAAGCTGTTAATATGGATTATCCAGATTACGACATTTACACAGTATTTGGTTGTCCTGGAAGCAAAGCCATTACAAGACGCAAAGATTTAGGTTTACTTGCTGGACAGCATTCCAATAGAGTGTACCTTTGTGTGGAAGACCCTAACTTCGAAAAATTCGAGGATATTTGTGACGAAATCGCCGCATATATTGACGAGGATAAATGTCCAATTAAGGTTATTGAAGACCGTGGACTTGCTCTTAAAGAGGCCATTTCCGATGCCACAAGAAAGACTGTAATTTTAGTTACAGGCAAGGGCAATGAAACAAGAAATAAATACGGCACAGAATATATCGACTGCCCTTCAGATTTGGAGAACGCAGAAAGGTATGTGACTGAATACAATATGACTCATTAAAATTTAGGGGTGCATTTCAATGCAGCCCCTTTTTCACATCCTACTCCTCATACCAAGCAATATTTTCTTCTCAATTCTACTGACCTGAACCTGGCTAATCCCAAGGATTTTCGCAACCTCAGTTTGAGTTTTGTCCTGATAATACCTAAGAATTATCAATTCTCTATCCCTTTCCGACAACTCTTCAATCATTTGCTTGACCATCAAGTGATTCAATAATTTTTCCTTTTCTCCGTCGCCATTTATCAAATTAAGATTGGCAACAACTCCTTTATCCTTATTACCCATTTTATCCATAAGATACATTTCACTGCCATCGCTTTGATAGACAGTCTTGTATATGGACTCAACTTCTGCATTTGCATCCATAGTCATAACTACTTCTTCTCTTGTCAGTTCCATTTTTTCAGCAATTTCCTCAATGGTTGCTTCCCTTCCATATTCTTGTGATAATTTTTCTTGTACCTGTCGTATTTTATATCCATTTTCCTTCAATGTACGACTAACCTTAATCATTCCATCATCTCTTAAAAATCGTTTTATTTCTCCAGCAATCATTGGCACCGCGTAGGTACTAAGTTTTACATCATAAGAACAATCAAATTTATCAATGGCTTTTATCATCCCTATGCAACCTATTTGAAACAAATCCTCCATTTCATAATTTCTATTGCCAAATCGTTTTACTATGCTCCAAATTAAGCCTACATTTTCCGTTACCAGTCTGTCTCTGGCATCTTTATCCCCTTGGTGTGCAAGATTAATCATCTCAATTGCATCCATTTACCCGCCTCTTTCTTTACTCACCAATCTTTTTACTCATCCTAATGATAGTCCCCTCAGATATTTTCGATTCAACAGTCAGACTGTCCATAAACACCTCCATAAACACAAATCCCATACCTGAACGCTCATCATCCGGTTTTGTTGTGTATAAAGGTTCTCTAGCCTTGTCCACATTTTCGATTCCAATACCTTTATCTTCAATGGTAATATGTACCTCATTTTCCTCTATTTCGCAGGTAATATATACTATCCCCTCTTTTCCATCATATCCATGAACAATGGCATTAGTCACTGCCTCCGATACCGCAGTTTTTATATCTGCAATTTCCTCCAATGTAGGATTCAACCTCGATACAAACGCCGCCACTGTAACTCTTGCAAAATTCTCATTTTCTGAAATACTATCGATTTCTAAATACATTCTTTTCTTCATACTCCTACACTTCCTTTTCAATAATTTTGTATAACCCTGATATTAAAAAAATTCTTTCAACATCACTTCTTAAATTCTTCACCTTTACAGTCCCTCCAAGAGGTTTTAAAAGCCTATGTCGCCCCATTACAACGCCAATGCCTGAACTATCCATAAAATTAGTTTGCTTAAAATCAAAAATCACATTTTTAGCTTGTCCACTGTAAATGAATCCATCGATTTTCTCCTTGATAATCGCCGCATTATGATGGTCTAAATCCCTATCCATCACAATAAGTAGCGTGTCCCCTTTCAAAATATACTCCATCTTTTTCCTCCTTTTTTCCCTTAAACGCAAAGAAAAGAACGACTTTCGTCATTCTTTTCTTTAGTACTTTTATTAATGTTTTATATGAATGGCTGCCCATTCTGCATAATCAGAATCTGGCTCCATCTCCATAACTTTGTTAAAGCAACGCTTTGAGTCTTCATTGTTCACATCATTATTCTTAAGTAAATATGAACGTCCAAGACAATATATAGCGTAAGTGTTTGTCGGATCAAACACCTCAACCTTTGAAAGCATTGAAATAGCTGTATCTGCATCACCATTATTCCATGCCTTTACACCATTGTTATAATAATGCTTTCCTGCCACAGGATATGTGAGATTCTGCAATGTAGTCTGCAATGCAGTATACGAAGCACTCACACCTTCTGTATTCTTAATTGTAAACAACATATCTGCACATCCAATTTTATCATCAAGCATATATTTATTTGCAGCCTGGAACAAAATGTCATACGAAGCCAATGTTTCTTCTGACTTTGTACTCTCTCCAAGTTGTGCCTTCAAATCGTCTCTTTCTTTAGTGAGAGTCTCCAAACTTTCTGTTATACTCTGAATCTCAACATTTAACTTTGAAATTTCCTCATACTTACCTTTAAGTTCGCTTGCGTTCTCATTTGTCGCCTGATTAACTCTCGCAGGTGTAACAAGGAAATATACTGATGCCGCACCAATCAAGATACCTATCAAAATATTACCAAAAATTCTAAGCCCATAATTTACTTCTTTGTATGCATTTTCAGGAATAATTACATCATTACCACTAAGGGCATCTCTTTCCTTCAAATCCTCAATAGTCTTTTTCTTCTTACGGCTAGCTTCTGTCTTCTTTAACTCCTCGTACTCAATTTCTTTTAAATACTTAAGCGCCAAAGTGTTACATTTATCAATACTTAATGTTCTATTAAGTTCCTTTTTTGCTCTGTCATACTCCTCTTTTTTCATATACATCAATGCTAAAAGCAAATGACCTTTAACAAAATGATGATTGAGGCTTAAAAGTTTCTTTAACTGAATTATAGCTAAATCATCGCTTCCATCCTTTGCATAACCAAGAGCAATATTAAACTTCTTAATAGACTGGCTCATAGCCTCGTGCTTATTAGGATTCGACTGAACCTCTTTTATATAATCATCTGCAAGATTCTTCTCCGGACTAATGTTTTTACTCAAAACCCATTCCTTAAGAGCTTGAGCAGACTCGCCCATCTCATAATACACAAGTCCTAATAAATTTCTTGCATTTATATTATTCTTATCTATCTTAATACTTCTCTGCAATAAATCTGCCGCACCAGATAAATCCCTAACTCTGGCTTTGGCAAGACCCATATTATAATAACTGTTGGACAATTTTACAATCTTTTTATAAATAACAACATTTGTACCACAGCTATTACAGAAATCCATATCCAATAGAACGCTATTACATTTGTAGCATCTCATTGCAATATCTCCTTAGTTTTCTTCTTCTTTAATCAATTCTATCATAATATCTGTCAAGTCAATGGTTTTGTTGTCATATATCGCATTCTCAACCTCGTCAACTTCCAAACTTGGATGAAACTTGTTGATTTCTTCTTCAAATCTTATCATTTTAGCAATCCTTTCCAATATATTCCATAATCTCACCCACCATATATAATGAGCCAACACAGAATAATTTTTCTTCGTCACATTTACTTTCAAGAGCGTAGGCAAATGCTTCTTTAACCGAAGGCTTGTCCACTATCTCTATATCATCTGTTTCAAATTGAATAAGTGGAATAATATTATCCATAGACAATGCTCTCGCACCACTAACTGGCGCAACCACAACCTTTTTAACATTCTTCAATGTGTTAAGCATCGAAACCATAGCCATATAATCTTTTTCTTTAACAACAGAAAACATCAAAATAACTTTTCCGTCAATTCCACTTACGTGTTTTACAAATTCCCTAAGTCCTTCTTCATTATGCGCACCATCTAAGAATACATCCTTCATAATTTCCTGCATTCTTCCTGCCCACTTCGTCTTTAAAATTCCTTCTTGTACAACATCTTTTGCAAGTTTTTCGCCTAAAACTTCTTCTAATGCAGCAAGTGCCAAAGCACAGTTACAAGTCTGGTATTCCATCACAAATGGAATTCGTAATACTCCATATTTATCATACATATTTACAATAGAAAAATCAATAGTTTTCTGTGATTTTTCTACGATTTTAATATGACTTCTTTTTATACAAATTGACTTTGAATTTTTCTCTTTAGCTTTGTTTTCAATAATTCTAGCAACTTTTTCATCCTCGCCATAATACACAACTGGCACGCTATTCTTAATAATTCCAGCCTTTTCCATCGCAATTTCTTCAATGGTTTCACCAAGTATCTCCATATGGTCCATACTAACTGTTGTAATAATTGTTACAAGCGGTTTTTTCACAACATTTGTCGCGTCCAATCTTCCGCCAAGACCAGTTTCAAGAATTACATATTCCATCCCCGCTCTTTTAAATATAATCAGCGCCAACACAAAAAGCATTTCAAAAAAGGATAAATGGCTATATCCCTCGCTAATCATCTCATCCATCGTTTTTTTCAATATATTAAATGCAGTCAAAAATTCTTCATCAGAAACATCCACACCATCAACCTTAATTCGCTCATTTATCTTAACCAAATGAGGTGATGTAAACATTCCTACCTTATTTCCATTTTGAAGTAAAATACCATTCAAAAATGCGCATGTAGAGCCCTTGCCATTAGTTCCTGCAATGTGAATCACCTTCAATTCATCCTGCGGATTACCAAATCTGTTCAACATTTCGCCTATGGTATCTTCATCAGTTTTCTTAACAAATTTAGGTATATCAAGTAAATAATTTACTGCATATTCATAATCTTTTTTATCAAAATTGTTCATCATTTTTCATTTCTCCATTTCATATATTATTATATAAAATGGTGCATCTTTTGCAACTAATTTTTTTCGCAAAATAAATTATTTTTCGCCATTTACGCACAAAAACTTGCACTGTTTTACAGTACAAGTTTTTATGTTTTATAAAATCATTCTCCCATTTACCACTTAACTTATATCAAGTTCAGGCGGAACATCTATCTCATCGGAAACATACTTTCCATTTTTCTTACGCTGTCTTACACACTCTGTCAACAAATACTCTATCTGTCCATTAACAGAACGAAAGTCATCCTCCGCCCATGCCGCTATGGCATTATATAATTTTTCTGACAATCTAAGTGGAACTTGTTTTTTTTCTGCCATGCTGCACTTCCTTTCATTGGTTTGTTTTTTTTATTTTTCGCGTAATTCCTGCGCATTAGCATACTAGTATAAACTTCCTGAATTTACTACTGGTTGTGCATCGTGATTTCCGCAAAGAACTACTAATAAGTTAGAAACCATTGCTGCTTTTCTTTCTTCATCAAGTTCTACTACATTATTTTCATTCAATCTCTCTAAAGCCATTTCAACCATTCCAACAGCACCGTCAACTATCATCTTTCTAGCATCAATAATCGCTGAAGCCTGCTGTCTTTGAAGCATTACCGCTGCAATTTCAGGTGCATATGCAAGATATGTGATTCTAGCTTCCATTATTTCAATACCTGCTGATTTAACCTTTTCTTGAATTTCTGCACGAATTCTTTCAGCAACTACTTCACTTGAACCTCTAAGGCTTCCTTCATCAGCCTGACCATCACCTGTTGTATCAATTCCTGGTGCTACATCATATGGATACATACGAACAATATTTCTAAGAGCACTATCACACTGCAACGAAAGATATTCTTTATAATTATCAACATCAAACACTGCCTTTGCAGTATCAACAACTTTCCACATTACAGCAATACCTATTTCAATAGGATTACCGAGACAATCGTTAATCTTCTGTCTATTATTGTTAAGAGTCATAATCTTAAGCGAAATCTTTTTTGATGCCAAAGATGGAACAGTAATATTTGTTGAATCTAATTTAAATGTAGCGTTTGAGTTTTCAGTTCCACTCTGCGCAAGTTTTGTAGCAGCAGCAGGATTAACAGCCACACAGAATGGATTTACAAAATAAAATCCTTCTTCCTTCAATGTTCCAACATATTTACCAAACAATGTCAACACTAACGCTTCTTGTGGTCCTATAACCTTAAGTCCTAAAAATGGAATCCAACCAAGCGACAATATAATAATACCAACTACCAACATCACAACACCCATAGCATCTACATTCTTATCAAGTTCAATACCACCAAATACTACAAGTGCAATTCCTCCCAGATATATCAGTAATGTAAGTAACATCACTGCCATACCATTTTTCTTTTGACCAATTAATTTTTCGTTCATAATAAAACCTCCCTATTTAATCTTATGTTTTTTGATATCATTATGATATCACTTTCAAATCATTGTGTCAATATAAAAATTGTAATTTTTGATTTTTCTTCTGGTGCACTAGATTCACCTACTTTTGGTGCACCACAGAACTTTTTTTCTTCTGGTACACTAACTTCACCTACTTTTGGTGCACCACAGAACTTTTTTCCCTCTGGTGCACTGATTTTGGCTTCTTTCGGTACACCACAGAACTTTTTTTCTTCCGGTGCACTAGCTTCACCTACTTTTGGTGCACCACAGAACTTTTTTCTTCTGGTGCACTAGATTCACCCACTTTTGGTGCACCACAGAACTTTTTTTCTTCTGGTGCACTAGATTCACCTACTTTTGGTGCACCACAGAACTTTTTTCCCTCTGGTGCACTGATTTTGGCTTCTTTTGGTGCACCACAGAACTTTTTTTCTTCCGGTGCACTAACTTCACCCACTTTTGGTGCACCACAGAACTTTTTTTCTTCTGATGCACCAATGCATCCGTCCGCTCGCTCATTCGCTCGCTGTCGTTTCTTACCCTATGACGTATAACGCTCATAAAAAACAAGCCACAGTCGAAAAACCTTGCAAGCAAGTTTTTCGCCTCTGACTTGTTTTTCCCCGCGACTTGCGTCGCAGGGCGCGTTATTCGTCATAGTCTTCTTCGATGTATCTTTTGGAGAGGATTTTGTCTCCTTTTCGTTTAAACACTATTTCTTCGTATTCATTTTCAACTATCATTGCCTTACCGTCTATCAGTAAACGTACACCAGGATATACTCGTTTTTCAACTACAACCTCTGCATATTTACCAACTTCAATACGGCGGTTTATTTGGTCATAAAGACTTCTCAATCTACTTATTTCTGCAGATTTTTCAATTTTAGTTCGAACTAGTTGCATATAAAGTTTTTGATCAACATCTTTCTTGTCTTTATACAAATCTATTGCGCGTTCAATCTTATCAAGTTCCTTTTCTTCCTCATGAAGTTCGCCGTACAATTCCTTTAATGTGTTGTTTACACTTTCTTCAATACCAACCTCTATAACAGTCTTTACACAAGTTTCACTTCCAAGTGTTTTTGTGCGAACTCGCCTGTTAGCCTTTAAGGAACCTCCTACAATCGTCGATGTTTTTCCATAAATATTTACATCCTTATACGCTGTAACATAAGAATTTACAATAGCATCCGACTGGACACTTCCACCTGACGATACATTAGCGTTTTCAATAAATTGAGCAAACAGATTGCCAACTGCCGAAACATCAGCCTTTCCTCCGCCTAAAATTCCTCCACGGACCAATAATTCTTTTCCCGCAGATACAACGGCCGCTTCAATTCTTTTATTAACAGTAATATTGCCTGTCGCTTTAACTATCATACCAGCTTTAATACTGCCCATTACCTCAAGATCACCCTTAAAATCAATATTACCAGTTGATAAATCAACATCGCCTGTTACTGTAAAAATTGGTAAAACCTGAAGTTGGCCCATATTAAGTTCAACCTTACCTGCAATGGTTGCATAGTATTTTCCGTCTTCGCCGATATTAAAGCCGTTTCCTCTAAGTGGCGGCAAATCTTTAGTCTTTTTAGGATGAATAACTTGACCTTTTACGTTTATTCCATTACTTCCTTCATCTCTAGGAATATATTCAGCCAATTCCGTGCCTATCTCAACGCTGTTAATCAAATTCAGATTATAATAGTCAACCGCTCCACTTTCAAGCAATTTAGGCTTCTTACTTGGATTTGGATTAAACTTAAATTCGTAATGCCCGTCATTACCTTCAGTAACTTCAACACCTCTTGCAATGACGACATATTCATTATAAATCTCGTCAGTAATCATCCAATCAACTTTGTCTTTTCTTACACCTACAACAACACCCATTTCAGCAACAAGTGTCATAATATCATCTGAATTCAATAATTCTTTATCGTCAGCAGTGATAGGTTTTAGACATAGCGCGACGCTCATAAGGTCTTCACTTATATCAATATCAATTATATTTTTAATATTTTTATCCATAACCTATCACGCTCCTTTTATCATTTTTTATTTTGTAAGATTTGCAAGACTTTCAAGTACTCTTTCCATCATCTCTTTGTACTTAGCCTGTTTTTCCTTTTCTTCGTTAATCTTAGCTTCAGGCGCTTTATTTACGAAGTTAGGATTGCTAAGCATTCCGTCAACTCTTGCAATTTCCTTCTCAAGTTTTTCTTTTTCCTTTGTAAGACGTTCGATTTCCTTTTCAATGTCTACAAGCTCTGCAAATGGCATATATACTGTAGCCTTTGATACTACTGTAGATACAGCATCATCAGGGATTCCAGCCTTGTCAGCCTGTACTAAAACTTCACTTGCATATGAAAGTGTTCCGAAGAATACTTTACCTGTTTCAAATATATTTCTTACGTCCTCATTTTCTGAAACAACGTATACTGTAGCCTTCTTGCTAGGTGGAACATTCATATTTGAACGAACATTTCTAATCGCACGAACAGCTTCTTTAATAGCTTCAATGTCCGCTTCTTCCTTAGCAAAGTTTAATTCATCCTTATATTCCGGCCAATTAGAAATCATAATTGATTCTTCTTTATCTTCTAAGTTTGTGAAGATTTCTTCTGTAATAAATGGCATATATGGATGTAATAACTTAAGCGATGTAACAAGTACTGTCTTAAGTGTATATAACGCAGCTTCTTTAGTATTATTATCGTCACTATAAAGTCTTGGCTTAACCATTTCAATGTACCAATCACAGAATTCTTCCCAAATGAAGTTATAAAGCTTATCTGCCGCAATACCAAGTTCAAACTTCTCGATATTATCTGTAACTTCTTTAGCAAGATTATTTACCTTAGATAAAATCCACTTATCTGCGTCTGTAAGCTTGTCAATAGAAACGTCTGCAATACCGCCTTCTGGCATATTCATCATAATAAATCTTGATGCATTCCATACCTTGTTTGCGAAGTTTCTGCTCGCCTCAACTCTTTCCATATAGAATCTCATATCATTACCAGGAGCATTACCTGTGATAAGTGTGAATCTAAGAGCATCTGCACCGTACTTTTCAATAATTTCAAGTGGGTCAATACCATTTCCAAGGGATTTACTCATCTTTCTACCAAGTGAGTCTCTTACCAAGCCATGGATAAGTACTGTATCAAAAGGAACCTGACCTGTATGTTCAAGGCCGGAGAACATCATTCTCATTACCCAGAAAGGAATAATGTCGTAACCTGTTACAAGTACATTTGTTGGGTAGAAATATTCCATCTCCTCTGTCTTTTCAGGCCAGCCAAGTGTTGAGAATGGCCACAATGCTGATGAGAACCATGTATCAAGTGTATCTGGGTCCTGACGCATTTCCTTGCCACATTTTGGACAATTGCATGTATTTTCCTTAGTAACAATCATTTCGCCACATTCATCACAGTAAAATGCAGGAATCTGATGTCCCCACCACAACTGTCTTGAAATACACCAGTCACGGATATTTTCTAACCAGTGGAAATATGTCTTTTCAAAATGTTCTGGAACGAACTGTGTATCATCCTTCTTAACTGCATCAATAGCTGGACCTGCAAGTGGCTTCATCTTTACAAACCACTGCTTAGAAACTCTAGGTTCAACTGTTGTAGAACATCTATAACATGTACCAACATTATGTGAGTAATCCTCAATCTTAACCAATGCGCCTTCTGCCTCTAAATCAGCTACGATAGCCTTTCTAGCTTCGTATCTGTCCATACCAGCATACTTTGGATAATCCTCTGTAATCTTAGCATCATCTGTCATAACATTGATGATAGGAAGATTATGTCTAGCACCAACTTCAAAGTCGTTAGGATCATGAGCTGGTGTAATCTTAACAACACCTGTACCAAAATCCATTTCTACATAATCATCTGCAACGATTGGAATCTCTCTATGTACAAGAGGAAGAATTACTGTTTTTCCAATCATATCTTTATATCTATCGTCATTTGGATTAACTGCAACAGCTGTATCACCAAGCAATGTCTCAGGTCTTGTTGTAGCAAGGTTAATGTAACCACTTCCATCCGACAATGCATATCTTAAATGCCAAAAATGTCCAGCCTGATCTTCGTATTCAACCTCTGCATCAGAAATAGATGTAAGACATTTTGGACACCAGTTGATAATTCTTTCACCTCTGTAAATAAGTCCCTTATTGTAAAGGTTTACGAAAACTTCCTTTACAGCCTTATTACATCCATCATCCATAGTGAATCTTTCTCTGTCCCAGTCAGCTGAAGAACCAATCTTTTTAAGCTGAGTTACGATTCTTCCGCCGTATTCCTTCTTCCATTCCCAAGCTCTTTCTAAGAATCCGTCTCTCCCTAAATCTTCTTTAGTAACGCCTTCTTTTCTCATTGCTTCAACAATCTTAGCTTCTGTTGCAATTGACGCATGGTCTGTACCTGGAAGCCAAAGTGCTGAATAACCTTGCATTCTCTTTGTTCTAATAAGAATATCCTGCAATGTATTATCAAGAGCATGTCCCATATGGAGCTGTCCTGTAATATTTGGAGGAGGCATTACGATTGTAAACGGCTTCTTATCCTTATCAATCTCTGCGTGGAAATATTTCTGTTTTTCCCAGTTTACATAAATTCTTTCTTCGATTTCCGAAGGATTATAATTCTTTTCTAATTCTTTCATTTTTAAATCTCCATTTCATTATCTATTTTTCTTCCATGTTGAAGGAAGTAATAATATAAGCATTGGGAATAATTCAAGCCTTCCCGCTAACATATCAAAAACAAATACCAATTTTGATACGTCAGAAAAATCCGAAAAATTTTTAGTTGGTCCAACGGCTTCAAGTCCTGGTCCAATGTTATTTATTGTGGCTGCTACCGATGTGAAATTCGTCGTAAAATCATGTCCATCAGCCGATACAATTAACAACGACACTATAAAAATCGCAAAAAAGGATACTAAATACACATTTACTGAACGGACGACTTCATGTTCCACTGTTTTTCCGTCCATTTTTACCTTTTTAACCACTCTCGGATGAGTGATTACCTTAAGTTCTTTCAACATTGTCTTAAACAAAATTATCAATCGACTAACTTTTATACCACCGCCAGTACTTCCAGCGCAAGCTCCCACAAACATCAATATAACTAATATTGATTTTGACAGTTCTGGCCACAAATCAAAGTCCGTCGTCGAAAATCCTGTTGTTGTTATGATTGAACCGACCTGGAATCCAGCATGTCTCAATGCTTCACTTATACTACCAAACATTTGCCTAATATCCACTGTTATAATTGCAATTGCAATTAAAATAATAGATATATAGACTCGAAATTCTGCCGATTTAAACACATCTTTTATGCGACCCTTGACAACGAGATGATATAAACTAAAATTCACACCAAACATTATCATAAAAATTGTAATAACAACCTGCGCAAATGCTGAATAACTGCCTACGCTTGAGTTTAATACTCCAAATCCACCAGTTCCCGCCGTTCCCATGGCTATGGTTACTGAATCAAACCAATGCATACCAGCACATAACAACAGTATTATTTCTACCAACGTCAACGCAAAATACATTGAATACAATAAGAACGCTGTATCTCTTATCTTTGGCACTAGTTTACCAACAGAGGGACCTGTGCTTTCCACTTTCATAAGATACATATTATTCCCACCAGATAATGGCAAAATTGCCATTAGGAATACCAAAACACCCATCCCACCAATCCAATGGGTAAAACTCCTCCAAAAAAGTAATGATTTCCCCATTGCTTCAACATCTGACAGTATACTTGCTCCTGTAGTCGTGAAACCTGAAACCGTTTCAAACAACGCATCTACAACTGAAGGTATTGCTCCCGAAAAAACAAATGGAAGCATGCCAAATATACTCAATACAATCCAACTTAAAGCAACAATTACAAGACCTTCTTTAGCATATAATGTTTTTTCTTTCGGTTTAAACCTTGTTATAATAAACCCAATAACCAAACACACAAGAGCAGTCAACGCAATGCTCATAGCCTCTTTTCCCTCCCGATATATACCGGAAACTATAAGAGGTAAGAAAAGAAAGGCGCCTTCAATATTTAATATCCAACCAATTATGTAAAATATCATTCCATAATTCATAACACAACTACTCCACTATATCCGTAATATCCTCTATTCCAGGAACCATTGAAACAATGATAACGGAATCTCCAATCTTTAACATATCCTTTCCTCTTGGAGTGATTATCTCACCATTTCTGCTAATGGCAGCAAGCAAAATTCCTTCCTTGATCTTTAATTGTTCGAGAGGAACTCCAACAGCCTGATTTTCCCTACCAATTTTATATTCCAATGCTTCCACTTTATCTTCAATCAAACTATACATTGTCTCAAGATTTGAACCATCTGCATTTTTCATAGCACGAACATATCTCATAATATAATCAGCTGTAAGATTTTTTGGATATACTGTAGTATCTAAATCAAGATTTTTGATAACTTCATCAAAATTCATTCTCTTTATTTTTGTAACAACTTTACACTCATTGACAGTTTTTGCATACATTGACAATAACACATTCTGTTCATCATGACCTGTTAATGCTATAAATGCATCTGTCTTCTCTAATCCTTCTTCCAAAAGAACTGTTCTTTCTGTACCATCTCCATGTATAATTGTTGCTTCTGGCAATATATCACTTAAATGCTCACATCTTGCTTTATCTTTCTCTATAATTTTTACAGACATGCCAATTTTATCTAAAACTTTTGTAAGATAAAAGGCAGTAGCACCACCACCAACAAGCATAACATCTTTAATTCGATGAGATATAATTCCTGTTTTAATAAAGAACTTCATCGCTTTCTTTGGCGATGCAACGAATGATACAACATCCTTTTCCTTCAAGACAAAATTACCTCTAGGTATAAACACTTCATCGCCTCTTTCGATAAGACATACTAATACGTCGCATTTAAGTTTCGTAGTAATATCCATTACCGATACGTTGTGAAGCACAGAATCTTCTGGTATCTTGAACTTCAAAAGTTCCACCTTTCCCTTTACAAATGTATCAACCTTTATGGCACTAGGCATACGAAGCACTCGAGAGATTTCTTGCGCAGTAGCAATCTCAGGATTGATAACCATAGCAAGGCCAAGTTCTTCCTTAATCATTCTTATCTGTTGGCTATATTCGTAATTTCTAATTCTAGCAATAGTATGACAATCACCTGCTTTTTTCGCAATGAGACAACATAATATATTAACCTCATCCGATTCAGTAACAGCAATAAGTAAATCCGCATTCTTTACTCCTGCTTCTACCTGCACTTGATAAGATGCACCATTTCCCACAATACCCATAACATCATTCTGACCTGATATTTCCGATACTGTTTTACTATCCTTATCTATAATTGTAATATTATTTCCTTCGCTGTCCAGCTGTTCAACTAAGGTTGTTCCAACCTTACCACAACCAACTATTATAATATTCATAACAAACCTTCCTGCATAATTACATATTTGTACATATATAATTATAATGTATTTTTCTGTAATGTAAAGTTTTTTATTTTTTACTACAACTTTACCAAAAAATGTTATATAATTGTGTCTGTACAATTTTATATATTAAAAATGGAGTATAGTTTAAAATGAAACAAAATTTCAAAAAAACTTTGTGGAAAAAAAGGCACCACCGCCTTACTCTTTCCACATCACAGATAATAATATTTGGTTTTATAGGCGTAATCCTTTTGGGAGCACTATTATTGATGTTACCAATATCAAACCAAAGTGGACAATCAACAAACTTTTTACAAGCACTCTTTACTTCAACAAGTGCTACTTGTGTTACAGGTCTTGTAGTATTTGACACCGCCACTCATTGGTCATTATTTGGTCAATTTATCATACTTATACTTATCCAAATTGGCGGTATGGGTGTTGTGACCATAGCTGTAGCGATTGCGCTTTTTTCTGGCAGAAAAATAGGCCTTATGCAAAGAAGTACTATGCAAGAAGCAATTTCAGCACCTAAGGTAGGAGGTATCGTCCATTTAACACACTTTATAATAAAAGGAACTTTTACAATTGAACTTATAGGCGCACTACTGATGATGCCCGTATTTTGTCACGACTTTGGCTTTTTCAAGGGCATATGGTATTCAATATTTCATTCCATTTCAGCCTTCTGTAACGCAGGTTTTGATTTAATGGGTGTTAATATGCAATTTTCATCATTAACTGCTTATTCTGGTGACATTCTGATTAACGTAGTTATTATGCTTCTCATTGTAATTGGTGGTATCGGTTTCTTAACCTGGGAAGATATTATAAATAAAAAATGGCATATTTCAAAGTATCGAATGCAAAGTAAGACCATATTATTTGTAAGTACTTTACTAATTATTCTCCCTGCGATTTTCTTTTATTTTAATGAGTTTTCAGCCACCAAATGGAATGATACATCTCAAAGCGAAAAAGTATTGTTATCTTTTTTCCAGTCAGTTACAACTCGTACTGCTGGTTTTAACACTGTTGATTTTGCTGAAATCACAGGCGCAGGAATTACTATTATGGTAATACTGATGCTCATTGGCGGTTCACCCGGCTCTACGGCTGGTGGTATGAAAACCACAACAATAGCTGTTTTATTCGCAACTGCCATATCAGCTTTTAGAAAAAAAAATGACGCCAACCTTTTTGGAAGACGCATCCCTTTAGAAACAATTAAGACCGCAGCCACCATTTTATTAATGTATATAACTTTATTTTTAGTAGGTAGTATTGCTATTAGTTGCATCGAAGGATTACCTATGTTACCTTGTATTTTCGAGGCTTCATCAGCTATAGCTACCGTTGGACTATCTATGGGCATAACTTCTACATTAAGTTCTGCCTCACATATTATTTTAATAATACTTATGTTTTTAGGTCGTGTAGGGGGCTTAACATTAATTTTTGCAGCTTTGTCTGTACGCAGCAACAATATATCTAGGTTACCACAGGAAAAAATCACTGTAGGTTAGAATTGGAGGAATTATGAAATCTATTTTACTTATTGGTCTTGGAAGGTTTGGCAGACATATTGCCGAAAAATTATATGAATTAAAACATCAGGTTATGGCTATTGATTCAGATGAAGGTCGCGTAGAAGCTGTGTTACCATTTGTAACCAACGTTCAAATCGGCGATAGTACCAACGAAGAGTTTTTAGCATCATTAGGAATTAGAAATTTTGATGTATGCATCGTTGCAATTGGCGACAATTTTCAAAATTCTTTAGAAACAACATCTCTACTAAAGGAACTTGGTGCTAAAATGGTTGTAGCCAGAGCTTCCAGAGATGTTCACGCAAAATTCTTATTAAGAAACGGAGCTGATGAAATAGTCTATCCAGAGCATCAATTAGCCACATGGACCGCTATACGATATAGTTCTGACCACATTTTCGATTATATTGAATTAGATGATGATTACGCAATTTTCGAAGTATATATTCCTAAACACTGGAATGGAAAAACTATACTCGAGTTAGATTTACGTCGTAAACACAATATAAATATTATGGCTATAAAACATAATGACAAACTAAATTTAAATCTGAAACCTGATACAAAACTTTCATCCGATGATACCATGCTTGTATTAGGGCATCATAAAGAAATCCAAAAATGTTTCCATATATAAAAATCTAGGCGGTACCGCATCAAATGTACCGCCTTTTTTTATAACACCTTTTTTCTTATATATGCAAATGTATATTCCTCGCCTTTTTTCGCAAGCATAGTCAATAATTTACACAATAATTTATCAGAATTTTCATGAATCATATATTTATGATGACCACGTTTGTAGTACTCAAGCGCACTGGAATCTGTATATTCATCACCTTTATACACCTTGCACGCCGCCACTCTGTCACAGAACATTTCAACCACGTACTTAACCGGCATTTCCATACCAGTCATACCTTTAGTCGGGTCAATACTGTAGTCAATCCAGTACTCCATATGATGTTTATTTCTACCTTTATGATGAAGCCATGCTTTTGAATACCCAGCATTTTCTTTTTGCGCTGCGTTCGGGCTTCTATATCCTTGATAATATTTCACACCTGCAATAAATTCAACTGGTGAATATTTAGACATGTCATGAAGTAAGCCTTGCTTATAAAGTCCCGCTTTAAAGCAATGCTCCATCACTAACCTTTTATGTCTATTAATAGTATTTAAATGTCCTATGAACTTTTCCCACAAATTTAACTCTTCCATAATTAATCTCCACTATAAGTTATGGGAACATAGCCTCACTATGTTCCCATATATTTTAATTATAACTGTGTTTCTACAAAGATATCGTAAATAGCTTTAATAGCCTTTTCAAAGTCTGCGTTCTTAACACCGATAATGATATTAAGCTCACTTGAACCCTGGTCAATCATCTTAATATTGATATTTGCATGTGATAATGCTGCGAAGATTCTAGCAGCAGTACCCTTTACAGCCTTCATACCACGACCTACAACAGCGATAAGTGCAAGGTCTGTTTCAATTTCAATAGTATCAGGACTTGAAAGTCTGTGAATATCAGACAATACAAGCTGCTCTTTTCCTTCAAACTCTGGCTGATGAACAAATACAGTCATAGTATCAATACCTGATGGTACATGCTCGAAAGAAATTCCATGCTTTTCAAATGCTTCAAGAACTTTTCTACCAAAACCAACTTCTGAGTTCATCATATCCTTTTCAATATTGATAGCTACGAATCCCTTCTTACCAGCAATACCTGTAATAGTATACGCTGACTGACGACATGTACTTTCAACAATCATTGTACCTTCATCATCTGGTCTGTTTGTATTCTTAATATTGATTGGAATACCTTCTTTTCTTACTGGGAAAATAGCATCTTCATGAAGAACTGATGCACCCATATAAGCAAGCTCTCTAAGTTCTTTATATGTAATAGTGTTAATCACCTGTGGATTGTGAATAATTCTAGGGTCAGCTACTAAGAAACCTGAAACGTCAGTCCAGTTCTCGTAAAGATTAGCTTTAACAGCCTTTGCTACGATAGAACCAGTAACATCAGAACCACCTCTAGAAAATGTCTTAACTTTTCCGTTAGCGTACGCACCATAGAAACCTGGAACAACTGCTCTTTCAATATTAGCAAGTTTTGCACTTAAAACTTCCTGTGTTTTTTCTGCATCAAAATTACCTTCTTCATCAAAGAAAATAACTGTTGCAGCATCTACAAACTCATATCCAAGATACTCTGCCATGATGATACCATTTAAGTATTCACCTCTTGAAGCAGCATAATCACTACCTGCTTTTGCTTCAAACTGTTCTCTAATTGTCTCAAACTCATCATCTAATGACAAATCAAGATCAAGTCCTTTGATGATTTCGTTGTATCTTTCTTTAATTTTATGAAGTGAATCTGTAATATCCTTGCCATCTTCAGCTAATGCATAACAAGCATATAACATATCTGTTACCTTTGTATCTTCATTAAATCTTTTACCTGGAGCTGAAGGTACTACATATCTTCTAGTTTCATCTGCTCTTATAATATCTCCAACTTTTTTAAACTGATTAGCACTCGCAAGAGAGCTTCCTCCAAATTTTACAACTTTTTTCATGACTAAAATCCTTCCTTCATGGAATAATAATTGATTTTCGGATATACGCATATTATTTGCGAAAATCCACCTCATATAAGAAAACCACATTTTTAGCAAAATGGCAAGTGTTTTTTGTGATTTTATAGAAATTTTCTCAATCAATATACTTAATTATTTCTTTAACAGTAATTTCAATCTGCTGTTCATTTGATATTTCAGCCTCACCGTCTCCTTCTTGTTTACCATACATTCCAAAATATGCATGGCATCCTCCATCTATCACAACTTCACTATAATCTTTCGGGAGACATTCTTCGTATTTTTCATACTTTTCCCTATTTAAAACCTCATCTTCACTTCCGTATATTGAAATAACATCAAGAGAGGTTTCTGACAAATCTTTGGTTGAATATGAACCCAGTAAAATAAGGCCTTCAAAGTCCTTTTCGTTATCTCCAATATATGATGCTGCCATTGAACCACCCAATGAATGTCCTGCCATATACCATTTCTCGATTTGTGGATATTTTTCCAAAAATCCATCCGCAGCATTTACATCTAATACTGCCAAATTACACGGCATCTTTATTAACACACAAAAAACGCCTTCTTCAGCCAATGTTGCCATCAATGGCTCGTACGCAGTATATTCAACCTTTCCACCTGGATAAAAAATAATACCATTTTTAGAGTCTTCATTTCCCCAAACTATTACATCTTCATTAATAACTTCTCGTTTTACATCTAGATTATCCAGATATGCATCAATTTTGTTTTCGTCAGCCCTGTAATAATCATTAACATATATTACACATGATACTATTAAAACAAGCAACACACCCACTAGACTTAACAATATTATTTTCTTTTTTGATTTATTTTCTGTTAAACACATTCATTTGCCTCACTGCATATTTTGCTGCTATTTCATCGTCACATTCTGAAAGCATTTTAACCGCATTATGCTCTTTTAAACGCCACAATGCCCACACAACTTTTTTTGTAATATTCTCATTATTCTCACGACCATAATTTTGTCCAGGATACCTAGCATGAGCCATCTTGCATAATATTTCACAAGTAAGACTTGTAGGATGATGCTCGAAAATATCAAGAAGATTTTCTGCCTGCTTATGCCAATCATCACACGCAATAGTTCCGAGAATCTCAATGGTTTTTTCATCATATTGTTCATAAATAATTGCCATTATAAACAACTTTTCCAATTTGTCATCATTCTTCTCTTCAATAGCCTCATATAGCCATTTTTTAAAGACATCACCATCCGCTAAATTTTCTGACAATTCAGCATCTAACACTAATTTTGCTTTTTTTGCAGCTTCTGAAATATAATCAATATAAAGATTTCCATTAGCTGCAGCTGCTAAATATTTATCAATAGCTACAATATCTTCTTTTGTCATAGGCACCGCACCTCCTAAATAGTTTGACTATTATACAACTCACTATAAAATCCACCCATTTTCATTAATTCGTTATGGTTTCCTTGTTCTATCACGTTTCCATTTTTCATTACTAATATTATATCAGCACTTTTAATTGTTGACAACCTGTGAGCAACAATAAAACTTGTTCTTCCTTCCATCAACTTAAGGAAAGCTTCTTGTACCTTTATTTCCGTTCTTGTATCTATTGAAGATGTCGCCTCATCAAGAATAAGCATCGAAGGCGATAACAACATAACTCTAGCTATACAAAGAAGCTGTTTTTGACCTTGCGAAAGACTTCCGCCGCCTTCACCTATAACAGTGTCATATCCATTAGGCAATCTTTTAATAAAACCATGTGCACGGGCAGACTTTGCTGCCTCTATTATCTCATCCATGGACGCGTCCGGTCTTCCCATTGAAATGTTTTCCTTGATTGTACCATTCTTGAGCCATGTTTCCTGCAACACCATACCGTATGCTTCACGGAGATTATCTCTTGTCATATCATAAATAGAAACATCATTTAACTTAATATCTCCAGAATTAACATCATAAAATCTCATTAAAAGATTAATCAATGTAGTCTTACCGCAACCAGTTGGACCAACTATTGCAATACGCTGACCTTTTTCCACTGATAAATTAAAATTTTCAATAAGTTTTTTGTCTGGTACATATGAAAAATTCACATTATTTAATTCTACAGTTCCATCAAATTCACTGATATTAACCGCATTTTGATTATCAGGGCTTTGTGGTTGTTCATCTATCAAAGCAAAAATTCTTTCACCACAAGCCAATGCATTTTGAAGTTCTGCAATAACCGATGTTATCTCATTAAAAGGTTTTGTGTACTGATTTGCATAACTAAGCGCTCTTGAAATCTGACCCACAGTGATGCTTCCGCCTGAAATGGCAATCAGTGCGCCAATTAGCAATGTTGCCGCGTAAACAATCGCATTAATAAATCTTGTAGAAGGATTAACAATGCTTGAAAAGAATATTGCACGAAGTGACGCATCAGTCAATCTTTCATTAATTTCTTCAAATTTGTCAATGGCCCTCTCTTCATATCCAAAAGCCTGAACAACCTTTGCTCCTGTCATCATTTCGTTAATATATGATGTCTGCTCACCACGAATCTCTGACTGCAATTTAAACATATTGAATGTACGTTTAGAAATAAAATTAGCAACCAAAAGAGAGGCTGGTGTAATAACCAAAACAGCCAATGTAATTCTAATATCCAATGTAAATAAAATACAAACAGTTAATACAATAGTAATGACCCCAGTAAACAATTGAGACATTCCCATTAAAATTCCTTCTGAAAACTGGTCAACATCATTGATTATCTTGCTAACAACTTCTCCATGAGGATGTCTATCGATGTAACTAAGTGGCAAAATGTTCAACTTTTCAAATGCTTCCTTACGCATATCTCTAACAATATTATATGCTATCTTATTATTGCAAAGAGTCATAATCCACTGAGCAATAGCTGTAATTCCAATAACAATAATCATTTCTATGATTATTGATTTTAATTTAGCAAAATCAACATTATCTACACCAATAATACAATCAAGACCATCTCCTATAAGTTTTGGTAAATGTAATGTCAAAACAACTGAAACAACCGCAACCAACACATATACTAAGAGGAGATACCAATATTTACTTATATAATTTATAACTCTAAAAATCGTTTTCTTATTCATCGTTACTACCTCGTCTGTGTTCTGTGAATTTCTTTATAAAGTTCACATGTTTCAAGTAATTCATTATGAGTACCCATTCCAGCAATTTGTCCGTCATCCATAACAATAATCTTATCCGCATGCTGTATAGATGAAGTTCTTTGCGAAACAACTACAAGGGCACCTGTATTTTTCATTTTCTTAAGTCCCATACGAAGTTTAGCATCTGTTGCATAATCAAGAGCCGATGAACTGTCATCAAGAATCAATATTCTAGGTTCACGAACCAAAGCTCTTGCAATAGTAAGACGCTGCTTTTGACCACCTGACAAATTCTTTCCGCCTTGCATAATCATATATTGAAGGCGACCTTCTTTCTTGTCTACAAATTCTTTACTGCATGAAATCTCAAGTGCCATTTCCATTTGCTCTTTTGTAGCATTTGGATTGGAAAATTTAAGATTTTCTTCAACAGTTCCCTTAAAAAGCAGGTTACTTTGCATAACTGTTCCAACCTTATTTCTAAGGTCATTAACATTTAAATCCTTAACATCAATACCATCAATTAACACCTGGCCGCCAGTCGCATCATAAAATCTTGGAATCAAATTGATAATTGTAGACTTTCCAGAGCCAGTACCACCAATAATACCTACAGTTTCACCTTCGTTGATGCTAAAATCAATATTAGAAACCGCTTCCTCTGCTCCATCCTTATACATAAACGATACATTCTTAAACTCAATTACAGGAGCCTTACTTATAGATGTTGGTGCGGATGAATTTGCACATTTATCAATAGATGGCTGCATCTCAAATACACCTTCTATTCTATTTGCACACGCAATAGCCTTAGTAACCGTGATTATTAAGTTTGCCAACTTCACAAGCTCAACTAAAATTTGAGACATATAATTAACAAGAGCAAGCACCTGTCCTTGTTTTAAAACTCCGCCATCTACTCTTATAGCACCAACGTACATAAGAAAGATAATTGCTCCATTGATAATAATATATGTAATAGGATTCATTAACGCAGAAATCTTACCAGCTTTCAACTGAAAGTTTCTTAAAAGTTCATTTTCTTCATTAAAATCGTTTATTTCATCCTGTTCTTTTCTAAAAGCACGAATAACTCTAACACCTTCCAAGTTGCCTTTAGTAATGCCTAAAAGTTTATCAACTCTTTGCTGAACCTTTTTGAATACTGGCATAGAAATGAGCATTATTCCAAAAACAACCACTGAAAGTAATGGAATTGTCACAACAAAAACTAACGCTCCCTTTACATCAACAGTAAATGCCATTATCATTGCACCAAACACGATAAACGGAGAGCGCAAAAACAAACGTAAAAATAAATTTACGCCTGATTGTACTTGATTAATATCATTTGTCATTCTTGTTATAAGAGTGGATGTTCCAACTTCATCAATTTCAGAAAAGGAAAGACTCTGAATATGTTTAAACAATCCATTTCTCATACTTTTACTTACACCAACAGCTGCCTTTGCCGCATAAAACTGTGCCGTTATAGCACTTATAAGTCCTACAACGGCCAACAGTACCATAAGCAAAAACATCCTTACAGTGTATCCTCTATCACCGCTTGGAATACCATTATCAATAACAGCAGCAACAACTAACGGCACAAAGAGTTCAAAACTCGCCTCTAGCATTTTAAACAGAGGGGCGAGTATCGCTTCTTTTTTATAATCTTTTAAATAACCTAATAAATGTTTCATAATTGTCTACTCCATTGGATTTACATGCACCATAATATGCTTTATTTTTTCGAAACGTTCCTCAATCCTGTCATGAACATTTTCCGCAATGATATGCGCACCTTTTAAAGACATTTCGCTATCTACAGAAATCTCTAAATCCACATAAATTTTATTGCCAAATATACGTGTTTGAAGCAAATCAATGCCTAAAACACGTTCATTTTCCATAACACACTCTCGAATCTCATTTTCAAATTCTTCAGAACATGAACGGTCTACCATTTTATCAATAGCATCCATAAATATGTCATATGCCGCCTTAACAATAAATACGAAAATAACAAGGCTGGCAATAGCGTCCATAACAGGATAACCTAACATTGCTCCACCAATACCTATAAGCGCACCAACAGATGACAAAGCATCTGAGCGATGGTGCCAAGCATCTGCCATCAACGCTCCTGAATCTATTTTTTTAGCGTAATACCTAGTATACCAATACATTGCCTCCTTTACAATAATTGAAATTATCGCCGCAATTAAAGCTAGCATCCCCGGAACCTCTAATTCACTTTGGGTTCCACCGAATATTTTTTCCACCGCACTTATGCAAATACCTAAACCTGTAAGAAATAAAACCATTGCAAGTACTATTGCCGCTACGCATTCCAATCTCTCATGCCCATACGGATGTTCCTTATCCGAATCTTTAGCAGCAAGCTTAATACCTATAATGACTACAAATGTACTAAATACATCCGATGCCGAATGAACAGCATCACTAATCATTGCACCAGAATGTGCAATGATACCAGCTACAGCCTTAAATATTGATAAAATTGCATTTGCCGCAATTGTTATTATTGATACTTTATTTGCAATTTTTTGAAAATCCATTTAGTCTAAATCCTTTCATAATTGTTTATAGGCTTTTCTAAATACTTTTTATACAACTCTTTTGCAAATTCATCACTTTTTGCTTCATTGTAAATGATAACTTCATCAACATTTCCCTTAAAGGATTGCATAAAATTATCACCACCAACTATAATTTCTTCCACGTATCTGTTACTTGGAACATCATCCATTTCACCGACAAGTTCGCCGTCAAGATACGCTCGCATTATATTATTTTTTGCGTCAAATGTAAAGAACAAATGCATCCAAAGATTCTTTTGAAGTTTTGGACCATATATATCTCTCCAAACTCTTACGTCACTGGAATTCCACCATCTAAATACCATCAAATCATTATCTGTTCTTGGAGCAATTGAAAACAAACCGCCCGCATATCTAATATAAAATACAGAAGTCCATACAGTTAATTCTTCTGGTTTCATCCATAAAGACACAGAAAAACTTTCGCTAACCAATGTATTTTTAGGCAAATGCAATACATTTGTCGCCACCGGACCGCCTGGCATATATAAAGACTCAGTATCTTCGTGAATTCCTTTATCGTAGAAAAAGCCTTCACCTACAAATCTGCCTTTTAATCCATTATCATCTGAAAAAATATTACCTTCAAAATCAAATATATAACTACCTACTTCTGGTTCAATGTACTTTGCCGCAAAAGTTTCAAAATCAGCCTTAGGTACTGGTCTTGAATAATAGAATCCTTGAGCCAATTGGCAACCACATTTTTTCAAAAATTCAATCTGTTCCACGGTCTCAACACCTTCAGCGATAACCTCAACTTTTAAATCAAGGCACAATGCGACTACGTTTTTTATTATAAGTTTACCTCTTTCAGTACTTCCCGTTCCATGCAAAAATTCTTTGTCGATTTTAATGGTGTCAACAAAAAGATCCTTCAACAAATTCAAACTTGAAAAACCCGAACCAAAATCGTCCATAGAAACATAAAATCCTTGTGCTTTTACACTTTCTACGCTTTTAATGAGGCTAGTCATATCTTCTGCAAAAACGCTTTCTGTAAGTTCTAGCTCAAGTTCATTATGAGGAATACCGTATTCATCTGCAATGTCAGCTAATTCCCTGACAAAATCTCTATTTTTCAAGTGTTCTCTTGACATATTTACAGACACAATAATATCTGAAAATGGTTTTTCTAAACGCTTCCAATCAGCTTTTATGCGACATGCTTCTTCATAAATATACATATCTAATTCGCCTATCCAACCATTTTCTTCTAATTGCGGAATATAATCTCCCGGAAACTTTAGCCCTGTAACAGGATGAATCCATCTAGACAAAGCTTCAGCACCAACTAATTTAGTTGTAACCATATCTATTTTAGGCTGAAAATACACATGAAACTGCCCCGTATCAATGGCTTCATAAAACTCCCCCATAGAAATATTACGCTTCTTTACCATTATTTGCCTTTCTTTATCTTATCTTATCTTATCTTTGCACTCTCGCTCCTGCTCCGCCCATTATAGCCTCAACTTCCCTTTTACTTGCCATAGTAGTATCACCTGGCGTAGTCATTGCAAGTGCACCATGGGCAGCACCATAATTTACCGCAATATTGGCATCATTTGTTGTCATAAGCCCATATATTAAACCTGATGCAAATGAATCTCCACCACCGACGCGATCCATTATTTCAAGATTTTTAAAATCTTTCGCTTTGTAAATCTCTCCATCGGCCCAGCATATTGCCGACCAATCATTTATTGAAGCTGTTTTTACTTCTCTTAAAGTTGTAGCAACAACTTTAAAGTTTGGATAAGTTTTTGCAGCTTCATTTATCATTTTTTATAGCCTTCTAAATTAAGTTCTTTAAGGTTCTCATCATTTCCCTCAATTTCAAATCCAAGACAAGCTGTAAAATCTTCTTCGTTTCCAATCATTACATCAACGTATTTTGCAATTTCTTTATTTACCTGTTGCGCCTTTTCCTTGCCGCCTATTGCACTCCACATTGAAGGTCTGTAATTCAAATCATATGACACTATTGTTCCATACTTTTTAGCAGTTTTAATGGCCTCCAATATAGTTTCGCAAGATTGTTCAGACAATGCCGCATAAATACCACCTGTGTGTAACCATCTTACACCAAGCTCTCCAAATATATATTCAAAATCAAAATCTTCTGGTGTCGCTTTAGAAATGGCTGTGTTAGCTCTATCCGAACAACCAACAGCACCTCGTATGCCAAAGCCTCGTTCTGTAAAATTAAGACCATTTCTGCATACACGACCTATTCCGTCCGTTTTCATCCATTTTATAAGAGATGTATCAACTCCACCCTGAAGAATGAAATCTTCCATAAGCATACCAACTTCATTGTCAGCAAATGCAGTTATTACCGCCGTATTCATCCCAAAGCAACGACGAAGCCCACGAATAACATTATATTCTCCGCCACCTTCCCAAGCACGAAACGAACGCGCTGTACGAATTCTTCCCTCACCCGGGTCAAGACGTAACATAACCTCTCCAATAGACACTGCATCATATTTACATTCACTTTTTGATTTTATCTTTAAATCCATTATCCTCTTACCTTTCTCACTATATCCATAGCCTCTCTTGAAAGTTCGGTTATTCTCGCAAAATCGCCAGATTTAATCATATCCTTACTAACCATCCAGCTTCCACCACAAGCTATAACTCTATTAAATTCTAAATATTTTTCTATATTATCTTTACTTATTCCGCCCGTTGGCATAAACAAAACATCCGTATACGGTGCTGCCAATGCCTTAATCATTGTGATTCCACCACTAGGTTCAGCCGGAAAGAATTTCATAACCTTAAGTCCTAATTCCAAACCTCTTTCAATATCTGACGGTGTGCACACTCCTGGAATCATTGTAACACCTTTATCCATTGCATACTGTACCGTACGTGGATTTAATCCCGGACTAACAAGAAACTTTGCTCCAGCCATAACAGCATCGTCAACCTGCTCTTTTGTCAAAACAGTACCTGCGCCTACAAGCATATTAGGATAAGCCTCTGATATGATTTTGATAGCATCCTTGGCAGCTGCTGTTCTAAATGTAACTTCAGCGCAATTTATCCCGCCATCAATCAATGCTTTAGCCAGTGGTAATGCATCTTTTGCATCATCTATCACTACAACTGGCACAATGCCAACTTTTCTTATCTCGTCTATCATTTTAGTTTTCCTCCACTTTTCGTATGTGCATTTGAGTTTTATTTCCATTTACACGCCATTGCATAAACCAAGCAAGTTTTCTTACTCCATAATGGTCTGTATAACTTTCTTGCAACACTTCAAAATCGCTACCATTTTTAACTTTAATTCTAAATGTATTTTTGCGACTTTTAATAACAAATCCATTTCCTTTAATAACAGGTTTATGGCTTGTTACAAGGTTTTCTGTTATGACCTTTCCGTGACTAATAATAAATTCATCTATTACTTCACACTCGCCCGAACTCTTTTCAAAGTTTATGGTTCTCTTAATTTTTTCTTCTTTTCCCAGACCATAGGCTTCTTGAATTTCCATTTCAGTTGTACCCTGACCATCTACGATGAAATTAGTCGCTCTATACAATTCTCCTGGAAACTGCTCCATACCTCCAACCAAAGGAACATTGTGTCCCAAAGAACGACAGTTTAATGTGTCGTATCTTCGTTCTCCAAAATAATCCTTTGTATATTCACCTGCTCCCAAATCATCTAAAATATATTCATCATCGCAAACATAAAGGAAACTGCCAACATCATTGTGATTATGCGGCTCACCATTGTGTCCTCCCTTAACAGCCATCGCACAGTTGTTATCAGATTTGCAAATTGACCATTGAGCCTCATGCAATATCGTATGCCATACAACATCCCCCTCGCTCATACCTACATATGTTTTTGTCCAAAAATAATCTCTTGATAAAATCACATATCTATAGCATGTATCCGACTCCAATCCTGCAACAATTGAAGGATCAGGAAATCTCACACCCTTATATCTTTTTGACAAATATGCAAGCAAACCGATTCTAACTTTTTCATCCTGCTCTGAATCTGAAAAACTTAATGATAATGTTTTTGACAAAAAGCATTTTTGCTGAAATAATGCGATATTTTTAAGTTTTTCATTTGCAAACAAATCTGTATTTCCAGCTGAAAGCTTATACATCAAATCAGCATATGCAACATAAAAGCTCATACCGTATGTATAATATGAAAGTCCCTCAAGACAAGCTCCATCAGCACTAAAACCATCAATATAGTGCATAATTGACTTATTTACTCTATTTACAACTTCAATTAGTTTATCTTTTTCTTTTTCCTTTTGCATAAGCCAAATAGCCGCCGCTCCAACGGAGCCGCAGCATACAGCACACCAATTCATATTAGATTCTTCCCACCATGCATACGGATATGAACTCTCCATAAATGGCGTTAACACCCTTCTGTAAACTTCTTTTCTTGCTAGTTCAACAATGTTCGCCGACAATTTTCTTTCTTGCATGCATACAATTTCTGCCAAAGAGAATGCAGTTTCAGCAGCAAATAGATCGATAAATATTTGCCAATTCTCCTTCGTTCTGTCAACATGTGCAGGCAGTGCCCAAGTCGTTTCATTGCATATACTTTCTATGATTTTTTCCAATCGTTCAATATCATTCTTCTTTCCATACATCGCCACCAACATAGCATATACGGTCAAAAATTTTCTTCTTTGAAAGTATACTTCTTCATATTCTAAACGACTTCCTGTATTCTCGTATATTGCGAATAACTCTTCCGTCAATTCCGGCATTTCCTGTCCGTCCAACTCTTTTCCGGCATTTGTAAATTCATCTTCGTAAATTTTTACAAAATTGGTAAACCTATTTGCCATCTCTACACCCTTCTTTATAATTTAGTAACAAACTTCTGTTTCTATGATATTTCTACCTTTTTCAATAGAATATTTAACTGTAGGAATATCGGTTTTTGGATTAATAACGTTTGTGTTAGGGTCCACCCTAAGAACCATAACCTCGCCATTTCCATACTTACATTTAACTTTGCATGAATCTTCTCCAACCTTCATTGCAAAGCCCGAATCGTACGCTACACAATCGTAACCGCTCTCAATAATATGTTTTCGAATATGTCCATTTTTAGTTGGAATAATCTCTGTTTGCACTTGTATTCCCACAAATGGTGACCATTCAGAAACTAATTTTCCATCAACAACATTGCCTTTTTTGATAGTTCTACGAATAAAAATGTGACCATCTATTTCAAATGATAACACGCTATCTGGTGCTGCTTCGTGAAAATTCACCGGTGAGTGCATAACACTAAATCCATACTTACTTGAATATGCAAACTTAGAATACTTTTCCTCCATATGTACATGAACATGACCAAGTTCTAGTCCTATAGGGAATAACACTGCATTTCCACTATCACATCTTTGAACCATAATTTTTGCCGGTTCAAAAATTTTTATCTTATCCATTTCAGGTAATGGCAATGCTTCAGTTTCCCAAAACTCATCATCTGTACCTCTTGTAAGGCAAGCAAATATTTTAAGTCCCCAATATGGTGAACCTGGTGCATTATAACTTTCTGCCATTGTAAGATTTGGATATTCATAACCAATTGTCAACACACCATCATGGTCAAAAATCGGTTTACTAAGCCAATATTCCAAATGTCTTAAAATAATACCTTTCATAACACCAAGTGGTAATGGCTCAACCTTAGCCATAACGCAAGCAGAATAAAATGAGGCTTGTGCAAATCTATATGTTTGCGAACGACCATATGGAATTGCTCTACCATTTTCATCAAACCAGTATGCGAAGTTTTTGCCAAATTCCATTGCTCTTTCGATATATCTTTCACATCGTTCTTTGTCTTCATCCTTCATAAATGTGGCATATACTAAACTGTAAAAATGAATTGCAAAGGCCACATAATAATCAACCGGTGCATTAACATCACCATCTCCATACCAACCGTCGCCAAGATAACACTTTTCTATAAAATCCAAGCTCTTTTCCATATCAGTTTCGTCATATTCTCTCGCGTTCTTTTTCAATAAAACCTTTACAAGAATATTAAAAAACTGCCAATTACATTTATGACACCAATCGCTTTTAATTTGCGAAAGCCAACTAAACAAATTATCTTTTTGCTCGTCAGTCATTCGTCCTAATATTTTGTCACCTGACAACAATAACGCATATGATATAGCCGCCATTTCTACAAGTTTCTGGTCAAAAGGTACATTATCTTCCCAATACTCAAAAGACTCTCTATCAGTACCTGATATTATACCTTTCACATAAATGTCTTCCCATTCCTCATCAGTACTTCCATCTGAAAAATATGCTCCCAATGCCCAAAGTGGTCTAGAGAACCCCTCCATCCATGCTGCTGTATCAGGATAATGTGCGCTTGTAGCACCAAGATTCAGCCATGATTTTGTATGGCTGTAATATTTTTTTAACGGCTCGATAATATTAAACATTACCTTAGCCATATCCTGTCTTGTTTTTATCTCTATCATAATTACAATAAATCCTGATTTCTTAAATTATCCATATCGCCAAATTCCTGATTTTCTCCAGCCATTCCCCAAATAAATGTATAGGCTCTTGTACCACTTCCTGCGTGAATTGACCAACTTGGCGAAATAACAGCCTGCTCATTTCTCATAACAATATGTCTTGTCTCCTGTGGCTCACCCATATAATGCATTACGTACGCATCTTCTGGAAGTCCAAAATAAAAATACACTTCCATTCTTCTATCATGTGTATGGCAAGGCATTGAATTCCATACACTACCTGGCTTAAGACTTGTCATACCCATAACAAGCTGACAGCTTTCAACCTGACCAGGTAATATGTATTTACAAATAACTCTGTGATTTGATTCTTCCAATGAACCAAGTTCAACCTTATTTTCATCCTTAACGATAACAACATCATCTGCTGCCACACCTTCTTTTTTAATAAGAACTGTTTTATATTCTTTATGAGCAGGTGTACTGTTGAAATAGAATTTTGCAGGATTTGCTCCATCAACACTTTCAAAAGTAATTTCCTTTGAACCTCTGCCAATGTACATACCATCTGCATTTGCTACTTCATACACTTTACCATCAACAGTAATTTTTCCTGCACCACCAATATTGATGATACCCATTTCTCTTCTCTGCAAGAAATATTCTGCTCTAAGTTCATCTCCTGCGCTAAGCTTCAAAACTTCCTTTACAGGCATAGCGCCACCTGTAATAATTCTGTCGTAATGACTATATACATATGTCACATCATCAGCCTTAAAAACTTCAGGAATCAAATATTCCTCTCTAAGCCTCTGTGTTGTATAATATTTCATATCATTTGGTCCTGTTGCGTATCTTACTTCCATTTCATTTACCTCTTTTTTTTTATGGTTGTTTCCAATATATGCTAAAATTCCGCCATCAACATATAAAATATGTCCATTTACAAAATCCGATGCCTTTGATGCAAGGAACACTGTTGGTCCCATTAAATCTTCTGGATTTCCCCAGCGCTCTGCAGGTGTTTTTGCCACGATAAACGAGTCAAATGGATGTCTGCTGCCATCTGCCTGCTTTTCTCTAAGTGGTGCCGTCTGTGGTGTTGCTATGTAACCTGGTCCAATACCATTACACTGAATATTGTACTTACCAAATTCTGAAGCCATATTCTTTGTAAGCATCTTAAGACCGCCCTTTGCAGCCGCATAAGCTGATACAGTTTCTCTTCCAAGTTCACTCATCATCGAGCAAACATTTATAATCTTACCTGCACCCTTTTCAATCATTCCAGGCAATACTGCCTTCGCCATAATAAACGGCGCAATAAGGTCAATATCAATAACTTCTTTAAATTCCTCTGTTTTCATCTCTGTCATAGGAATTCTTTTAATGATTCCTGCATTATTTACAAGAATGTCAACCTTGCCAAACTTTTCTTCAATGTCAGAAATCATCTTTGTAACAGCCACTTCATCTGTAACATCACAGATATATCCTGTAGCATCAATACCCTTTTCTTTATATTCATTTAATGCAGTTTCAAGATGTTCTTGCCCTCTACAGTTAAATACTATCTTTGCTCCTGCATTTGCCAAAGCTTCCGCCATAGCAAATCCAATGCCATAAGCCGCGCCTGTAACAAGAGCCACTTTTCCCTCTAATGAATATAAATCCTTCACAAAATTATTATCCATATCTGCCTCCATATAATACTTTAATCTCTTATCAAAAAACTTCTTTAATTATACCACTTTTTGCCCCTTAAAGTCTAGTAAATTAATATATTATCTCCTACCACATAAACAATTCCTTATCACACAATTTAAATATAGCTTCAGTAAAATAATAATCCCCATATACAATTGAGAAATTGTGCTTTTCGTCATTATAAGCCACTGAACCGCCCTCTAAAATATTATCTACATTTGTATCCCATACACTTCTCTTTTCTTCAAGCGCCTTTAACATTTTAAGTGCAGCATTATAGAAAAATTCTTTTTCTTCTCCTTCGCAATACTCTTCGATTTCAAGCATACCACACGAAGCTATGGCTGCAGCAGTTGAATCTTCCCAATCAAGTCCTTCATCCTGACAAAAATCAACAGGAATCAATCCGCTTTCTAATATATTTGAGGCAAAATATTTACCTACTCTTTTAGCTGTTTCAAGATACTTTTCATCCTTCGTATGTCTATAACTTAATGCAAACCCATATACGGCCCATGCCTGACCTCTAGTCCATGAAGAACCAACTTCTTTGCCCTGACCTCCAAGGGTACCAATTACATCACCTGTATTTACATCAAACTGCACAATATGATTACATGAACCATTTTCGCGGACAAACACTTTCATCGCTGTGTTTGCATGCGCTATTGCAATCTGCTTAAACCTAGGGTCCTTTGTTTCATCTGTAGCCCAATACAATAACGGCAAATTCATCATACAATCAATAATAGCCCAGCCGGCGGTATTTCCGTCACCTGGATCATTCCATGCGCGAATAAAGTTTCCAGCAAGATTAAATCTTCCAGCAAGATTCGCTGCTGCAAGCATTGCTCTGTTTTTTGACTTTTTGCTTCCAGTTTTTTTGTAATTAGCCACAGATGTTAACAGCCATTTAAATCCACTGTCATGGTCCATTCCCATATAATCCATAAGGCTTCCATCTAATTTATTCTCTATATTTTCTGCAACTGTTTTAAATATTTCATCACCATACGCATGATACAACTGCCACATTTGTCCACCATAAAATCCATTTGTCCACCAACTTATTCTGTCAGACCAGTCGTCAAAAATGCCATTTTCAGTAAGATATGGCACTTTATCCACACTCCTATTTGCTGACGCCTTCGACTTTTCGTAAATTTTTTCAGCTACACCTAATGCCCATTGATAATCGTTATTTTTCATACTAACCTCCGCAATATATTTTTTTCTTAATTTTATATCATTGACCATTGCAATATAATATCATATAATATTTTTTACTAACATTTTTAATTATTTTGGAGGAAATATGTTTTCAATTATCAGAGGTGGTTGTCACGAAAGACACGATAAGAATTTTATATTGAACAGACCTAACGGATTGCCTTATTATATTTTGTTAATCATTAAAACTCCTTCGTTGATTAACATTAATGGCTCTCACCAATATTGCCTTCCTGACAGCGCATTAATTATCTCTCCAAACACACCTTATTCATATAACAATCCAGACGGAGAATATATCGATGATTGGTTACATTTTGAATGCAGCGACCATAATTTCTTTGATAAAAAAATGTTAAATGTTCCCTTTCCAATAAACAATTCTCGTTTATTAACAACATATATTCAGCAAATATTATGGGAAAATAATTATGGAAATGATAGCATAAAAAAAGAGACTATCGATGCACTTATGAATATTGTGATTAATCACATTACATATGATTTTCATAACAAAAGCACTGATAGTAATAATTATTATAAATACAAATTCCAGAAAATTAGATTGGATATACAGGCAGCTCCATATAAAAAATACACCGCTAAGGATATTGCGGATAATATAGGGATTAGTTCGTCTCATTTTCAATTATTATACAAGAATTTTTTTGGAATTTCATTTCAAGCAGACATTATTAATATGCGTATAGATTATTCAAAAGAACTTATCACTTCAACAAATATGCCACAGGAACAGATTGCTTATTCCTGTGGCTATTCGAGTGAAGTTCATTTTTACAGACAATTTTTAGACAAAACAGGTATGACACCTGGTGCCTATAGGAAATTATATTCCTGATACCATATTTTTTGTCTTACTTTTTCTTTTTTATCTATCACTAAATATAATACTAATAAAACTATAGATATAACATATGTGTAAGTCAAATCCACTGATAATTCATTTCGCTTAACTAATCTCATTTCATAAATAAAAGTAACCATGATAGATATAATTGAACCCAATACAAATATATTCTTATACTTAAATTCCCCGAGCACAGCTATTACCATCAATAATATCGCAAGAATCATAACAAGTGTCGGTATTGCATTTGTCAAAGACTCATTACCATATACAATTACACTAATAAGCGAACGAATATATGCTTGAGTTGAACACAGTATATTACTTACACCACCCTCTATATCAACTCTGTAATAAATAATCATCGATGGTAAAGAAATAATTAACGATGGTACAAGTATGAGCCAATTTCTTTTCTTAAACTCTGTAAACACTGAAACAATTAAAGTATTACACAAAAATGCTAACATCAAACCAATATTAATATATTTATAGCAAAGCTTCTCAGTATAATTATAACTAAAAATCAAGTTTACAACTATTGCTATAATGGCATACCACTTAATAATTGGTTCCAAAAACTGTTTTTCAGAAATCACATATATAACCGATAAAAGCACTATTAATACAGCCATTGTAACAATAAATATTGCATTAATTGCATTGATTACATCTACTATGACATCTTCTTGATATTGTTCCAGATCAACATCAAACATTTTCCATAAAAAACAATTTTTATCCGTTTTTAAAGAATACATTTTGCACACTAAACCATATGGTAAAAATGTTGCTATTAGACCTATTATACTAAGTAATAATAATTTTATTTTATTCTTGTCCATAAACATTCATTCCCTTATTTTCTCACTCCAAAAACTCTTCAGGCAAATTCACATTAAAATCCTTCGCTAAATCCCTAAAATCCTGTGTTGTAATAGTCTGGCGTTTATTAGGCTGCATAGACAGCATTTTCACAAGGATTTCTGCTGATTTTTCAACAGTATGCATAAGTCCGAAGGTCAAATCAAAATCCTCGCCAGATGCAAACATTCCGTGATGAGCCCATATTGCAACATTATATTTTTCCATAAGACGACTTGTTGCAACCGCAATATCACGACCGCCCGGAACCATCCAAGGCACAACGCCGATTCCTTCCGGGAATACAACAGGACATTCCGTTGCCATTTCCCAAAGTTCCCTTGTAAATACCTTGTCTTCTAAAGGAAGAACAAAAGTTAATGCAATTACATTTGTAGTATGCGCGTGATAAATAACACGATGTGCACCACCTGTAGCTAACATTTTCACTTCGTGGTTCATCAAATGCGAAGGCAATTCTGATGTAGGTTTACCACCATTTACAAGTCCCCACACAATTCGATAATTCTCGCCCTTATCATCTAATTCAATAATACACAATGAATCTTCTGGCTTTATACTAACATTTCTAAAAAATTTTCCACTGCCTGTCACAAGAAAAAATTCTTTTGCAAGTTTTGGTACAGAAGTACCGATTTCTCTCCATTCCTTTGGCGAAAAATAGCCTCTGACCTGTTCAACTTCTTCTGGTTTAATGCGATAAGAAAGGTTACCACCATTTCTTTCATGCCAGCCAAGTTCCCAACCATCATTTGCCATACGAATGAAACCCTTCATAAATTCTGCATCTAATATATTTTTGTATTCTCTTAATATCATATTCTCTTTAAACCTACTTCCTGTTCGTATTTTTTCACATTAGCAAACCATTCTCGCTCCGTTGTTCCACATTTTTCGCAATACATTTCCCAAACATCACCAAATGGTAGCATCTTCACTTCCTCCATAAGCAACATCACTTCTGTCCAATTGTTTTCATCCTGAAGTTTTTTCAATGTAGCATTAGGTGTGCAAAGAGCTGATAACAATGCTTTTTGCCAACTTCTAAATCCAACTGTCCACGCAGAAATTCTATTGATACTTGCATCAAAATAGTCTAACGCCATATTTACTCTGTCAAGAGCATCTGAACGAACAATTTCTTTTGCCATCTCACGGGTTTCATCATCAAATAAAACCACATGGTCCGAATCCCATCTAACAGGTCTTGTAATATGTAATGCAATTTCAGGGAAGAATGCTAAAAGTGCTGGTATCTTATCAGACACCACTTCTGTCGGATGATAATGTCCATTATCCATCAAAGGTAAACAACCTTCATGAGTTGCCGCAAAAGATAATGTAAATTCTGCGCTACCAACCGTATAGGACTCAACGCCAATACCAAATACCTTCGACTCAACACAAGGTTTAACTTTTGCTTTGTCATGTGGTTCAGATAAGATTTCTTCTATGGCTGTTTTATATCTTTCTCTTGGTCCAAGTCTATCTGCAGGAATATCCTTTGAGCCATCTCCTGTCCAAATATTCATAACACACGGAATTCCTGTTTCATTGGCAAAATATTCTGAAATTCTAATACATGCCTTTCCATGGTCTATCCAAAACTTTCTGGTTTTTTCGTCAGGACTTGAAAGTGTCAATCCATCCTTCACCTTATCATGCGAGAAAAATGTTGGATTAAAGTCGATTCCCATATTATGCTTTTTAGCAAACTCTACCCATTTTGCAAAATGTTTTGGCTCTAACTTATCTCTGTCAACAAATTCGCCTTCTTCAAAAATCGCATAACTTGCGTGCAAATTCAATTTCTTTTTACCAGGTGTATTTATAATAACTTGCTCAATATCCATCATAAGTTCTTCTGGCGTTCTAGCCTTTCCAGGATAATTTCCTGTTGTCTGAATACCACCAGTTAATGGTCCATCATGGTCAAATCCTGTTACATCATCACCTTGCCAGCAATGAAGTGACACAGGAATATCTTTTAATTTTTCAATAGCAGCATCCGTATCCACCCCATACTTTGCATAGATTTCTTTTGCCGATTCATATCTGTCTTGTAATGTCATTCTTTTCCTCCTCCATAATCTATTAATCTAAATGAAATACCAACTGTAAATCCGTAGAAACAGGACTATTATCAGGATTTGTTTCCATAATATCCGCCATATAATCCCACCATTTACGATTAATCTTAGTGTCTGCGCCTTTAGCCCACAATTTTTCATCCTCAATCTCAATATATCCAAACAATGTCAATGTTTCCTTGTCAAGATAAATCGAGTAATTCTTTCCCCCATGAGCATGTATCATTTCTTTCATTTCAGGCCATAATTCATTATGCCTTTTTTCGTATTCCTCTTCCATTCCAGGAAAGAGTTTCATTTTAAACCCTTTGTGTATCATATAGTTTCCCTCCTACATATTTTTTAAATAATCTATATCATTCCTTGCAGTCGCAGGATTCATTTCTTCTCGAAGTAAATACATATCTTTAGCATTTTCATGCAACCAAGTTTTAATTGGCGAATAATCAATAACACCTTCTCCTAAAAGTGTAGGTACATAACCACCATTCTCATCAAGTTTAAAATCCTTAATATGCATTGCCTCTATGTATTTTCCAATGTTAGAAAGCCATCCACTCCAATATTTATTTTGGTCAGTTGTATCTGGAAATTCCAAAAGATTTGAAGCATCAAAAATCAATCGAAGATGCTTTTCATCATTAATTTCTTCTATAACTTCCATCACAACATCAAGCGAATCAAGTGGATGCCAGTACACAGGCTCAATTGCCAGTTTCACATCTAGTTTATTTGCTTCATCAACCACTCTTTTTATGCTATCAATCATATGTGGATGCCAAATCTTCTTTTCTTCAGCGCTTAAGCGTGGATAAGCAGTTTCTGTACCAACAACCTTTGCACCAACTTCTTTACTATATGCAAGGCACATTTTGATAGTGTCAACTGCATTTTTTCTAATATCCTCATCAGGATTGCCAAGGTCTTGATAACATCCAAACACTGGAATTTCAATATTTTTATCCTCAAATGCCCTTCTTATTCTTTCCAAATGATTGAAAGTAATATCTTTGTAACTATCAATTCCCACAAAGGCTTTTGGCAGCGCAAGTTGTGCTGAATTATATCCCTCTTCATATAATTTCAAAGCCAAATCTTCTATTTCCATTTTCCCATAATCATGGGCACGAACACCTATCTTCATATTTCCTCCATTCTATTCTGCGTAATTTAGTGCTTCAACCAATGCCAATATAGTCAATGACTGCCCATATGCCATCGGAGCAATCAATATATTTTTATAATGTTCTGCATTCATGCCCATACCAGTTCCAATGGAAACATTCGATACAGTTCCATCCTCGTCAATATTATCTATAATAGCTTCTATAGCCTTCATTGCGCATTCTTCATAAGATTCATCCAAATATCCATATCTGATGCCTTTTAAAATACCAGCCGCAATCGCCGCCGAACCTGACACTTCTTCATAACTGTCAGCATCATCTAAAACTGTGTGCCACAATCCACTCTCACTTTGTAATTCTTTAAGAGCTCTAACTTGCGCCTTGTATGTATCAACAATTATAGTTTTCACGCCTTCATTTAAATTTCCATCAAACATTTCAAGATAATCAAGTATTCCAAGTGTGAACCAACTATTGCCTCTACACCAGAAGATACCTCCAAAATTGTTATACTCATTAAATGACCAACCATGATAGAAAAGACCAGTCTTTGTATCATACAAATACTTTATATGCATTAAAACCTGATGGATACCTTCATTTATCCAGACTTCATTTTTGTACTTATTTCCCATTTTGTTAAGGAACAACACAGTCATAAATAATGTATCAATCCACATCTCGCTGTCATTAAGGGTTATCTTATTTCTATCACCTGTTACAGAACTTGTAACATGTTGGAACCCACCCTCTTTCGTTTTTGGCAGGTCATTTATAAGCCAATTTGCCCAATCTATCATCAACTCTTCAAACTCTTTATTTTTCAATGTTTCGTTTAATTCAGTTAGTGTAAGAAGTGGCGCTGTTGTATTAATATTTCTGGCAGGAAGTCCAAATTCAATATTGTCCTTATACCATTTAATAAGAAATTCCTTATATTCTTCACTTTCATCATACTGCATGGTTTTTAAAAGCCCATAAAGTCCCACGCCCTGTGGCCAATCCCACTCAGTTATTCCCATATCACGCTTAAAACAGCCTGTTATTTTGTCATTGTCGATAACATCAAGGTTCATAAGCTTGTTTATTACCAAATTAAGTTTACTGCGAATATATGATTTATCATATTTCATAATGCTACTTTTCCTCCCTTTTCACGAATAAAACTAGATATTATTTTAGCATAAATAACCGTGGTTGTCATCACAAAAAAGCGCATCACCTTCCGGTAATGCGCTCTAAATTCATACAACTTATTTAATTTCGTAAATCCAACCTTCTGGTGCTTCAATCTTGCCCATCTGAATGCCTGTAAGTGTATCATATAATTTCTTTGTAACAGGGCCCATCTCTGTAGCACTATTAGCAAATACGATTTCCTTACCATGGTCAACAACTTTACCAACTGGTGAAATAACAGCTGCTGTACCACATAAACCACACTCAACAAATTCTGGAAGTTCATCCTTAAAGATTTCTCTTTCTTCAACTTCAAGACCAAGGTATTCCTTAGCAACGTACATAAGAGAACGTCTTGTGATAGAAGGAAGAATTGTTGGTGACTTAGGTGTAACAATCTTTCCATCTTTTGTTACAAACAAGAAGTTTGCACCGCCTGTTTCTTCAACCTTTGTTCTAGTAGCTGCATCAAGATACATATTCTCATCATAGCCTTCATTGTGAGCCTGTACAATTGGATGCAAGCTCATAGCATAGTTAAGACCAGCCTTAATATCGCCTGTACCATGTGGTGCTGCTCTATCAAAATCACTAATCTTAAGTGTTAAAGACTTAACTCCGCCCTTGAAATATGGTCCTACTGGAGTTGTAAATACTCTGAACTGATAATCTGTCGATGGCTTAACACCAATAACAGGTCCAATACCAAACATAAATGGTCTAATATATAATGTTGCACCAGAACCAAATGGAGGAACATATGCCTCATTTGCCTTAACAGTCTGTGCAACAGCTTCTATAAACTTGTCCTCTGGGAATACCGGCATCTCAAGTCTTCTACATGAATCTGCCATACGAGCTGCATTTAAGTCAGGTCTGAAGACTACTGTTCTTCCGTCTTCTGTTGTGTATGCTTTCATACCTTCAAAACATGACTGACAGTACTGTAAAACACCTGCACACTCGCTCATATTGATAGTCGCATCTTCTGTCAATGCCCCTTCATCCCAAGCGCCGTCCTTAAAATTAGCTACAAATCTCTTGTCTGTTGGCAAATAACCAAATCCTAGGTTAGCCCAATCAATATTCTTCTTTTCCATAGAACATACTTCCTTTCACAATGAATAAAAATTCAATTTCTATCTAGTATACTACCATATTTTTCAATATGCAAGACTTCATCAAGAAATTTCTTTAATTCGCAAAGTAGCACTTTTTATTCTCTCTTTAGTTCCACAAGTACAGTTCCATAATCATGATATTCTTCTGCATGGGTAACCATTACAATCGTTTTCCCCTCTTCGTTGAGGCTTTTTAATATCTCCATAACCTTTCTGGCATTTTCCTTATCAAGAGAACCTGTAGGCTCATCTGCCAGTATAAGCTTACATGACTTTATCATAAGCCTTGCCAAGGCAATTCTTTGTTGCTCTCCACCTGACAGTTTATACACTTTTTCGTCAATTTTATCGCTAAGCCCTACTCGCCTTAACGCATCTTCAATGGTAACCTCGCTTCTGTTTTTCTTTTTAATTATTTCAAGATTCTGACGAACCGTCTTATTGTCTATAAGAGCAAAATTTTGAAACAGAAAGCCCACCACATCACCGAAGTATTTCCTACGATTTTTATTTACATCAAGGTCTAAACCGTCAATAATAATTTGACCATCATCAATCGGTTCTATGGCACCAATCATATTTAAAAGTGTAGTTTTCCCACACCCACTGTTGCCCTTTATAACTGCAAATGCACCATCTTCTATAGTCAAATTGTAATCCTTGAATATAACATTATCTTCAAATGCTTTTTGAAGATTTTTTATCTCTATCATAAGCAGCCTCCTTTAAGTATCTTTTGAATACGTTCCTTATCCATCTTATGGCAGTTATAACTTATTAATAACAAATCAATAATTATACACAACACACCTAGTGCTATTACATATAATAAATTGCACAAACTAAATATTTTACAAACAGCACATGCAGCACCTATTGCCACAATTCCCACAATGCAATCAGCTAAAATTATATTTCTAAATCTCTCAAGCGTTGAATATCCTGATACTTTCTTTATGGCAATTTCAATGCCATTGCCATTATAAAGCATACTTATAAAGGTCTGATTTACAAATATGAATAATGATAACAGTAAAACAATTATTATTATACTGATAGTTGCAAGGCGTCGTAAGGATGTAAGTGTATTAGTATAATTATCCCATACATCTTCCATATAGAAATCAAATTTATCACAGATATTACATTCCTCAAGAAATGCTTCAACTTCTTCAATATTTGTATGCATAAATATCTGTCGATAGAAACCGAATATATCATAATCCGTTACTTCCGTTAATGTCGGTATATCTTTAACTTTTATATTTTCAAAAGCTATTATAGGATTATGAAATATATCACTCCCTAATTCATTATCAGGCGCTAATGCCGTTATATCTAAATCATCTTCGTATTCGATAAATACCTTATCATATTTATCAGAATCCTTGCCAATATCATTGCCAAACCAGCCAAATAGGTTTTCCTGTTCTTCTTCTGTACATTTTACTTTCTTTGGTGCAAGTATATAAAGTGTATCCTCTTTATACTCAGTTATCTCGGGTAATTTTCCCATAAGATATTCTTTATTGCATGAGCTTATATATACCAATGGTATAAAGTCTTTATCATTATTCAATCCTACATATGTATAATGCTGTACAGAACCAGATTTTCCGTCTCTTTCATATTTAAGATATAATAAATATTCTAGATACTTTGGTCCATCAAACTTAATTGCCCATTCGCAATCATGACCATACTCACACAAATCGTCATCATGATGAAACTGGACCTGCTTAGCACCTTTTTGTCTTTCAAATAATTCTCCCTCTTTAGCATATTTTAACCACTGAGTTATAGCTGCCACATTTGAAGCTGCTATACATATTACTAAAAATAGTACAATCGCCTTAACCAGGTAATTGCCAATAATTGTCTCTTTCGATATTTTTTTATTTGAAAAAACCTCTGAAACATCATACCATAAAAGTTTCAGATAAAAGAATGCCATAATAGCAATTATTAATATAGTCACTACGAACATTGTTCCAAACTCAAACAATCCACCACAAACCAAATAATTAAAGAATGCCTCTATTAAAAACACAGAAAGCATAATAACAGCATCCCTTAATATACATTTTCCCAGTGTTTCTTTAAGCCCTTCTCCCATAGTAAACCTTACAAATATTTCTTTTTTCTCCAAAGAAATAAAATAATATTCAACTAAAAGTATAACCACTGCAATAATGAGCCAAATCGCACATACCATTCCTTGAATATCTTCTAATGAATTATATCCATCAAAGTGTGGAAATCCACCTGCATATTTATCTATAAGTTCCTGCTTAAAATGGTACATATCATCATATTCACCGATAAGCATAAATCCTTCTGGATATTTTTGAATCGTCTCTGCATTTAAATCATAAAACGAATTATATTCCACTGTAACATTTCCGCTAAATAAGCTTCCCTGTCTATTTTCATATACTTTTTCTTCTTTTTCTAAATACTCTCTTACCCTATCACTTGCATATATTTGAAACTGTTGATTTCGAGTACTTTTCGTCTCTTCGACCATGAAAAATACCTGTAGATTATGTTTAATAGCGGTCTGTTCTACCTCTTCAAGCATTTCCATTTCCTGACCATCCTCGGGGTAAAAAGAAACATAATAATAGTTACTATTTAGGTATGACAAATACTGTATATACATCTCATTGCTAAATAGCAAACCTATAAAAAAGAGTACACCAAATATAATCAATTTATTTCTTTTCATTTACTTCCAAGCCCCACTTATCATATGCATAACCTAATAATCGTTCAATATCTTCTCTGTGTTCATCAATGGTTCCAACATTATCTTTACCAATCAACTGCATATTCTCATCGAAATGTATTACCACATCTTCATCTTTATCACTTGTATAGATTATTTCACAACCACCAAAAAGTTCAGGATAAATCATAAAATCCCCATCCGAAGTAATCAAATCTATATTAGTAGCGAAAAAAGGATAGTTTGGAAAATTAACCGAATATGTAACACCAGTTTCTTGATCCGTTTCATGATAAATCTCTCCCTCTTCAATATATTCAACTTTTGAAGCAAACTTAAAATATATATAACCTAAATTCACTAACCATAAAATGTTAAATAATACAAACACTGCTATAACTGTAATTATTGTATATTTGAGTCCTTTTTTTCTTTTTCTTTTCATTTTGTACCTCCGTATTTTTACTAATCTCCTAGAATGCCCCATTTATCATAGGCTAGTTCATAATAATGGTCTATATACACAAAAAAGGTTGCAAAAATAAGCATGTATATAACATTTCTTATTTTCGCAACCAGACAATCTTGTTTTATAAAGACTCACGGCTTTGCGCACCATTATCACTAATGGGATGCCCCTTGTATATCACATAGATGTTATTATATCAAAAAAAAACATACCGTCAAGTAATTTTCGCTTCGACGATAGTAATCATTCTAAATCATTCTTTGCGCAACTTTTTCGGCTAATTTATAATCAAAATATATTTTAGCCGAAATATTTCTCTTTTATACTTTCTATTTTCCCCATCAAACCCCTATTACTAATTGCATTTTCCCCAATTTCGTGATATATTTTAAAAAGTTAATGATATGCGAAAGGAAAGATTTTTTTATGAAAAGAATACTAGCATTGGCAATGCTTATTATTACCACAATGACAATGTTTGTCGGCTGTGGTGATGACAAAGACAGTGCATCAAATGCGGCTAAGGTAATAGATATTGACCTTACAAGCGAAGAATATGCATTTGGTGTCGACAAGGACCAGCCTGAGTTGTTAGAAAAAGTTAACGAATTTATTTCTACTATAAAGCAGGATGGTACATTTAATGATATTTGTAACAACTATTTTGGTGATGGCGAACCTGTTGCAGTTGAGTCACATGAATACGATGAATCTAAGAATCAATTGGTAGTTGCTACAAATGCTGCATTTGAGCCATTTGAATACAAAAAAGGCGATTACTATTATGGAATAGATATGGAAATTGCCGCTGCGCTTGCAGAGTATTTGGACATGGAATTAGTTATCAACAATATGGATTTCGACGCTGTTTGTTTATCAGTTGGTCAGCATAAATGTGATATTGCTATGGCAGGATTAACTGTAAAAGAAGACAGAAAAGAACATGTTGATTTCTCAGTGTCATATTACAGTGCTTCGCAGAAGCTTATTGTTCCAGGTAACAGCGATGAATTTGACGGTTGCAAAACAGCTGAAGATGTTGTAGAAATTTTAAATTCAAAGACAAGTTCAACAAAAATTGGTGTACAAAATGGTACAACAGGTAAATTATATGTTGAAGGTGATGCAGAATGGGAATTTGACGGATTGCCAGCCAGTGCAGTTGGATATAAAAACGGTTCTCTTGCAGTACAGGATTTGATGAATGGTGGTCTTGATTATGTAATATTAGACTCTGCTCCTGCCATCTGCATTACAGAAGCATTAGCCAAGGATACAACAAGTTTTTCTCAAAAAATTGATACTTTTAAAGAATATTTTATTGAATATGATGGTTACAAAACAGTTTTAGAAGGTTTAAAGAACACATTGCTTATCGCAGTTTCAGGCTTACTTATTGGTATTATCATTGGTACTGTAATAGCTACAGCAAGAGTTGTTCCAAAGTACAAAATGCTTCCTAGAGTTTTAAATGCAATTTGTACATTTTACGTTGCATTGTTTAGAGGAACTCCTATGGTTGTGCAGCTCCTCGTTTCTTACTACGTTGTATTGCCACTTATTGGTGTAAATATGACAGGTGTTGAGGTTGCTATCCTTATCTTCGGACTTAACAGTGGTGCGTACATATCAGAAATTATGCGTGCAGGTATTTTATCCGTTGATGCTGGACAGTTGGAAGCTGGACGTGCTGTTGGATTGAGTTTCTCAACAACTATGATAAAGATTGTAATTCCACAGGCTGTAAAGAATATTTTACCTACAATGGGTAACGAATTTATTACACTTATTAAAGAAACATCAGTTGTAAGTTTTGTTGGTGCAACAGACCTTTATGTTGCATTTAACAATATCGGTAGTACATCATACGAATTTATGATTCCATACCTTGTTATGGCAATGATTTACATTGTATTAGTATTAATCATAAGTTTAGGTATTAAAATAATGGAAAGGAGCCTTAGAAAGAGTGATAGACGTAATTAATCTTAAGAAAACATTTGGTGATAAAGAAATTTTAAAAGGCATTGATATTACTATAAATAAGGGCGATATCGTTTGCGTAATCGGACCTTCAGGCTCCGGTAAAAGTACATTTCTTCGTTGTTTAAACTGTATGGAAGACCCAACAGATGGTCAGATAATGTTTAGAGGCGAGAATATCGCTGATATGAAGGTTGACATCAACATTCACAGACAGCATATGGGAATGGTTTTCCAGCATTTCAATCTTTTTAATAACAAAACAGTTGTTGAAAACATTATGTTGGCTCCATACCACATTCAGTGCAAGAACTTGAAGAAAGACATTAAGGCAGGCAATGTTCCAGCCGAAACCACAAAAAAAGATATTAAAAAGAACTGTTTAGACCAGGCTATGGCTCTTTTAGAGAGAATCGGTCTTGCCGACAAGGCAAATGTTTATCCATCTACTTTATCAGGTGGTCAGAAACAGCGTGTTGCCATAGTTCGTGCATTGGCAATGAACCCTGATGTTATCCTTTTCGACGAGCCTACAAGTGCTCTCGACCCAGAAATGGTTGGCGAAGTTCTCGACCTTATGAAAGACCTTGCTAAAGAAGGCATGACAATGGTTATAGTTACTCACGAAATGGGCTTTGCCAAGGAAGTTGCCAATCGCGTAATCTTTATTGACGAAGGCGTTATTTTGGAAAGCGCTGAGCCAAAGGAATTTTTTGAAAATCCAAAACATCCAAGACTTAAAGAATTTTTGTCGAAGGTGTTGTAATTTAAACAAAAAACTGCAAGTTTTAAACTTGCAGTTTTTTCCTTTTTATTTATCAAACATCTCATTATAAATATCATCAACAGAAATTATTCGTTCTCCACCTTTTATAGTTGGACAGACAAACTCAAATATTTCTAAAACATCTCGACAAATTTCATAATCCGCAATTCCGTAGTAACAAGCATCTTCAGGCATATCTGCGTGTCTTTTATCTGTACTAATGACTAAATTATGACCGATGTCATTTGCCGACACTAATTTATATCCGATAATTGCTCTATTTCCATCCCATTTATATATTTTTTTTGCCTCATTTGATGTTAAATAGAAATAATCTTCATCATTTTTATATTCAGAACAAATTACCCCTGCTGAAAAATCTTCATAATATATCTCTTTCAATTTATCAATATCTTCTTTTTCCAAAGCTAAATACTCATCAAATGGTTTAAATCCTTTATGTGATTCTTCGAATTTTTCTATCTCTTCAATAGAATTTTCGTGCCATTCGTCAAGTTTTTCATCCAAATACTCAATATCCGACTTACTAATATTTACTTTATTATTCATAGCCTTAGCACCAAACAATTCTCTATTTTCATACACTATTTCACAATACTCTACATATATGTCTTCTGCAATTTCATTATATTCTTCCGTCCACGAAAATGCATCTTTCATTTTATCTTTATAACTATCAAATTCTTCTTTAGCAGAAGCTACATCTTGCCAAAAAAATCCAATTACATATTTAGCAATTTCGGCATCTGCATATTCAGATTCTTGGTAAAATTCGAAGAAGTCTTCTAACCATAAATACAGTTCTTCACCAGTTCCTTCCCATTCAGAAACTTCTTTCGCATAATTAATAAAATCTATATAATAATCACTATATGGCTCTTCCAACTCTTCTGCTACCTTTATTGCTTTATCAAACTCCTTATTCCTATAATGTTCAAGTATTTCCGCACCAACATCCCGCATTTCTTCTCTTCGTTCATCTTCTTTTTTGTTATTCATTGAATCAACAAATATGGCTATACCCACACCCAATACAAGCAATATAACAACAATAAGCACTCCCATTTTCTTTCCATTAAATTTCTTTTTCTCACCAAAATTATTATTGTTTATATTTACTGGCTGTTGATATTGAATTTGTGGCTGTACATTATACATCATTCCACAATTACTACATACATTTCCTTCAAATCCCCTTCCACATTTTGTACATATATTCATATTATTCCTCCTAATCACGAACATTTTATTTTGTTTTATTATATCATATCGAAAACTAATCAGCAACAATTCAAAGTAATAAAAATAGGTAACCATAAAGTTCAAACTTTTATAATTACCCATTTTCTACACACTATATCTTCTTCCTGCAAATATCCTTCACACAACATTTATCACAATACGGCTTTGTTCTTGCCGTACAAACATCTCTTCCGTGAAGAACCAATCTGTGACAAAAATCATTTCCCTCTTCTGGAGGAATAATCTTCCATAATTCCATTTCAACCTTTTTAGGGTCCGTTATTCCATCCACAAGCCCCATTCTATTTGTAAGTCTAATACAATGCGTATCAGTAACAATAGCAGGCTTTCCATACACATCACCCATTATAAGATTGGCACTTTTTCTGCCAACACCAGGAAGTTTCAATAATTCTTCCATATTGTCAGGCACCTGACCCGCATACTCATCTCGAATAATCTTCATACAAGCACTTATATCGCGTGCTTTGCTTTTGCCAAGTCCACAAGGTCTAACAATCTTTTCAATATCATCTACCGAAGCCGCTGCCAACGCATTGACATCAGGGAATTTCTTGTACAAATCTTTAACCACAACATTTACACGGGCATCAGTACATTGAGCCGCAAGTCGCACACTTACAAGTAATTTCCACGCTTCATCATACTCAAGACTACACTGCGCTAATGGACATTCATTTTTCAACGCCTCAATAATATCTAAGGCGAGTTGCTTTTTATCCTTCAACCTCATATTTCACCTATAACATTTTTTTCTTCATATCAAAATATTTTTTAGTTTCAGCAACAACTACACCATTAAGTGCAAGAAGCGCTATAAGGTTTGGTATTGCCATAAGTCCATTGAAAATATCTGCAATTGTCCAAACCGCCTTAACTGTCATATACGGTCCAATGAATACACATGCAATATATAACCATCTGTATATTTTGTTAGCCTTGTCGTTGTTTCCTGTCAAATAATCAAGACATCTCTCGCTATAATAATTCCAACCAAGAATTGTTGTAAATGCAAAAAATACAAGACAAATCATCAAAAGGAACGAACCTACAACTGCTGGGAAAGGCATACCATCCTGAAATGCTTTAATAGTAACATTTACACCTTCAAGACCAGTTTCATGTGCTCCCGTAACAATTATTACAATACCTGTCATTGTACAAACAATAATAGTATCAATGATTGTTCCGAGCATGGAAATAAGTCCCTGTTCTGCAGGATATTCTGTTTTCGCTGCCGCCGCCGCAATAGGTGCACTACCAATACCAGCTTCGTTTGAGAAGATACCTCTAGCAATACCTTTTTGCATTGCAACTATCATTGCACCAATGGCACCACCTGCTACAGCTCTAAGTCCAAACGCCCCTTCAAAAATTGTAACAAATGCACCTGGAATTTTTGAAATATTGCATAAAATAATAATAAGAGCTGCAATTATATATGTAGCCGCCATAAATGGAACAACAAATTCTGCAACCTTTGAAATTCTCTTTAATCCACCAATCAAAACTAACGCAACACAAACTGTTAATATTAACCCTGAAATCACAACACTCCAAGAATAATCATTTCCAAATAATTCAACTGTATGGGCATTATTTGCATCAAAAAATGTATGAACTGCATTTGTAATACCATTTATCTGAGTAAATGTACCAATGCCAAACAAACCAACACAAACACCTAAAAATGCAAATACTTTAGCGAGCCATTTCCATTTTTTACCCATACCATTTTCAATATAATAGAATGGTCCACCTACAATGTGACCATCTTCAGCAACTGTACGATACTTTACTGCTAAAAGACATTCAGCATATTTTGTAGCAGTTCCAACAAGCGCAGCAACCCACATCCAGAACAACGCACCTGGTCCGCCTGCCACAATAGCTGTAGCAACACCTACGATATTACCAGTTCCTATGGTAGCTGAAAGTGCCGTACATAATGCACCAAAACTTGAAACCTCACCTTCGCCAGTCTCATCTTTTCTGAACATGTATTTTACACCTAAAACAAATTTTGTAAACTGTAATCCTTTAAGTCTAATTGTTAACAAAAGACCCGTAAAAAGAATAAGCACAATAAGTGGAATACCCCAAACCACATCATTTACACTGCTTAAAAATGCATTAATTTTTTCTAACATCACATTACTCCTATATATTTTTCACTCAATTTAAAATTTTATCACAATACACACCATTTTGGCAAATTATTTTCATAACAATATCACTTAAAAAACACATTGCAAATGTATTAATTAAGTATACAATATTTATGGAGGTTACATAGTTATGAATTTTATTGATAAGTTGAGAGAAAAAGATAAAAAAGTATTTCTTGCAACATTAATCGCAATAGTCCTAATTATTGCAATTATTATTTGCGTATGTTGCTTATCTTGTAGTAAAAATCCAAGTTACGATAACTCTACAAATGATACTTCTGCTACTGATGAATCATCGTCAAAAGATATTTCGACCGAAAATGCTCTTGATGAAACAAAAAATGATGTTGAAACAGAAAGTAGCACCGACCAAACTGAAAGTATTTCTGACGAAACTGAAAGCACAAGCGATGATGGGTCTACGTCATCAACGAAAGCTGAAGTAACTGAAGAAACTACAACTTCTAAAATCGAAGAACCAACCACCAATAAGGGGGAAGAAAATGTTGTAAATACTGGTGATGGCATAATCCATCTAAATGGTAACAGCATTTCCTACGACGGAACTGGTGCAACTATAAAAGGCAGTGAAGTTACTATTACTGCTGCCGGCGAATATTCAGTTATCGGTACTTTAAACGACGGCCGAATTATTGTAAACGCACCAGATGATGCAGATGTTAAAATCAATCTTTTAGGCGTAGACATAAGCAATTCTAGCAGTTGCGGAATCTATGTAATTAGCGCAGATAAAGTAACTCTGAAACTTGCAGAAAATACTACTAATACTATAAACGACAGTTCAAATTATACTTATGATGACGTAACTAACGAGGAGCCAAACGCCGCAATATTTTCAAAAGATGATTTAGTAATAAAGGGCGAAGGAAAATTGGTTGTAAACGGAAACTTCAATAACGGAATCGCCTCAAAAGATGACCTTAGAATCAAGGGCGGCACAATAGTCGTAAATGCAGTTAATAATGGATTAAAGGGTAAAGACGCTATCGAACTTGAAAATGCAAGCGTAACTGTAATTTCAGGTGGCGACGCCATGAAATCTGACAATGAAGAAGAAGGCATGGGTGGAATTTATATTGAGAGCGGTACTTACACATTGACTGCGAAAGAAGATGGTATGCAGGCCGAAACAGAAATTATTATAAACGGTGGTACCTTTAACATAAAGACTGGTAATGGTAGCAATTCTTCAGGTGCAAGCAGCGACACTAGTATGAAAGGCATCAAGGCAACTGGCAACATTACCATAAATGACGGCTCTTTTACGATTAATTCCCAAGACGACAGTATTCATGCTAACACCAATGTAATTATTGCTGGTGGTACATTAAATATGTCTTCTGCTGATGACGGACTACACGCTGATACTGATTTGACAATTAGCGGAGGCAATGTAACAATAACAAAAAGTTATGAAGGTATAGAGGCTACAAATATTTACATAAAAGGCGGTACAACTTCCGTTGTCGCTAGTGACGACGGTTTGAACGCTGCTGGCGGTAACGACAGTTCAAGTAGCACTACTCCAGGCGGCAATAATCGCCCTGGAATGGGTAATTTCTCAAATTCCACAGGTACCATTACTTTTAGCGGTGGAACATTAACTGTCGACTCTTCTGGCGATGGTATTGACTCAAATGGAACAGTCACATACACCAGCGGAAATGTCACTGTATATGGACCTACCTCTGGTGGAAATGGTACATTGGACTATGACGGTTCATGGACTCAAAATGGTGGCAATTTTGTAGGACTTGGCACAAAAGATATGGCGCAGATGCCAAGTGGTGGAACACAGTATTCTGTAATGGTTACTTTTACTTCTAGTTATCAGGCTGGTTCAATTGTAACTGTTGAAGATTCTTCTGGCAAAGAAGTACTCAATGTAACAGCCAAGAAAACATTTCAGAATCTTGTATTCTCAAATGCAAATTTAAGTACTGGTTCTTACACAATAAAAATTAACGGTCAAACTTACACAACATTTACTATTAGTTCACTACTCACAACTGTTGGAAATTCAAGTAATAGACCTGGTCGATAAAACAAATGAGGATGCAATTGCATCCTCATTTATTATTTATTTTAATTCTAATTCTGCCAATTTACTTGCAACACCTGTGTATGTAGCAGGTGTTAAGTTTACAAGTATTGCTCTATCTTCATCCGAAATCATATCAAGACCTTCGGCAAACTTTAAGATGTCTTCTTTTGAAATATTCTTGCCTCTTGTCAATGCTTTTAATGTATCATATGCGTCTGGCACACCATACTTTCTAAGCATTGTCTGAATAGGTTCAGCAAGAACTTCCCATTTTTCATTTAAATCACTGGCAAGCTTGTCTGCATTTACAACACATTTAGCAAGACCATTTTTTGTCTCACTTATCGCCTGAAGCGAATATCCGAATGCAAGGCCTAAATTTCTCTGGCTTGATGAATCAGACAAGTCTCTTTGCATACGTGACTTAGGTAATTTATTTGACAATGCAACACAAATATTGTTTGACATATCAGCATTTGCTTCGCTATTTTCAAAACGGATTGGGTTAACTTTGTGAGGCATTGTACTGCTGCCAACTTCACCCTGAACTGGAATCTGCTTAAAGTATTCCATTGAAATATACAACCACATATCAACATCTAAATCCATCAAAACATTGTTGAAATGTCTTACACCATCAAGAATATGACATGTATAATCATGGCTCTCAATCTGAGTTGTAAGTGGATTAAATGTAAGTCCTAAGTATTCCTCAACGAATTTCTTTGACATTGCAGGCCAATCGATATTAGGGAACGCAGTGACAATGGCACTGTAAGTTCCTGTTGCACCATTGAATTTAGCCTTAATCTTAATACTTTCAATATTCTCTATGCTAGAATATAAACGGTATGCAAATACTTTAAACTCTTTGCCGATAGTTGTTGGTGTTGCAGGCTGTCCGTGAGTATGCGCAAGCATTGCCATATCCTTATAATCATTTGCCAATCTATCAATAATACCTGCAAATTCTGTTGCTCTTGGCAACCAAACATTATATAAACCATTCTTAATCATACAAGCGTATGAAGTGTTATTGATATCTTCTGAAGTACAACCAATATGTACAAAACTTACAAGATAATCATATCCCATGTCCTTTAACTGATTGCCAATATAATACTCAACAGCTTTCACATCATGTCGTGTAACTGCTTCAATTTCTTTAAACGCCTTAAAGGCTTCATAATTGAAGTTATTTGCAATACTTTCAATCTTATCCATTTCACTCTTATCAAATCTAGCCAAAATGTCGTTTTCAACATTTTCAATCAGAAATTTTAACCATTGTATTTCCACATAAACTCTGTATTTTATCAATGCGTACTCACTAAAGTATTCAGATAATGAATCCTTAATACTTGCGTAACGTCCATCAAGAGGACAAATAGTCATGCATTCAAATTCATGTCTTTCCATTGCTAATCTCCTTTAAGGTTTTTAAATTCGGTTTATATTGTAGCATAATATGTTTGATTATACAAATTAAAAATTATCACTCCACCATAATCTGTATAATCTCTTTATCAGTCTGCGACATTCCCATAACAGCTAATCTACTTATATTTGCAATAGTATTTTCAACGCCCTTAACAATAATTCCATCGCCGCCATAAAACTGGCTTCCATGCATTTGCATCTGCATTCCTAGAAGACCCGCTTCAATAGCCGAAGCAATCTTTGCTGCACAACTTGGTTTAGCACCATCACAAATCATTCCCGAATTAATCGCAACTGCATTCACAATTGTGTGGGCTATCTCTCTAAGTTTACCTCCATACAAATATGTAATTCCTGCTGCCGCGCCACATCCTGCACTGGTCGCACCACAATAAGCTGAAAGACAACCAATACCTGTTTTCATATGAATTGTAACAAGATTTGCTACCAACAACGCCCTATAAAACAAATCGTCCTCAACTTTTAATTCTTTTGCATATACAATAACAGGAAGGGATGTTGCCATTCCCTGATTTCCACTACCAGAATTAATAATAACTGGCATCTCGCATCCACTCATTCTCGCGTCTGCGCCTGCTGCCGCCATTGCTTTTGCTCGATTAAAGACTGTGTCTCCATATGAATCCATAAGAATTTTTCCGATACCAGCTCCCCATTTGCCCTTTAAACCTTCTTCGGCTATAGCTGTATTATATGCAATCTGTCTGTCTAAAAGATTCTTAACCTTTGAAATATCAACATTATCGGCGAACTCTATAATTCTTTCCACAGTTAAAAGGTCGCGATAAGGCTTTGCAAATTGAATATCTTCATTGTATTCTTTTTTCAATAAAACCTCTTCATCCTTAACCATTTCAATAATATTTGTATGGTTTCCTGCAGCGTGAATCAACGCTTTATGTCCATCTTTTTCAGCCTTCACTATAATTTCAAATATGTATCCGCTATCTGAAGGGGTTATCCCAATATCTGTATTTTTCATATATTCCGAAATAACTGGAATTTTGTCTTCTTCAATATTTGACAAAACCTCCAATATCCCATCGGCATCTCCTGCAACAATGCCCGCAGCCGCCGCTGCCCCTATACCTTTCAAACCACCAGTATGTGGTACAACAACGCTTTTGACATTTTTAATAATATTAGAACTAATAATAAGTTCGACCTTATCTGGAATCACTCCCAAGGTTTTCCTTGCAAGTGCCGCAACATACGCAATAGCAATAGGTTCCGTGCAACCCATTGCAGGAACCAATTCATCTTCAAGAATACATATATATTTTTCTTCGATATCTTTTTGTAACATAGTAATCTCCTCTATTCACTTAACATCAATTTTGCAAGACCACCTTCTGAGGTTTCACGATATATAACCTTCAAATCCTTGCCTGTTTCATACATTGTTTTAACAACCATATCAAAACTAATCATTCTGGAATCAGCCAAAAAGTCCGCTAAATTCACAGCATTCAGAGCTCTCATAGCAGCTATGGCATTTCGCTCAATACATGGAATTTGAACCAATCCGCCAATTGGATCGCAGGTAAGCCCCAAATGATGCTCTATGGACATCTCAGCCGCATATTCAATCTGGTCATAATCCAATTCGTAAAGTTCCGCCGCTGCTGCCGCTGCCATCGCACAAGCTGAACCAATCTCTGCCTGACAACCACATTCCGCACCACTGATTGACGCATTTGTTTTAATAAGATTACCAATGATTCCTGCCGTAGCAATGGCATGAATTATCTGTTCATCCGTAAAATTGCGTTTCGGTTGTAAAAATTTTAAAACCGCAGGCAATACTCCACAAGAACCACAAGTTGGCGCCGTAACTATAACTCCGCCACCTGCATTTTCCTCGCTGACAGCATATGCATATGCACAAATTAAACGGTTCATCTTCGTTTCTTCATTTTCATCAATGTGCCTCTGTCTAAATAAATATCTCGCCTTTCTCTGCAAGCCAAGACCACCGTGTAAAACGCCATCGGTTTCTATGCCTCGCTTTATGGAACTTTTCATAACATTCCAAACTTCGGCTAGATAATCCCAAATTTCTGGACCTTCACATTCTTCTACATACTGCCAAATACGAATATCACGCTCGCGGCAATACTTTGATATTTCCGTAAATGAATTGAATCCATATACTTCATTATGTGCCTCTCTTTTCTCGCCATCCATAAGAACTTCGCCACCACCAATACTATAATAACGAGTCTTTTTTATTTCATTTCCATCCTTAATCGCAATAATATCCATAGTATTTGGATGATAATCTGTGTGACTTTCGTAATCAAAAACTATCTCGCACTTTTTTTCTCCAAAAACTTCTTTTATGGCAACATCTGTCATATGACCTTTCCCCGTCTTTGATAACGAGCCATAAAGAACTGCCTTGTATTCGTCAGCATCTGGTAGTTCACTATAAAAATGTTTGGCAGCAGCCATCGGACCCATAGTGTGGGATGAAGATGGGCCATGACCTATTCTGTATAAAAATTTGAGTGATTGCATAATACTTCCTCCTGTGATGTATATTATCCGCACAATTTACTATATTTTATTATACCATATAGTTATTTTTTTTCAAATTGTTATGACGATAATTCTATATTTTCACACTAATTAAAATAGGTCAGGATTAATTTTCCTGACCTATCAAAAATCATGTAGCAATTTAAACTTTATTTATGCTTGTTCTTCATCCTTTTTTCTTTTTTTCAGAATAATAATTATTAATACAACAATTATAATAACCAATATTATAATCCATAACCACCAAAAATTGCCGTTATCTTCTTCATTATCTTCATTTGAATTTGTGCTTGTTTCCTCCACAATTTCTTTTTCTGTAGGTTCTTGTGTTTCACTTTCTGTTTCTTCCACTGTGGCTTCTTCTGTTGATATTTCCTCTGTTTCTTCTACAGTTTCTTCTACAGTTTCTTCTTGTGTTTCTGATTCTGTTTCTTCAATCGTTTCTATCGGTTTAATTTCTACACCGTCCTTAGCAACACTCACCTTAATTTGCGATATTAGTTTAATATCCCCAGCATCTACATTTTCAGGACATGTTACAACACCTTGTAAAACAAAACTATATCCATCCTTATTCTCAATATCAAAGGATGTACCATCTACATATGTAGGCTTACTAATATTCCAATTTACTTTTGCACTCTTTGTTTTCTTTCCGTCTGTTGTAATGGATACAGTTGTAGGAAATTTCATTTCTTTTAATTCAACACCAGCCTCAACTTCGATTGAATTATTTTGCTCGATACTTAAAAGTTTTTCTTTAGCGGTCGTATACTCAACTGATAGTACGAATTTTCTTGATGTTGCATCATAACTGACACTTGCAGTTTTTCCATTAACGGTCCCCTTTGTATCATTCTTAAACTCATACCACCAATCTGGTGTCACAGTAATAATTGCTCTATATGTTGTATTATAATCAGCTTTTCCAGTAACTTTTTGGTATGTATTTCCGTTTTTCTTTTCCCAAACAACCGATGGACTAGTTTCATTCACTCCTGCTGTCTCACAACTTGCTGTTGTATCAAAACTGTTTCCCGCTACAGGTGTATCCACTCCTGTAACAGTCACATTATCAATATATGTAATCGCCTTGCTTGGATTAGATATATTTAATTTTAATTCCGCAGTTTTGCTACCTGACGCACCATCTATATCATATATATATGTAACAGTGTTAGCAGCTACATTTATTGTTAATATATTTCCAGAAACACTTCCACCACTCCAATTTGATGCAAACGATGTATTAAAGCCTGAAATCGTAGACAAGTCAAAAGTATTATCTCTTGTTTGAGATATTGTATACGAATTATCATTAGTTAATACTTCTACAATTTCAGCATTTTTACTTATGTCTAAACAAGTAATCTGATTAGAATCAACCCAGAGTTTTTTTAGTATTGTATTTTTACTTACATCTATGTTTGTCAATTTATTTCCACGCAAATACAAATATTGCACTTTAGTATTATTACTCACATCGAGACTTGTTATATTATTACGTATTAGACATAAATTATGTAATTCCGGATTTTTACTTACATCAACACCTGTGAGCAAATTATCTTTCGCATTAAATTCATATAGTCTTGGACAATTTGTCACATTTAAATCTGTAATTTGATTAGAATAACAATAGAAATATTTTAAATTAGTACATTTTGTAATATCAAGGGCGGTCAATTTATTGTTTTGACAACTAATCTGATATAATTGCGGTTTAACTCCCATATTCAAACTTGTAAGTTGGTTATCATAACAAAATACTACTCCAAGTTTTTCATTTTTACTTAAATCTAGACTTGTAAGTTTATTTCCATTACACCACAATTTATATAAATCAGGGAAATATTCCACACCTTTTAAACTTGTAATATTTGAATTACTAACATTAATATTAGTAATATTACTACGTTCTGTAAGGCTCAAGTATCCATCATTATTCGAATCATAACCTTTTACATGATTTCTAAAAGTTGCATCAGGAAAATTATTTTCATCAATAACTACATCTCCCTCTGCAGCTAATACTGTTACAGGCATAACATACGCAGTTATTAATAACAATACTGCGGTTATTAATAATTTAATTTGTTTCTTCATAATTTACATTCCTCTCATTGTACTTTTTCCAAAAATACATTTTACACCTTAGAACAACAAAATACAATACTTTATATATACAACATAAAAGTGGTCGAATTCGACCACTTTTAAATAATTATTTTATCACTTTTGTTTCCTATGCCCAAGCATCATCCTTATTTGGTGTACGAATATCCGAAAGACACTGAATATCATTTACAAACCACTGACCTGTAGATGGTTTTTTACGCAATTTTATCGGTCTAGGATTATCAGCACCACCGCTTGTTACATACAATGTTGCCCAATTTTCTTCGTCAAAAGAATAAGGATTTTCGCTAACCGAAATAGTATAAGGTGTATTAGGCTTATAATTATTCTCAGGTGTTGCACCTGCAAAGAAAGATAATACTTTATATCCCTTACCTTTTAATCTATCATCAATAAACTGTCTATCTTTGCCATTTACTTCCGAAGGCCCTTTCAAGAAATTAATCATTTCCATTGCTTCATCCGGATTTTGCTCATAACGGCTTAATGCAAGAATTGTTAATGCAGTTGTCTTAAATGCTGAGTCCAAAGAAGCCTCTGGCAATGCCTTTAATTCATTAACATTTGTTGGAAGTTCGTTAAATGTAAAACTTTCAGTATGATTTCTTCCTTTTCCTACTGACTTTACTACATTATCTACAGCCTCTGAAGCCTCCTTCTTCAAAAATGAAGCTACTGCTTTTTTCAATGAATCAAAAATACTCATATGTTTTTTCTCCTTTACGTTTTAACTCTTTATACTTTACCTAAATACAATGCGACAAAATTATCACGCTTGTTGATTTTTATTTTATCATATATTCTTTAAAAATACATCTGTTTTTTATTTTTAACATTCAAAAATAGTTGACTAGCATTTAGCTAAAAGACATACCGCCTCCACATGGCTCGATTGTTCCGATTTGGTGTCTGCCTTGATTTATTGTACCGAAGTACAAGGGAATAAATCAAGAAGATTTACTGTTAAAGGGAACATATCGAAGAAGGTAGTTCTTTCTATAGTTATGTATATTCTGTATTTCCTTGATTTCTCCCATGCACTCGAGATGGGTGAGCCATGCACTCGACGTTTATTTTACAAATCTCTAATCTTTTCTTTGTTAAAAAGTAAAAACGCAAAATACTCTGCCACTTTCATCGCATCTTCTTCTGATGCGAATTTCTTATTATTGTATTCCCATTTCCACTTACCATCACCATAACCAATTCCCCAATCGCCTATTTTGCTTTTAACTATGGTAAAATTTGATTCCCCAATATAAGCCGTCATATTTCCATTAACACTTCTTCTCCATTTATGAATCGACTCATTTCGACTTTGGCATATTAACATCCCAGCAATTCCTTTTGTAGAATATATGCTACTCAACATAGCTTTTCTTTTCTCATATCCCTCTTCTGAAATCTTATCATAGAAGCTGTAATTTTTAGAAACTTTATATTCAAACAATGTTTTATTTGCTATAGCAAAATCTTCTGCCTGTTGATAATCAACCTTACATGTATGAAAAACTTC
>JAGBHK010000017.1 GCA_017935565.1 Lachnospiraceae bacterium
GTAGCATCAGGTGGTGGTACAGGTAGAACACTTCATCCAGATAACATGGCTGCAGGTCCTGCTTCATACGGTATGACAGATACAATGGGTCGTATGCATTCAGATGCACAGTTCGCTGGTTCTTCATCAGTTCCTGCTCACGTAGAAATGATGGGTCTTATCGGCGCTGGTAACAACCCAATGGTTGGTATGACAGTTGCAGTTGCAGTTTCTATTCAAGAAGCAGCAGAAGCTGGTAAGTTTTAATTAAATAGACATTTGATTTTTTGAAATATAAGTGAGACACGTCATTTAAAGCTTGATGCTTATGATGGGTCTCACTTTTTTATTATGTTAGGAATGAGAAAATCAAATGTGTAGAATTAAAATGATGGTGGAAAATGAGGTGATATTTGAATATGAATGAACAGATATTAGGGCATAACAGTCTTGCAATTACGCAAAACTGCTTGACATTGCATATAGATATATATATATAATAAATTATATGAATTGCGTGGTTTACAATTAAATATTGAGATTAATTAATGAGAATTGTTGTAGAAAAATATATTATACTTCCTTGGAATTATTCTGACAAGCTTGCAGTTATGAATAATATTATTGATAGTACGGGCGGAGAAAGATTGGACTTTGTTGGTTACATTGATGACATTTGGAAATATGCTATAGAAAATAGTGACGATTGTTTGAAAACTGCACAAAAGCCAAATAGAAAGAGTTAAGATATGGCAGCACGTGTAACACCAGCAGAAATAGTTGAAATGCAAAGGCTGTATAACCAGCTTGGCAATTATGCGGCGGTTGGTAGGAAGATGAACAGAAGCGGCTCAACTGTAGCAAGGTACATAAAATTGAAAGGAACACCCGCTATTGTGGCATATACATTTAAGGAAGTTGTGCGAGGGTAGTTTGTTATGTTGAAAAGCAGTTGTAAAAATATAACTACTTTTTTGATATAGGGAAAGGATGGTAACACTATGAAAAAATATGCATATTTGTCTTGCTGTATTTTAATAGTATGTATGGTATTGTGTTCTTGCTCGAAAAAAGAGGGGACAAAAAATGAAAGTGATGGAACAAAGAAAACAAGTGAAATTGTCGAAACTAATGGTGATGATATAGAAGAGGAAGAAACAGTAGGACAAATTACAGATAATGATTCAATAGGAAAAGAAACAGTAGAACAGCAAACAACAGCAAATAAACAAGAAACAGTAGAACAGCAGACAACATCAAAGAAACAAGATACAGCAAATAAACAAGAAACAGTAGAACAGCAGACAACATCAAAGAAACAAGATACAGCAAATAAGCAAGAAACAGTAGAACAGCAGACAACATCAAAGAAACAAGATACAGAAGAACAGCAAACAAAACCATCCGTAGAAAATAAAATTACGCTAACAATTCTGGATAATATGTGGCTAGATATGTTGGAGTATGAAGGTGACCGAGCTGGTATTGATGAAGTAATCATCAATAATGGTGTGACACATATAATCGATGGTGCGTTTAATAGGTGTACGGGATTGAAAAATATAACAATTCCAAATAGTGTTATATATATTGGAAGCCAAGCGTTTGGGGATTGCTTGAGTTTGAAAAATATAACAATTCCAAATAGTGTTACATATATTGGAAGCCAAGCGTTTGGTGGTTGCTGGAGTTTGAAAAATATAACAATTCCAAATAGTGTAACTACCATTGATTATGGTGCATTTAATGGCTGCTCAAGTTTAACCAATATAACAATTCCAAATAGTGTAACTACCATTGGTTATGGTGCATTTAATGACTGCTCAAGTTTAACCAATGTAACAATTCCAAATAGTGTAACTACTATTGAAAGTTATGCATTTAATGGCTGCTCAAGTTTAACCAATGTAACAATTCCAAATAGTGTAACTACTATTGAAAGTTATACATTTGGCGGATGTGAAAACTTGACAAATGTAACAATTCCAAATAGTGTAACTACTATAGATAAGAGTGCATTTGGTGGTTGCTCAAGTTTAAAAAATATAACAATTCCAAATAGTGTAACTACTATTGAAAGTTATACATTTGGCGGATGTTCAGGATTAACCAATATAACAATTCCAAATAATGTTATGTTTATTAAGGATAGAGCATTTATGGAATGTAGAAGCTTAATTGATATAACACTTCCAAATAGCATAACCACTATAGAAAGTCTGACATTTTATAACTGTTATGGATTGAAGAATATAATTATTCCAAATAGTGTAACTACTATAGAGCACGAAGCATTTCGTGGATGTATTAATTTAGTAAGTATAACAATTCCAAATAGTGTTACATATATTGATAGTGAAGCATTTAAAGAATGTTATAGGTTGACAATATACGGTCAAGCTGGTTCTTATGCGGAAACGTTTGCAAAAGAAAATAATATAAAATTTGTAATACAGTAAAAGAATGAGGAAGCTAAAAAATGCTTCCTTTTCTTTTGTAAATACAGAGTATGGATATACTATTCACAATTATGATGGATTAAAAAGTGATAATCCAGAGGATTATAGGGAAATGGATTTTATGGTTAAAGTTACTAGCTATAGCCTAAATGAGAATCAGCAAGTAGATGCAGTATTATCTGAAGTTAAATATTTTGAAGAAAATTTGTTGTATTCATTTTCGCAATCGCTAGATATCGGTCAATTTGTAAATACTGGTTCTTCGAATATATTTCGGGTAATGTAAGAAAAGTTAAATTTTCTGAGTGTGATGTTATTGTGCATTAGAAAATAATCATTAAAAGGCATAGCAATATCTGCTATGCCTTTAATTCTGCCAATATTCAGACCATTTTGTTCGTAGATCACGACAAACATTTTTGCTGAAATACGCAGTGATATCATCTTTGAAAATGACATATTCCATATCTACTTGTGTAATGTTATCCATATTAACAACTAAAGTTTTGCTACAGTGCAAAAATCGCTTATCCTGCATAAGTGGTGCTACGGCATCAATAAAAGGAACTCGAAGCATAGTGCTTTCTACAATGTCACCATTGGCTAAATGATAACAAAGAGCTCTGTTACATACGTCAATATATAATATATTTTCATAAGAAATACGAGTACATCTCTGTTTGTTTTTAACAATGACATAATGGTCTTTCTTCTTACTAATATCAAAAAGAATCTTGTCTATGGCGTTAACAAAAACATCTTTAAGTATAGGTTTAAGGATGTAATTAGAAGCATCAACCTTATATGAATCTATAGCAAAGTCTGCACTTGATGTAAGATAAATGATTATGCCATCATAACCGTTTTCACGAAGTTTAACACCAAGTTCTATACCATTCATTTCGGTCATCATAACATCAAGTATATATATGTCAAATCCATTTATCCTCTGTGCTTCATCTAATAAATCTGCGGCTTTGGAAAATTCTGAAATAGTAAAGTCTAAATGCTTTTGTTCTGCATATTCCGCAAGCAAATAAACAATTTGCACACGGTATTGTTTGGCGTCATCGCATATTGCAATATTCATTTGCCTACCTCCTATAGCATTTTGATGAGATTATTTTATCATATTAGTCTAGAAAAGTCCAATGGTATTGTCGAATTTTGCGCAAAAAGATATCAATTATACGCAAAGGCACAAAAGTAAAAAATTTTTGCTATAATATTAATTGATTATATGAGAAGATAATCAATGCTATAAAATTTGTATTTAAACGGACATCTCTTATTATGGATGCTGGTAAAATTGTGGGGAGTAATATATATATTAGATGTGTGAATGAAAATCGCTGTAAGTATACACTTATAGCGATTTTTGTATTATTAAGTTACTTTGTCTTGCTTTATACCATTCATATGTGATAAAATATATGTAGATTGTTGAACGTATTATTTGTGATTGTATCACTAAAAATAGGAGATTTATAAATGCAAAAGAAAGATAATGAATATTTATTTAATTTTATTAAAAAATTTTTCGGAATAACTGTTTTTGTATTATTCCTTCTTTTTGTGCTCGGGCAATTATTTTATCCGTCAGAAAGAGATAGATTAAGTTCTAATTGTGAAGATTTTAATGATGGCTGGTATCATATTACAAAAGACGGAGAAAAAGTTGATATTGATATCCCATGTAAGCTAGAGGCTGAATACGGAGAGGTTGTTTGTGTTGCAACAGAACTTCCTGATGATATAGAGGATAATCAGGTTATTTGCTTTAGGTCTATTTGGCAAGATGTAGAAGTGTATATAGACGGCGAACTACGTTCGTCTTACAATACAAAAGATAGTAGACCATTCGGAAAAAACAGTGCGTTTTGGTATGTTTTTGCTGATTTGAATAAAGATGATGCTGGAAAAACAGTAGAATATAGATTTTCTAGTGAATCAAAGTACGCAGGAGATGTTAGAGCTTGTTATATTGGTGATAAACTTGGAGTTTGGACTAGACTTGTTTCTGAATCAGGTGTACGAACTATAATAATTATATTTTTATTATTCTTAAGTGTATTTTGTATTGTGGTATGCCAGATTCTTAAATACATTTATAAGAAGTCTTTGCCATTATCTTATCTTGTATGGACGATGTTTTTCTGCTCCGTATGGATGTTATCGGAAGTGGAATTTAGGCAAATAATATTTAAAAATGTGTCAATTTTGACATATTATACATATTTAAGTTTGATGGTTATACCAATCCCATTGTTGATATATATCAATGATATTCAAAATGAAAGGTATAAAAAAGTTCATATTATTCCATTAACTTATGTTATAGGGATACTTATTGTTTGTACATTTTTACAAGTGTTTAATGTGGCAGAATATGTACAAATGTTACCATTTATGCATATTGGTATAGGAACAGCTATTGTGACTACTATTGCGACGATTACCATTGATTTGGTTAAACGAAAAATTGCAGATTACTTTATTGTAGCGGTAGGTGTGTATGGCCTTTTATTCTCGGCAGTGGGCGAGATGGTTTTATATTATTTGGATTTAGGCTTATCAATAGGTACTGTTCTAGCTGTAGGTTTGATGTTCTTACTTGTAATGGCTATTATCAAGACTGGACAGGATATTATGAAATCCGAAAAGAAGAAGCAAGAGGCTATTGTTGCAAGAGAGGCGCAAGCTAAGTTTTTAGCTAATATGTCACATGAAATTAGAACACCTATAAATGCAGTTATAGGTATGAATGAAATGATTATTAGAGAGTCTGAAAATAATGAAATCAAAGAATATGCCGATAATGTTAAGCGAGCTAGCAATATGCTTCTTGGATTAGTAAATGATATTTTGGATTTTAGTAAGATTGAATCAGGACAGTTTGAACTTGTTGAAGCAGAATATGATGTCGAATCACTTATTAAAGATGAACAACTTATTCTTACAACAAGAGCTTCAGGCAAGCCAATTAGCATAAATGTTAAAGTGGATAAAAATCTGCCTTCAAAGTTATTTGGTGATGAATTACGTATAAAACAGGTTGTTACTAATATTATTTCAAATGCTGTAAAATACACTGATGAAGGTCAGGTTACATTGGAAGCGTATTATAAGTTAGAGGCTGAAAATCGAATATGGCTATGTTTATCAGTGGAAGATACCGGAATCGGAATTAAGAAAGAAGATATTCCTAAAATATATGATAATTTCAAGCGTTTTGAATTGGATAAAAATAGGACTATTCAAGGTACAGGACTTGGTCTTAGTATTGCAAAACAATTGATAGATATGATGAAGGGTGAGATTACTGTAGAAAGTGAATATGGTAAAGGCTCTAAATTTACAGTATCGATTCCGCAAAGGATAGTAGATGTTACACCAATTGGAGATGTTGATTTGTATTCTAATAAGAATGAAACGGTTACTGAAGTGAAAGGTTTCTTCGTTGCCGAAGGGGCTAATATACTTGTTGTAGATGACAATGCTATGAATTTATCTGTGATAAAGGCATTACTTAAAAGAACAAAGGCCAATGTGTTTTCAGCAACAGGCGGAAGAGAATGTGTGGATATAAGTTCTAAACAGAAATTCGATATGATTTTATTAGACCATATGATGCCTGATTTTGACGGTGTGGCTGCTTTGAAGATGATTAGAAATGATAAAAAGAATCCTAACCAGGATGGTATTATTATTGCATTAACTGCAAATGCTATAGCAGGTTGTAGGGAAATGTATCTAGATTATGGTTTTACAGACTATTTTTCAAAACCAATAGAAGCTGAAAAACTTGATGATATGTTAAGAAAATATCTTGGAAAAAAGGAGATAAAGAAAAAGGAGTACAAAATGGAAATGGATAATCTTTTAGAAGTTGATAAGAAGTTAGGTTTATCGTATTGCATGGATTCAGAGGATGTGTATAAAGAGGTTCTTGGAATATACGTGGAACAGTGTAATGAGTATTTTCCAGAATTAGATAAACACTTCAATGCTAAAGACTGGGTGAATTACGAAGTAATCGTTCATGCAATTAAGTCCAATTCTTTGAATATTGGAGCAAAGAACTTTTCGAAATTATCATTGAGTCATGAGATGGCTGCAAAAAGTGGTGATTTCCAATATATAGAAAATGGATATGCTTCTTATATTGAGAACCTTAAAAAATTATTGGAAGTAGTGAAGACAATGATGTAATGAAAAGAGTGCACTTAAAACTAAAGTGCACTCTTATTTTTTCTATATAAGAAAGTTTCTGTTTTTATTCCTCTATTTTTCCATTTGCGATAGCATCTTCAACCCAAAGCTTTAAAGAATCTACAGTTAATGATACATTTTCAAGAGTTTCTTGTATGTTTTTGAAATCTTCTAATTCATCGGATGTGATTTTGCCATCGGCTGTTATGTCAATAAGTCTATTTCTTTGTCTGTCAATTGAGTTTAACGTAGCAAGCATTTCAAGAACAATTTGAGATAATTCTGTGGTCTTTACCTCTGGAACGTATTTTTGACCAATGCTGCATATGTTTGAACAGTAGTAGTTTGTAAGTGCTGGCTTTTTATAAGCTTTAGCCATAGTTAAAATTTCATCAGGGTGAGGGCTTGTTTTTTCATTTTCAATTTTTTCAATTCGGTCAGCTGATATACATTCCAATAACTCTGCTGCCTGATCTCTGGTTAAATTTAACTCTTCTCTGCATAATTGATATGCATTTTTGTTTTCTTTAATCGAACGTTTTCCCATTCCAATACTCCATTTCATATGTATTTTTGACTAATTTACAATTTAACTAGTCTTAATTTGTTTTTCTTACAGTTTACTTATGTATTTTTAAATTATATAATAAGAGTACATTAATTGTAAAGAGCAAGTTAATTGCTTTTTATACACACAAAAGGAGGAAAAGATAATTATGTTAGAATTTATCACATCAAACATTGCAGTTATCGTAACAGTAGCAGTAGTATTGTGCTTAATCATTTTTTTGGCATTAGGATATGAGAAAGCACCATCGGACACAATGTTCATTATTTCTGGTTTGAGGAAAAAACCAAGAATATTAATTGGTAAAGCTGGAATAAGAATTCCGTTCTTTGAAAGAAAGGATATTCTTATTGCAAAGCAGATAAGCGTTGATATTAAAACAAATGGTTTTATTCCAACTCTTGATTTCATTGGCGTTGATGTTGATGCTATTGCAAAAATTGCATTAGACCTTGATAGTGAAGAAGGAAGACTTTTGGCACAAAAGAACTTCTTAAATATGAATGAATTACAGATAAGAGAAGCTCTTACTGATTCATTGCAAGGTAATATGCGTGAAATCATTGGTACTATTAATTTAAAGGAAATCTGTAATAACAGACAGAAGTTCGGTGATCAGGTTCAGGAAAAGGCTCAGAGAGATATGAATGCTCTTGGTGTAAAGATTATTTCTTGTAACATTCAGAGAGTAATTGATGAGAATGAATTAATTAATGCTTTAGGTCAGGACAATATGTCAAAAATTCAAAAGGAAGCTTCTATTGCAAAAGCGGAAGCAGAACGAGATGTTGCAATTGCTCAGGCCGAAGCTAAAAAACTTGCAAATGATGCAGAAGTTAATTCGAAGACAGAAATTGCGATTAAGCAGAATGAGTTAAGCATTAAAGAGGCTGAATTACAGAAAATTTCAGATGCTAAAAGAGCAGAAGCTGCTGCCGCATATAAGATTCAAGAAGAGGAACAGCGTAAAATTTTAGAGATTACAGCAACAAATGCCGATATCGCTAAACAGGAACGTGAAGTTGAACTTAAAGCGAAAGAGGCGGAGGTTAAAGAACAGGAACTTGCTGCATCTATTAGAAAGCAGGCAGAAGCTGAAAAATACAGAATAGAGCAAAATGCTCAAGCTGATTTGTTTAAGAGACAGAAAGATGCTGAGGCCAAAAAGTATGAAGAAACACAGAGAGCTGAGGCGGAAAAGATAAAAGCGGAAGCATTGAAGTATGCTAAAGAACAGGAAGCGGCAGGTATTGCTGCAATTGGTAAGGCGGAAGCTGAAGCTATCAGAGAAAAGGGTATAGCTGAGGCAGAGGCGCTTGAGAAGAAAGCTGATGCTATGGCTAAGTATGGTAGAGCTGCTATTTTGGAAATGGTTGTTAATAAATTACCAGAAATGGCAGAAGCTATTGCAAAACCATTAGAATCTATCGACAAGGTTACAATTATTGATGGTGGCGGCTCGGGCTCAGGTGTTGATGCTATGGGTGGTTATGTACCGGCGATTCTTACTAAAACCATTGAATCAATTAAGGAGACAACTGGTATTGATATCAATGAGATTGTAAAAGCGGACACATATGACGCGAGAGTAAATAAGAATTTAAATATCTCTGGTATTGAGGGGATAGAAGAAAAAAATGTTGATACATTAGTTTCAGAGTAGGAGTATTTATGAGAAAAAAGTTGATGTTAGGAATGATGTGCATAGCAACAATAGCCCTATTTGTTGCATGCACTAAAGAAGAAAAAACGACTAGTGATAAGGAAAATGCGACAGAAGAGTCTTCTACTTCATATCATTTAGCGGATACAAATGAGTTTGCAACTGAAGAGTCGAAGCAAAGGGAGACAGAGCCTGAAAGCGAAGAAGAATCGGATTGTGGCGATTCGATTATTGAAGAAACTTTTGCTGAGGGTGATTGGAAGAGCGCTGCATTACATATAGTAAAAGAATGTAATGCAGATAAGATAACAGATTGTGAATATCGTTATTTTATCGATGAAAGTGATGAAGATTATAGATTATATAGTCGTACGATTATTGCTGATCAGGTACACACGCATGAATTCTATTTTGTAAGAAATAAGTATGTTTCAGACGGCGGTGGATGTTATGGTGCATTGGATGATTTCTATAATGGATATAAGTATGAGGATATGATTGCATACTTGGAAAATGATGCTCCTTTGCCTCAAAAAGAAATGTCAATGAGGAAAATTATATATCATATGGAAAAAGTTTTCTACGGCAACTACACATATTATGAAATGGTTGATAAAGGGGAGAGCCAGTCGGTTGAGATAATATGTAGAAGTGCCAATGCAGAAATTCCACCTGCAAAATTAGTATATGTAAATGGAAAAGTGGAAAAGCAAGCGCTTGGCGAAGGGGAGAACGCAAACAACGCAAATTGCTTAAAACAAGAAGTTATTGAACAAATGAATGATATGTTGAAGGGGTATTAATTATAATCAGAGGTATACAAAGTATGCCTCTGATTATTCATTGACACAACATTCTTGTTATGATACTATGAAAATATGCAAGTAACGTGATTTGTGGTTGATTAAGGAGGGTTAAGGATGAAAAAACATATTAAAAGAATTATTGCGCTTATTACAATAATATCTATGTTGGGATGCTTGTTGATTGGTTGTAATGATAAAAATGGAGAGGAAGAGATTGTTAAGGAAACTGAAGAAGTTAAAGGTCTTCCGCCTATGACTGAAGATGAGATAACGCTTACATATATGTGTTGGCAAGATATTGAGATTTCGGAGGCACTTGCTAAAGAATTTGAAAAACTTTATCCTAATATTGATGTAAAGGTTAAAGAGTTTGACCCTGCGTTAAGTGGTAGTGAAATATATTTTTTGATAAATACCGGAAGTGGTGAAAAAGTGCCAGATTGTTTTTGGATATTAAATTCACCTGAAAACTACATAGCTAATAACTGGCTTTATGATATGACAGAGTTTTGGGAAAATGACCCAGATTCTAAGAATGTTATTAAAGGTATAAATGAATTGAAATTAGGCTATTTGGGTACGGATAAGAAGTGGTGTACTCCAGTTAAGTTCTTCCCTACAACAGCATTTGTAAATGAAGATGTGTTTATTAGAAATGATGTGGAAATGCCTAATAAAGATTGGACTTGGGATGAATTCGAGGAAACTGTAGAAAAGATGACAAGGGACGATAAAGTTGATGGTAAGCATATTTTTGGTATGACCGCTGGATGTACAGTTATTACCTGGTATCCTATTGCATCGGACAAAAATTGCATTGGAGAATTTGGTTGGAATGGAACTGAATTTGATATGAAAAATTGGGCTTATGGCATGAATCTGGAGGCAAAATGGATTCAAAGTGAAGTAAAGCCGTATCCGTTGTGGCCTGAAGGTGTAAAACAGTTAGCTAAGATGTATGGTGGAACAGAGGAATCACCAGTTGTATTATATCCAGAAGAAGAGGGATATTCTGCTATTCACTGTGACCGTTGGTGGGAGTGGGAAGAACATTTTGTAACTAGCGAATATATAGAAAATAAGAAGGTTATATTTGTTCCGTATATTATGCCACATACGAAGGAAAATCAAGAAGGATATAATTTGGCAACTATGGATATGGGAGCTATTTATGCGGGAACAGAACATCCAAGAGAAGCCTATGAATTATTGAAATTTATGACTTGGGGAACTCAAGGTTGGGAATATAAATTAGAACATTATCCAAATTTAATTGAAACATCTGATGATAGTGGAAGACCTGTATCTAAAAATCATTGTCCTATTACTTTAGACGAAAATGTATGGGAAGGATTTAAGGCTTGGCATCCCTGTGAGGCGATAGGTGATGAATATGTTGCAAGTTTATATGGTGAAGAGTATGACAGAAGCGAATATTTTGAATATTTCTTTGATTATGTAAGGGAAAGTTCATGGACGTGTTATGGTGGGCAACAGATTGTAGGATTTGGTAATTGGCTAGATTTTTCATATTTTGGAAAAGATAATGAACATGACTTTGGTTACACGGAAATGTTAGGAATCGAAGCTGCATGTATATATGGAAAAGTAGACGCATATAAATATTATGAATTATTAGAAAAAGAGGCTAATGAGATTCACACAGAAAAACAAAATGATTTAAATAGAACTATTGAAGAAAATGATAATGAGTAGTGTAATATAAACAAAAAGCAAGTGCACGAATGTACACTTGCTTTTTTGTTACATTTCCTTGTCAAATCCCAATGCATTACAAGTCGAGTAATATAAAGCCTGCGATATATTAGGCGCTAATATGTAGTTTATCGTTTTAAAGAGCATCATAAAAGCGGCATAAATTATACTGGTATCAATATTGCATAGGTTGCAATGATTATCCTGCTCATATATGTCACATTCTCGTTTAATATGGCTGGTTGCAGTGTTTAGTTCACGACAGGCAGTTGAAGGCGACAACTTAAACATTTTCGAAATACAGTAAATGTCGAATCTGTCGCAATAATAAGCGGCTACAATGATTCTTTCAATAGGTGATAGTTTTTCTAGACTATCCATAACCACCTGCGTTGTTAACGTAATTGTTTGATAATTTGTATTATTCATAGGCACCTCCATAGATTTTTTTGATTTCTATATATTAGTTCCAATAAATTTACAAAAAGTTTTATTTTTTCATTTTTTTATTGCGTGTGAAATATAATAGTGGTAAAATATTTAAATCAAAAAATCTTTTGAATTAAAGTGTTATAAGGAGTAGATGTGCATGGGAAAATATTTTGGTACAGACGGATTTCGTGGAGAGGCAAATGTTGACTTGACATATGAACATGCAGTTAAAATTGGTCGTTTTCTCGGATGGTATTACGGGAAGAATAATGATAAAAAGTGTAGAGTTGTAATAGGTAAAGATACAAGACGTTCATCATATATGTTTGAATATGCGTTAGTTGCAGGTCTTACTGCATCTGGTGCTGATGTTTATTTAATGCATGTAACTACAACACCTAGTGTTTCGTATGTTACAAGAGTTGATGAATTTGATTGTGGTATTATGATTTCAGCGAGCCATAATCCATTTTATGATAATGGTATCAAACTTTTAAATGGTCAGGGCGAAAAGATGGATGAAGAGACTATTTTAAAGATTGAGGCTTACCTTGATGGTGAAATTCCTGAATTACCACTTGCTAACAAGGAAGAGATTGGTAGAACAGTTGATTATGTTGCTGGAAGAAACAGATATACAGGATATTTGATTTCACTTGCCCAGCATTCCTTTAAGGGAATTAAGGTTGGTCTTGACTGTTCAAATGGTAGTGCATGGCAGATTGCAAAGAGTGTATTTGATGCACTTGGAGCGCAGACGTATGTTATTAATGCAAATCCTGATGGTTTAAATATTAATACTAACTGTGGCTCAACACATATTGATGTGCTTCAGAAGTATGTGGTTGATAATGGCTTAGATGTTGGTTTTGCTTATGATGGCGATGCTGACAGATGTATGGCTGTATCAGGTGATGGAAAGATAATTGATGGAGATTTAACCCTCTACATTTACGGTACTTATATGAAGGAAAGAGGAAAGTTGGCAAATAATACAGTTGTAACAACAGTAATGTCTAACTTTGGTTTATATAAGGCGTTTGATGAGGCTGGCATTGCATATGAAAAGACTGCTGTAGGCGATAAATACGTATATGAAAATATGGTTAATAATGGTCATCAAATCGGTGGTGAACAGTCTGGACATATTATATTTAGTAGGTATGCCACAACAGGTGATGGTATTTTAACATCATTGAAACTTATGCAGGCGATGCTTGGTAAGGAAAAGACATTATCGCAGCTTGCTGAACCTGTAACAATTTTCCCTCAGGTGCTTAAAAATATTAGAGTTAAGAGTAAAATTGAGGCAAGAAGTGATGTGGATGTTCAGGCAGCAGTTGATGCAGTTGCAGAAAAACTTGGTAATGACGGACGAATCTTAGTTCGTGAAAGTGGTACAGAACCAGTTGTTAGAGTTATGGTTGAGGCTGCTACACTTGAAGAATGTGAAAAGTATGTTGATGAAGTAATTGACGTAATTAAGGCTAAAGGTCATACAGTGTAGGTATAATTCGTATACTATACTAATTTAGTGAAGCTTACGCTTCATGAATGGAGGAAAATATGATTATCATCAAAACAAAAAACTACGAAGAACTTAGCAAAAAGGCTGCAGACATTATCGGCTCATTGGTTGTATTAAAGCCAAACGCAGTACTTGGTCTTGCAACAGGCTCAACACCTGTTGGAACATACAAGCAGCTTATTAAAGGATATGAGGAAGGAACATACGATTTCTCTCAGATTAAGTCAGTAAATCTTGATGAATATAAGGGATTACCGGGAGACCATGACCAGTCATACAGATATTTTATGAATACAAATCTTTTTGACCATATTAATATCGACAAGAATAATACAAATGTTCCAAAGGGTATTGTTGATGATGGTGAGGCTGAATGTGAGAGATATAATCAGCTTATTAAAGATTTAGGTGGCATTGATTTACAGCTTCTTGGCATCGGTGGTAACGCTCATATTGGTTTTAATGAGCCTTGCGATGAATTTGTAAAGGGTACACACCTTGTAACTTTAGAGGAAGGTACAAGAGAAGCTAATGCAAGATTCTTCTCATCGATTGATGAAGTTCCTACACAGGCTTATACAATGGGTATTCAGAACATTATGTCAGCTAAAAAGGTTCTTTTACTTGCTAATGGTAAGGCAAAGGCTCAGGCTGTATATGATACATGTTTTGGACCTGTTAAGCCACAGGTTCCTGCATCTATTTTACAGTTACATGAAGATTGCATAGTAATTGCTGATGAAGACGCACTTAGCTTATGTATTGAGAATGGGTTAGTGTAGTTATAATAATTTGATATAAGATAATAACCAACATCCCCCAGCATTACATTCCGTAATTCTGGGGGACATTTTTTACAATCCAACAATTCTCTTTACATCATCCACGCCCATATCAAATTCATCGGAGATGAGTTTGAGCGCTGTCTCTACGTCAGTACCATTTTTTTGCAATATGCAAAAAGTTTTCTTTATATCATTTTCAGTAACAGTTGCAGTAACTTCTTCAACTAATCCTTCGGCTAGATTACACATATCGTTCAATGTCTCCTTTTCTTTGTTTTGTAGTGTTATTCCATAAATGTGCTCTAAAATACAGAGTTTCTCATCTACAGATAGTTTCTTTGAAAAAATAGTGTTTAGTAAACCTGTTAACTCACAGGTATCATGAACTTCCTGATTCAAATGTATGAATTTTACTTGCCTATTTTACAGTTACACAAGGATGCACTTAGCCTATGTACTACGAAAGGATTGGTGTAGTTATAATGATTTAATATAAAGATATTATTACAAGCCCGTCTACTGGTATGATTGATACATAACAATAGCCGACGGTTACCATCTAGTAACCGTCGGTTATTGCGCGTAAAATCTGAACACAAAGTGTCTATCTAAATCTCATATTCTTTGAATTTTTCTTGGCGATATTCTGAGTCAGTAGAAACACGCATAATTTCATCTTGGTCACAGCCGGCTTCAATTAATTTACAAATTAACTTACCAAGTTTATCTTCTCCGGATTGTTTTCCAAGTTCCAATCCTTCAGCAAGTCCATCTGCATAACCATCTTCTCTTATATCCATATCTCGAATCCAAGTCTTCATATACTCAATTCTCCATTCCTTATTTTGCTTTACCTTTTCTACTTCGTTGTCCAGCTTAGACAGAAAATCATTCGTTGCTGTTTTGGTTTCTATGTAGTCGAGAAATTCTTTGATTTCATTTGACACATTCACTATAGTTCCTTTAGTGTTAAACATAAGTATGGTTCGACCATCTTCTAATGCCAGATTCGTATCATTTATGCAAGTGTTTTCGAATTCATAACAGCATAGACTTTTACCAAAAGGGTCGTAGGTGCAGATGAATATGATATAACTATCCTTCAATTGCTTATATGACTTGCCACTTTCCAGTAGATTCAGATCCATCAGTCCCTGATAGTATCGCGACCTTCGTGGGAGGTCGTTTAGGCTATTATAGTTTTGCATCTCGGCATCGTAAGAATTCTTTAAATCTTCCACATACACATCATATCTGACGCCTTTGCTGTCGCTGGTGATTTTAACCGGCTTTTGATTGTTTATTGTCACCGAATCATCAATTTCATTGCCAGTGAGCATTGTTATCAGCTCTACGCAAAGTTCCTTGTTTTGCATTGTTTTACCGAATATAAAGTCATTGCTTAAGGTCTGTTTCTCATAGACCATATCCTCCGGTATCAGATTAATTAGTTCCTTTTCGTAATCTTTCATATAGTTACCTCCTGTTTAGTTGTTTTGCAGGAGTTCATAACTACGAAATCTCCTGCTGTTTTAAATGATTGTTCAGCATAGATTTCTTAAGATTATAATTGAATTTGTTTTGAATTTTGAAATATTTGAAACGTATGCTTGAGTTTAGTTTAACATATTTATATGGGGGTGTAAATAGGAAGTTTGCGGTACTTGCTGCTATGTTGAATAATAGCGAGATGTACTTGCATATTTTGGCGTGTTGGTGTATATTATATATAAGGATTGAGGCGTATGTTTACGGACTGCGCTGTGGCGAGGCGGATAGATTCCGACCTCGCTTTTTATATGTTTTGGACCGGTTAAGCCATAGGGGCCAGCATTACATTCCGTAATTCTGGGGGGCATTTTTTACAATCCAACAATTCTCTTTACATCATCCACGCCCATATCAAATTCATCTGAGATGAGTTTGAGCGCTGTCTCTACGTCAGTACCATTTTTTTGCAATATGCAAAAAGTTTTCTTTATTTTGTAGTGTTATTCCATAAATGTGCTCTAAAATACAGAGTTTTTCATCTACAGATAGTTTCTTTGAAAAAATAGTGTTTAGTAAACCTGTTAACTCACAGGTATCATGAACTTCCTGATTCAAGTATATGAAGATGGCAGTCATTTTGTCATATTCATTTTTCTTATCGGGAGTAGTGCCGATAAGGTTTTCTTTGTGAAAATAGTACTTTTTTCCTATTGCCAAAAAAAAATATGCGTAGTAAAATAAGCATACATGTAACTGCAAATAACAAATTCATTATTGACTAGAGGGATAAATTGAAACAAATAAAGAGATCTACAAGCATCATAAACGTTGAACAAATATTTGACATTATTGAACAAGGCACTACTATGCCCGTTAGATGTAGATTGGAAAACGGCGACAATGTTGTCGTGAAATATATGAAAAACCCTATGGGCGAGAAAATACTAGTTAATGAATGGATTGGAACAAATATAGCGGATTTTATAGGCTTAACTGTTCCGGAATATGGAATATGTGATTTTACCCTAGAAGCTATTAAACATACCAATGAAAACGAAGAAATAAACGAATTAAATGCTGGAAAAGCGTTTTATACTAAAGATTATTCCAAATCTCTTCCGATAATTAGAGGTATGTTGAATAGAGTTGAAAATAGGGAAACTGAAAAGATAATATTATTTGATCATCTTGTTAATAATAAAGATAGGCATGATGGAAATTTATTATGTAATATTAGCAAAGGCGCTAGATTATTAGTTATAGATAATAGCCATATTATTACAGATGAACCACATCATCCATTTATTATATCTGAAGCTTTAGATGAGGCGTATATATTATCGAATGATATTTTGCTCAAAAATCAGTCAATATACGATAGTTTATGTTTTGAGGTTGGATATAGTGAAGATAAATTAATGGAATATGCAACTGAAATAAAATATAGTTTGACAAATGATATTTTAGAAGACATACGCCAACGCATTCCTGTGGAATGGGTTAATGTTTTGGGTGAAACAAGAGTTAATCAATTATTTGAGGTGTTGAATAAACGCTTATCATTGATAGAGAATATTGCAAAAATGATTATTGAAGAAAGGAGACGGTTATAATGGATAAAATATTAAAGTATTCTGTTCTTAGATATTCGCCTTCTGCTATAGCAGGTGAAAAAATAAACCTAGGTATTATGTTTTATGATGAGGCCAGTGGATACCGAGAATTTAAGTATTCAAAGAAATATTCACGATTAACTGCATTTGATGACGAAATTGACATCCAAATGGTAAAACACATGTTAAAAAGTATTAGTGATGATGTGAATGGAAATATCTTCACATATAATACCTTTGATATAAATGCATATACCAAATATTTCATTAACGACTTTTTCTTCGAAGAACCTAAATCAATAAAATATGAAAAATTAGAAGAAATGATAACTCGCTTGCACAAAACTTATTTTAGATTCGAATACGATAAAGCTGATCGTCCGAGCAAGGATGATGATAGACGTTTTATTGAAAAAATAATCTCTGAAAGAGGAGAAAACATAAAAAAACAAAATTGCGTATATGGAAGTTGCAATGAGAAAATCACTTGCGACATAGTTACTGACAACAAATGGATTAAAATTTTTGATTTTGATAATAAAAATCTTAATTTGTTGGTTAATAACGCAAAAACATGGGCATGGAATGCTATGCAGGATAATGACAACAAAATTGTCATTATCTATAGATATAACGAAGAAATATCCAAATATAACAAAGAATTTAACATAATAATGGATATATTCAAAAAAGCACAAACAAAAATATATAATATAGAGGAAGGTGTTAACTTCCTGTAAAAATCATAAAACCGAAGGTACTTTACAGTATCTTCGGTTTTTGGCAATAGGAAAAACTTCCTATTTCCACCTTGACAAAACTAATACCACGGTATTATATTATGAATAAGTAATACTGTGGTATTAGTTTTTGAGGTTAGTGTGAAAAATTGCATTGATATGCCAATTTTTCACACGGCTATTTGTTTCTGAGCGAAGACAAATAGCCCTTATGGCAGACGCAAATTTGATATTTGCGTCGCCTCTTCGCGACAAGTCGCTCAGAAATGAGGATTAGCATGAGTAAAGATATCAAATTATATCATGGCTCACAGCAGATTATTAAAAATCCCGCGTATGGCATTGGAAAACCATATAATGATTATGGTAGAGGTTTTTATTGTACAGAGAGCATTGAATTGGCGAAAGAATGGGCATGCCCTGTGAAGAAGGATGGCTATGCAAATGAATATATACTTCATACAAATGGATTAAATATATTGTATTTGACGAAGGAGCCGTACAATATTTTATCGTGGATGGCTATATTATCAAAGAATAGAAGATTTGATATTAATAATAACATTGGGAGTAATAGCAAGGATTATTTGTTGGAACATTACTTGATAGATGTTTCAGATATTGATGTTATTATTGGCTATCGAGCTGATGATTCATATTTTTCATTTGCTGAAGACTTTATAAATAATGTAATATCTCTACGCGATTTGAACACCGCTATGCAATTAGGTGCGTTAGGCGAGCAAGTTGTTTTAGTGTCAGAAAAAGCATTTGAGCATATTGAATTTAGTGGATATGAAGTGGCGGATTTTAGAGAATACTATTTTAAAAGAGTTAAAAGAGATGATTTAGCGAGGGAAAGTTATCGTAAAAGGAAGAAGGAGTTAGCGGTTTTAAAAGACGATATATTTATGATTGATATTATCAGAGAGGAGATGAAGTCAGATGATGCACGCATACAATTCTATTTATCTAAGTAAAGCAGCTAAGGTGCTTGGAAATATGCTGCATATGGCTGTGTTGGAACAAGGCTTTGATGGAAATGAGTATTTAAAACTATTCATTCAATCTGGTATCGCAAGTGAAATTGAGTCAGGAAATCCTGTATTTATTGCGGGAAAAAGTGGTTGTGAGACTTTTTATGATGTAATCAGTAAAACTACGGATTTTAAGATAGGCGATTTTGTTTTTGAAACATTTGAACGCTCAGATGTATATTGGGTAGGATATGTTTTGGCTCATTACCAGTGGTATTCTTCGCGTAGTTTCAAAGAGATACTTGAAGTTGTTTCTTATGATGATTTTATGTGCCTATATAAAACTATGCACGAAGTGGATATGCAGAAAGTATATGAGGTGATGGATGAGCATTTTGAAAATAGAATAAATAAGTTGAAGGAGCAGCGTAAGAAACGTGGTTTGACGCAAGAGGAACTTAGTGCATTGTCGGGAGTTTCCATGAACACTATTCGTGCATATGAGCAGAATGCAAAGGATATAAAAAAGGGGCAGCTGGATATTGTTATGCGTCTAGCTAGGGCGCTAGAGTGTGAGATTGGAGAGATTGTATGAGAATTATACTAAAAACTATCATAAAACGAATTCTATTAGCGCTCCCGATGCTAATAGTTATGATTATTATCTTTGGATTTTCAGGAGCCGATGGGCAGCAGTCGGGCTCTTTAAGTCTTGCCATTGCAGAATGGGTGTCGGATATATTTGGAAAAGTAGGCATAAACGTGTCACCGAAGACACTTCATTTACCTATTAGAAAGTTGGCGCATATGTCCGAATATGCATTACTTTTTATTACGGCTATGTGGGCATTTACTGGTATTGCAAAGAGATATTTGTGGGCATTTATGTTGTCCGTTTTATTTGCTATAAGTGATGAGGCGCATCAGCTTTTTGTGCCAGGAAGAGCGGGAAGTGTTGTGGATGTGCTTATTGATACTGTAGGGATTATTATTGGAATGAGTGTGTATTGGGTAATTTTACGTATAAAGGTTAAAAAACAACCTCCGATTTGATGCGTTTATTTTGCAAAACAACCTCCGATTTGATGTATAAATTTTTAAAAACAACCTCCGATTTGATGCATAGTGATTGAGTTTTTTGGGATAATATGATAATATTAGATTGAAAAGAGAGGTGATGAGTGTGCTTAAAAGAAAAATGTATGAAAAATTGTTAGAATGGAAAAATACAAAAAAGAAAGAATGTCTTTTGATAAAAGGAGCTAGGCAGGTAGGAAAAACATACCTTGTTAGGGAGTTTGGAAAAAAGGAATATGAGAGTTTTATTGAGATTAATTTTCATATGCATAGCGCATTGAAGGTCATTTTCGAAGGCGATAAATCGGCAGAGGAAATCTATAAAAGACTTACAGCGAATATCCCGGGAATAAAGTTGATACCGGGAAAGACACTTATATTCCTTGACGAGATTCAAAAGTGTGCTAATGCAAGAACTGCTTTAAAGTTTCTTGCGGAAGACGGGCGATATGATGTTATAGCATCGGGCTCTCTTTTAGGGCTAGCTTATGGAATGGATGATGATGTTGAAGTGGAAATGGTAGAATCAGTACCTGTTGGATACGAGAAACAGCTGATGATGTATTCATTGGATTTTGAAGAGTTTTTGTGGGCATATGGATATGGTGAGGATACAATAGAATATTTAAAAAGTTTTTTTGATAAAAAAGAAAAAATACCTACAGAGTTAAATCAAAAATTTGATAATATTTTAAAAGAATACATGGTTGTTGGTGGTATGCCAGAAGTTGTTGCCGATTTTATGTGCAATAAAGATTTTGGAAGGGTACAAGATATTCAAGATAAGATAATAGTTTCTTACGCAGATGATATATCTCAACATGCAAAAGGTGTAGAAAAGGTTAAAGTAAGAAAATGTTATGACAGTATTCCAAGGCAACTCGCTAGAGAATATAAAAAGTTTAAGTATTCTGAGGTGGAAAGCAAAGCTACTTCAAGAAAATTTGGTGATAGTGTTCAGTGGCTTTGTGACGCCAATATGGTTCATATTTGTCATAACACATCGATACCTTTGTTGCCATTAAATGCATATGAAAAAGGCAATGAGTTTAAATTATATTTGAATGATACAGGGTTATTGATGGCATTGTTTGGTTTTGCGACGAAGCAAGCACTTTTAAATGGTAATTTGAAAGGTTTTGCAAAAGGAGGCATTTATGAGAATTTTGTAGCAGAAACATTGATTAAAAATGGGTATGCATTACATTTTTATAAGCCAAATGACGATTCGGAACTTGAATTTGTAATTGAAAAAAATGGAGAAGTTATTCCGATAGAGGTAAAAGCGGGAAATACTGCAACAAAATCATTGAATACATTTATTGAAAACTTTACTCCAACTGAAGCATTTAAATTGGTTGGAGGTAATGTTGGTGTGAATGCTGTAAAGGTAACTATTCCACATTATTTAACGATGTTTATATAACTTATAATTTCCCATATAAAACAAAAAAACTCGTAAGACACCGACGAGGTAAAGGTCTTATGAGCTTTTTGTTTTTTATTTATACTACCCTTATGTGCCTTTCACGTACTAGGCACATATATAATATATATTTTTTGTTGACAAAAAAATATATTTACGATAACATTTTTTTGTAAAATTTCGAATCAAAAAATGTCATTGATGACATAGTGGTGTAAGGAGAAGTAGATGCTATATTTAAGGCTAAATCAGATACTAGAAGAAAAGAATATGTCGTGGCAGAAACTTGCTGAGATAGCAAATGTTCCGGCAGAAACTATGAGAAATATTTATTACGGAAAGGTTCGTGACCCTAAGGTTTCTACTATGATGGCGATTTCCAGAGCGTTAAATATTTCGGTTAATTATTTGATGGGGGAAAGTATTTATACAGAAGAGGAGCAGGCACTTATCCGCCATTATAAGAAATGTGGAACTCATGGAAAGAATATTATGATGCTGGTGGCAGAATATGAGGCGAATCTGGCGTTATGTGAGCGTAACAAAAAAGGCAGACACAGAATTCCTTGTATTGTGCCGATAGGTGATGTTGGTGACGGCATTAAGTATTCTACATGTGACACTATTGAAGTGTATACCACAGAAGAAAGGGCTTTTATTGCTGTTTTAGCGCCTAATAATTATTGGGCTCCGTCTTACTGTAAGGGTGATATGATTTTATTGGAAAAGCGTTTCCCTAAAAATGGCGAGGATGCGTTGTTTACAATTGATGGGAAAGTTTATTTTAGACGTTACAAAGAGCTTGAAAAAGGCTTTGTTTTATTGTGCCCAAATGACAGAGGTGCAGATTTGCGTTTCGATAGAATGGATAAGGTTTATTGTGTCGGTACTTGCGTTGGTATCGTTAGAGATGAGTGAATTTAGTATTTTAGTTAAAAGCATATGTAATAAATAGCAAGATGTAATTGCTTTTTATCATATGCTTTTTTATTGGCAAAAGTGCGAAAACTTCGGAATGAAAAATGTGAAAACTTCGGAATGAAAAGTGCGAAAACTTCGGAATGAGTATTGATAAAATGATAAAATGGGGATATAATTATTGATATGGAGGTGCATATAAAATGGGTTTGATTAAAGGTAAGTATAAAAGTAGAATTATAGATAAAAAAATAAAAGAAATGATGCGATCATTTGGAGCAGTTTGTGTTGAAGGACCGAAATGGTGTGGAAAAACGTGGGCATCGCTCAATCAGGTTAACAGTGTTTCGTATATAGCTGATCCTATCAACAATTTTCAAAATAGAAGAATGGCAGAGTTGAGTCCGGAATTAGTGTTAGAGGGAGAATATCCAAGGTTGATAGATGAATGGCAAGAAGTACCGCAGATATGGGACGCAGTTAGATTTGTTGTGGATAAAGACGGGCAAAAGGGTAAATTTATTCTTACAGGTTCGTCCACACCGAAGCGAAAGGGAATACTTCATAGTGGAGCTGGAAGAATTGGGAGAATTCGAATGAACAGTATGAGCTTGTTTGAAATGGGAGATTCATCAGGACAGGTAAGATTAATTGATTTGTTTAATAATGAGCTTAAACCGATATCTACAGGTGAGGTTAAATTGACACAACTAATTAACTATACGGTACGAGGCGGATGGCCAGGCAGTATGGAGCTAAATATAGAGGATGCAGCAAGGATTCCATATCAATATTTGCAGGCTACGGTTGAGGATGATATATATAGGATGGATGGTATAAAAAGGGATGTAAATAAGGTTAATGCACTGTTAAGATCCTTGGCTCGTAATGAGAGCACAATTGTAAGCAATCAAACAATTAGAAAAGATATTTTATCATATAATGATGATCAGATTGATATAGACACAATAACAGATTATCTTGATATATTTGAAAGACTGTTTTTGATAGATAATCAACCTGCATACAATCCATCCTTAAGATCTTCACGAAGAGTATTGAAGTCACCAAAAAGACATTTTGTAGATCCGTCACTGGCAGTAGCGGCCTTGGAAGCAACTCCTAAAATGCTTTATAATGATTTAAATACATTCGGTTTTATTTTTGAAGCATTATGTGAACATGATCTTAAGATTTATGCTGAAAGTCATAATGGAATGTTATATCATTTTCGCGATGAGCGTGGTAATGAAATAGATGCCGTCATCGAACTTCCAGATGGTAGATGGGGGGCTTTCGAGATAAAACTTGGAGCCAATCAGATCGATGCAGCTGCAGGAGAGCTGTTAAAGATGAAAGAAGTATTTGAGAAGGAAGGTTCTGCACCAGATGTTTTATGTGTAATCTGTGGAATGAGTAATATGGCTTATAAAAGACCAGATGGTGTGTATGTAGTTCCAATCACTGCGCTACGAGATTAGAGTAAGGGTTGATTTTTTTTAGATTAATATTGAAATTTTAGATAAAAGTGCCGATAATATATAAAGATTCAAGTATCAAAAAAGTCATAAACCACATGTGCTTGCACAAATGTGGTTGAAGGACTTTTTGATACGTCACAATATGAGCATAAAAATGGAGCGTTAGCTCCACGATATGCGAATATTGTGTAGGATTGCGTGAGTGCGAAGCACGTAGCAATCCGTTGAAACTAAATTGTATATTTAAATTTATGTAATTATAAATACAAAACAAAGGAGAATAGATTATGTTAAACAACAAAACAATTTTAGTTACAGGCGGTACAGGTTCTTTTGGTCATCATTTTGTTGACTATGTTCTTGAGCATTATAAGCCAAAGAAGATTATCATTTACTCAAGAGATGAATATAAGCAGTTTTTGATGGATAATGAATATAAAGAGCACAGAGATGTTTTGCGTTTCTTTATTGGTGATGTTCGTGATGAAGCACGTCTTAAGATGGCTATGAAGGGTGTTGATTATGCTATTCATGCAGCTGCGTTAAAGCAGGTTCCAGCTTGTGAATATAACCCTAATGAAGCTATTAAGACTAATGTTGATGGTGCTATGAATGTTATTACAGCATCTTTGGATGCTGGTGTTAAGAAGGTTGTTGCATTGTCTACTGACAAGGCAGTTAACCCTATTAATTTATATGGCGGTACAAAACTTGTTTCTGATAAGCTTTTCATTGCAGCAAATGCTTATGGCGGAAGCGATGGAACAAGATTTTCAGTTGTTAGATATGGTAATGTTGCTGGTAGCCGTGGTTCGGTTATTCCATTTTTCCAGAATATTATCGACAAGGGTGGAGATGAGCTTCCTATAACAGATTACAGAATGACTCGTTTCTGGATTAGTCTTGAAGAAGGCGTTAAGCTTGTTATCAAGGCTCTTGAAGAATCTAGAGGTGGCGAGACATTTATTTCGAAGATTCCTTCATTTAAGATTACTGATTTGGCTAAGGCTATGCTTCCAGATTGTAAGATGCCTGAAGTTGGTATCAGAGAAGGCGAGAAACTTCATGAAATTATGGTTACTAGAGAAGATTCAATGCATACATACGAGTATGAGAAACATTACATTGTTTACCCTCATTTCAATTGGTGGGGAATTAAGGATGTTATTCCAGGTGGAAAGCTTGTTGAACCTGAATTTGAGTATAGTTCTGGTACAAATACAGAATGGTTAAGCGTGGAAGATATTAGAGAATTATTGAAGACAGATTTGCATAAATAATGGAGTGTAATGTTATGGAAGAATTAGCGATTTTTGGCGGTAAGCCGGTTAGAGATAGTAAGATTTTTTACGGTCATCAGTATATTGATGATGTGGATGTTGAGGCTGTTGTTTCTGTGCTCAAAAGTGATTATTTAACTTGTGGTCCAAAGATTGCAGAATTAGAGAAAAAGTTATGTGATTTAACAGGCGCAAAGTATGCAGTTGTAATTAGTAATGGTACAGCTGCTCTTCATGCGGCTTGTTTTGCTGCAGGCGTAGGTGAAGGCGATGAAGTTATCACTACGCCTATTACTTTTGCTGCTTCTGCAAATTGTGCCAGATATTTGGGTGCGACACCAGTATTTGCTGACATTGATATGGATACATACAATATTTCACCAGAGGATATTGAGGCTAAGATGTCAAACAAGACAAAGGCTGTTGTGGCTGTTGATTTTACAGGACAGGCTGTGAAAATTGATGAGATTATGGATATTTGCCACAAAAACAATGTGGTGCTTATTGAGGACGGCGCGCATTCTATTGGAACTTTGTATAAGGGCAAGGGCGTTGGTAGCATTGCAGATATGACTACATTTAGTTTCCATCCTGTAAAGACTATTACAGGTGGTGAAGGTGGGGCTATTTTAACAAACAACGAAGAGTATTATAAGAAACTTCTTTTGTTTAGGGCTCACGGTATTACTAGAGATGTTTCTCTTATGGAAAATGAATCTCACGGTGATTGGTATTACGAGCAAGTGGATTTGGGATTTAACTACAGAATGACGGATATTCAGGCGGCACTCATTATTAGCCAGCTTGATAAACTTGCTATGTTTAAAAAACGTAGAAGTGAAATTGTAGAAAAGTATAATAAAGCTTTTTCTGATATGCCTGAAATTATTGTACAAAAGGAGATTTTAGAGTCTGATACTGCAAGACATTTGTACATTATCCAGATTAATCCAGATGCATTAAATTGCGATAGAAAGCAGTTTTTTGATGCATTGAAAGGCGAAAATGTGTGCTGTAACGTTCATTATATTCCAGTATATTATTTCCCTGATTATGAAAAATTAGGATATAAAAAGGGTATTTGTCCAAATGCTGAAAAATTATATGACAGAATTATCAGTATTCCTTTGTATTACGGAATGAGCGATGAGGACGTGGATAGCGTAATTGCTGCAGTTAAGAAGGTTGCAGCGTATTACAGTAAGTAATGATTTTAGGAGGCAAGTATGGGTAATATTGCAATAATAACTGCCAGAGGCGGCAGTAAGCGAATTCCAAAAAAGAATATTAAAGAGTTTTGTGGCAAGCCAATTATAGCGTATTCCATCAAAGCGGCTTTAGATAGTGGCGCATTTGATGAGGTAATGGTATCGACAGATAGCGAAGAAATCGCTGATATTGCAAGAGAATATGGTGCCGCAGTTCCTTTTCTTCGAAGCGAGGCGACTGCCAATGATTTCGCTACAACCGCCGATGTTTTGAAGGAAGTTATCGACGAGTATAAGAAGATTGGCAAAGAGTTCGATAATATGTGTTGCATTTATCCGACAGCACCTTTTGTTACTGGCGAAAAACTTGTGGTTGCTATGAATTTGCTTAGTGAATCTGGAGCCGATACGGTAATGCCAGTGGTTGCATTTTCATTTCCACCACAAAGAGGAATGGTTATCAATGATGGCAAACTTGAATATAAGTATCCTGAATTTGCTCTTTGCCGTTCGCAGGATTTGGAAAAAATGTATCATGACCCAGGCCAGTTTTATTGTGTGAATGTAAATAAGTTTTTGGCGTCTGGCAAATTGGTTATGGAAAATACAATGCCGTTTGTTATAGATGAGATGGAGGTTCAGGACATTGACAATATGTCCGACTGGGAGATTGCTGAAATAAAATATCAGGCGATGCTTTCGAAAAATCAATAGGAGGTTTTTGCGATGAAGATTGGAAATAGAGAAATTGGTTCTAATAATCCTACATATATCATAGCTGAAATGTCAGCAAATCATGCAGGTTCTTTGGACCACGCTAAAGAAATTGTATATGCAGCAAAGGAAGCTGGCGCAGACTGCATCAAACTTCAGACCTATACTGCTGATACGATTACAATGAATTGTAATAACAAATATTTTCATATTGATAACGGTACTTGGGAGGGCGAAAATCTTTATCATTTGTACGAAAAAGCGTACACTCCTTGGGAATGGCAGGCTGAACTTAAGAGCCTTGCTGACAAAATTGGAATTGATATGTTCTCGACTCCATTTGATAAGACTGCAGTAGATTTTCTTGAAGAAATTGGAATGTCATTTTATAAAATTGCTTCTTTTGAACTTGTTGATATTCCACTTATTGAATATGTTGCAAGCAAAAATAAGCCAATAATTATGTCTACTGGTATGGGTACAGTCGAAGAGATTTCAGATGCGGTTTCGACGATTAAGAAGTATCACAATGATTTGATTTTACTTAAATGTTCCAGCGCATATCCTGCCATTACAGACCAAATGAATCTTAGCACTATGGTTGATATGAAGAATAAGTTTGGCGTAGATGTTGGTTTATCAGACCATTCTATGGGTTCTCTGGGCGCTGTTATTGCCGTTGCAATGGGCGCAAGCGTTATTGAAAAGCATTTTTGTTTGAGTCGCGGCATCAAAAATCCTGATTCTTCATTTTCAATGGAACCACAGGAGTTTGCGGATATGGTTCGTGATATTCGTGCTTGCGAGCTTGCTAAGGGTAAGGTTTCTTATGGACCTGCGCCTCAGGAAATGAGTAATACAAATTTCAGAAAATCCATTTTCGTATCAAAGGATATTAAGGCCGGGGAAATGTTTACTGAGGAAAATATTCGTGTTGTCAGACCTGCTTACGGTATGGCTCCAAAATATTACAAGGATGTCTTGGGCAAGGTTGCCTCACGCGATTTGGAATTTGGTACACCTTTAAAAGAGGATATGGTGAAGTAATTTATGAAGAATACTAAATTGTATACAAAAAGGCTTGTCTTGGAAGGCTTGAATTTATCGCATTCTGAAGCGGTTGTGGGATTTAGAAGTCGCGAGGAGGTTTACAAATATTTTAAAAATCCTCATAAGATTTCTATTGAAGAGCACAATGCCTGGTTTGAAAATAGATATTTAGCGGATGAAACTCGTCTTGATTTTGTGATTAAACTTGAAAGTTCTGGCGAAATTGTTGGGACTTGTGGAATTTCAGATTTAAATATTTCAGGCGGCTCAATGGAAGTAAGTTACTTGTTGGCGCCTGATTTTCAAGGTAAGGGCTACGCAAGTGAGGCGGTTAACGCCCTCATAGAATATGGTTTTTTGAAATGGGGCATTAAATGTGTTTTTGCAACCATTCACAAAGACAATAAGCCTTCGATTAAGTTTATCGAAAAGTTGAATTTTCAGTTAGTTAATACAGACGGAGATTTTTTAGAATACAGATATGATAGGGATTAGAGTTGATGCCAATGAAACTATAGCAAGTGGCCATATTATGCGTTGCTTATCTATAGCGAGGCATTTGAAAGACAATTGCATATTTATTGTAGCCGATGATTATGCTCGCCAGTTGATTTCGTCAAAAGGTTTTGAGGTTTTCACATTGGGTACGGATTACAGTGACATGGAATCGGAACTTGATATTTTGAAAGAGTTGATTTCTAGGTTGCATATCGATGTAATGCTGGTGGATTCCTACAAGGTTACGCCAGCTTATTTGTCTTGTCTAAAAACTTTTTGCAAGGTTGTTTATCTTGATGATATTTATGCATTTCCTTATGATGTGAATGTGCTCGCAAATTATGCTGCGGGGGCTTGTGATGCGACTTATAAGGAGTTGTTCGGTGATGCTTTGTTGCCTGATTTATATCTTGGTCCAGCATATGCGCCTTTAAGAGAAGAGTTCTTACTGTTTAAAAGTAAGGATAAAGGCGTGGTTACGGATATCTTTATCACTTCAGGAGCAACAGATAAATTTGATGTTGTTTTGAATTTGGTGAAGCAATTGGTTAAGTTGGATGATTTTTCTAATATGAAGTTGCATGTGATTTCAGGAATGTTTAATCAGAATGCAGATGAATTGAAAACATTGGCTTTACAGTATTTTAACGTCTTGGTTTATGAAAATGTTTCAAATATGGCCGAAATTATGTCAAAATGCCAAATCGCGGTGTCAGCAGGAGGTTCTACTTTGATGGAACTGGCAGCAGTTGGCGTGCCTACGATTGCGTACATTGTGGCAGATAATCAGGTAAGTGGCGTGAAAGCTCTTGTAGATATGGAGGCGGTTATGTATGCTGGTAACGCTAATTGCGTGGATGATGCTAATTGCGTGGATTGTATACATAGTATTGTTGGTTGCATGCAATCGCTGATTTCGGATAAGGCGTTACGAGATAGTTTGCGTGAAAAAGCCTCTAGTTTGGTTGATGGCCTCGGGGCAAAAAGAATAGCACAGATTTTGGCGGAGTTGGAAAAGATTTAGAAGAGTTGGAAAGTTCGTTGAAATATCGCAAAAATTTGTGGATAACGTAGAATTTTGATACTGATTTTTGTTGGGATTGTGGAAAAGAATTTGTTATATTGACTTTAGAATTGCTAGGGAGTATCATTGTGAAAAAATTGATGGACGTAAGAACAGTGAGAGGCTATGCATCGAACTGTTCACTTGCGTAATCGAGTAGGAGACAGCCTTCTCGATTTAGAAAAATCAACTTGATTATAAGGAGGTATAATTACGTATTACGAGAAAATGTTAGATAGGCAGAGGGAAGTGGAAGAACAGATTAAGGAGTTGAAGCGCGAAGTGAAAAAGTATCCAAAGGGGGAGTTGGTGCTTATCAGAAATGGTAAGTACCAAAAATGGTATAGAAGTTTTGGCTTCGACAAAGAAATTATTCCTAAGAAAAATCGCCAATTGGCAGAAAAACTTGCTCAAAAAAAGTATCTGGAGACATCTATTGAATATCTTGAAAGAGAAGAAAATGCAATTGAAATGTATTTAAATCGACACCCTAATAATGAATCTAGATTATTATGGGTTCTGGATGAAAAATCAAAATATGATGCTTTATTACTAAATTATTCAAAACCGTTATCAAAAAATATCCCCAAAGATATGATAGAGTGGATGAATGAACCTTTTGAGACTAACCCATATAAATTAGAAAAGTTAGTTCATGTTACTGAATCAGGAAAATATGTGCGTTCAAAGTCTGAAGTTTATATTTATTCATTATTGTCAAAATATAAAATTCCTTTTCGTTATGAAGCTAAACTTGAATTAGGGAATAATGTTTATTATCCAGATTTTACAATTAAACATCCAAAGAGTGGGGAAGTGTTTTATTGGGAGCACTTTGGTAGTATGGATAATCCTAAATATATAAAGCGTTTCATGGAGAAAATTGAGAAGTACATTTCTAATGGAATCATACCAGGTGTTAATTTGATTATGACCTTTGAAACTCAAGATAAGCCACTAAATGTGGATAAAATTATTGATATAATTGAAAGTTATTTTAGTAATTGAGTGTTTTATGTGTAATCCGTTCTGACTTTTGGACCTTTTGTGAGAAAATGTGGACTTAAGTCCAAGAAAATGAGAAAAAGGTCCAAAAGAGCCAGGAGCAAAAGAAGTAAGAGGAAATTTTGGACCTTTATTGAGAAAATGTGGACTTAAGTCCAAGAAAATAGGAAAAAGGTCCAAAAGAGCCAGGAGCAAAAGAAGTAAGAGGAAATTTTGGACCTTTATTGAGAAAGAGTGGACTTAAGTCCAAGAAAATAGGAAAAAGGTCCAAAGGAGCCAGGAGCAAAAGAAGTAAGAGGAAATTTTGGACCTTTATTGAGAAAGAGTGGACTTAAGTCCAAGAAAATGAGAAAAAGGTCCAAAGGAGCCAGGATGCAAAAGAAGTAAGAGGAAATTTTGGACCTTTATTGAGAAAGAGAGGATTTAAGTCCAAGAAAATGAGAAAAAGGTCCAAAGGAGTCAGGAGTCATAGAAGTAAATAAAAATGCAATCAATCCTTGACAAATACTGCGCTCTATCATAAAATCACATATGACATTATTTTTAATTGAAAGGTTGTTTAGATATGGCAGGAGATAAGAAATTAGTTGAAGCCATCACTTCTATGGAAGTTGACTTCGCACAGTGGTATACAGATGTTGTTAAAAAAGCTGAACTCATCGAGTATTCTAGTATTAAGGGATGTATGATTTTAAGACCCGCTGGATACGCTATTTGGGAGATGATTCAGTCAGAACTTGATAAGAGATTTAAGGAAACAGGTGTTGAAAATGTTTATATGCCAATGTTCATCCCTGAAAGCCTTTTAAATAAAGAGAAAGACCATGTTGAAGGTTTTGCGCCTGAAGTTGCATGGGTTACACATGGTGGAAGTGAAAAATTAGCAGAAAGAATGTGCGTAAGACCTACATCTGAGACATTATTCTGTGATTTATATTCAAATATTGTTCAGTCATACAGAGATTTACCAAAGCTTTATAATCAGTGGTGTTCTGTATGTAGATGGGAAAAGACAACAAGACCTTTCCTTAGAACAACAGAATTCTTATGGCAGGAAGGCCATACAGCTCATGCTACAGCAGAAGAAGCAGAAGAAAGAACAATTCAGATGTTAAATCTTTACGCTGATTTCTGTGAAAATGTTCTTGCTATACCTATGATTAAGGGTAAGAAGACAGACAAAGAGAAATTTGCTGGTGCTAAGGCTACTTACACAATCGAAGCTTTGATGCATGATGGTAAGGCTTTACAGTCTGGTACAAGCCATAATTTTGGCGATGGATTTGCAAAGGCATTTGATATTACATATACAGATAAGGATAACAAACTTAAATATGCACATCAGACATCTTGGGGTATGACAACAAGACTTATTGGTGCTGTTATTATGGTTCATGGTGATAATTCAGGACTTGTATTACCACCAAGACTTGCACCAACACAGGTTATGATTGTTCCTATCATGCAGAAGAAGGAAGGCGTTTTAGAAAAGGCAGCAGAGCTTAAGAGCGTACTTTCAAAGGTTTGCAGAGTTAAAGTTGATGACACAGATAAGAGCCCAGGATTTAAGTTTGCTGAGCAGGAAATGAGAGGTATTCCTCTTAGAGTTGAAATCGGTCCTAAGGATATTGAAGCTAATCAGGCAGTTATCGTTAGACGTGATACAAGAGAAAAGATTACATGTTCAATTGATGAATTAGAGACAAAGATTCCTGAAATTCTTGAAGTTATGCAGAATGATATGCTTGAAAGAGCAAGACAGCATAGAGATGAACACACAACAACAGCAGTAACTTATGATGAATTTAAGGATGCTGTAGAAAACAAGCCAGGATTTATCAAGGCTATGTGGTGTGGCGATGTAGAATGTGAAAAGAAGATCAAAGAGGATACAACAGCAACATCAAGATGTATGCCATTTGAGCAGGAAACATTGTCTGACAAGTGCGTATGCTGTGGTAGAGAAGCTAAAACTATGGTATATTGGGGTAAAGCTTATTAATTATTATGGAATATAGAATTGATACACCAAAAAATGTTAATTTTATAATTAAACTGCTTGAACGCGAGGGCTATGAGGCCTTTGCGGTGGGCGGTTGCGTGCGTGACGCACTTATGGGAAATGAGCCGCAGGATTGGGATATAACCACTTCTGCGGCCCCTTTAGATGTAAAGAAAATATTCCATAAAACCATTGATACAGGCTTGCAGCACGGAACTGTAACGGTTATGCTTGAGCATGTTGGTTATGAAGTTACGACTTATAGAATTGATGGTACTTACAGCGATGGAAGACATCCTGATGAAGTTAAATTTACAAAGAACCTTGTGGAGGACTTAAAACGAAGAGATTTCACAATAAATGCTATGGCTTATAATCCAAAAACAGGCATTGTAGATGAGTTTGATGGCGTTGGCGATTTGGAACGTAAGCTTATTAAATGTGTCGGAAATCCAAAGGAGCGATTTACAGAGGATGCACTTCGTATGCTTAGAGCGGTGAGATTTGCGGCGAAATTGGGATTTGCAATTGAAGAAAATACCGCAAAAGCAATAACTGATATGGCTGAAAATATAAGCAAAGTCAGCAAGGAACGAATACACAGCGAACTTGATAAATTGGTGACATCAAATAACCCGCATATATTAAAGTATGTATATACGCTTGGTTTGGATAAATTCATTATTCCAAACGCTACATTAAAAAATGAAGAACAGTACGACAATGTTATAAATGTTATGAAATGCATGAAACCCGACCATTACCTTAGATGGGCTGCGTTTATGATGTACGAAGGCGAAAATGCAAAATCAGTTTTAAAAACTTTGAAATTCGATAATAAAACTTTAAATATCTGTGATAAATTGGTTAATAGCATAGATTATTTCAAGGATTATGATCAGATAGAGGAAAAGAAATATCACATTAAGAAATTGATTGTTAGCATTGGAGAAGAAATATTTGCGGACTATTATCTTGCATTTATGGAAGCTATAATTAAAGCAAAAATGTCTGACTTAAACGAAAATATTTTAAATGATATTCGTAATTTATATCAGCAAATAAAAAATGACGGCGACTGTATTTCGAAGGAAAATATGGTTTTAAAGGGCAATGAATTAAAGGCGCTTGGCGTGGAGCCAGGAAAAGTTATGGGCGAAGTTATCAATAAAATGTTTGATGAGATACTTAAGGATCCATCAATGAATGATAGAGATAAACTTATCGATTATCTAAAATTGTCCTCATAAATTGAATAAAATTATCATACTATGGAAATGGAAAGATTAGTCTTTCCATTTTTTGACTTTTAATATTCGGGAATAGGGGAATGTGATGATTGAGAAATGTATGGAAATTATTCCACAGTATGATTTGGTTGTGAAAAATACCTTTAGGGGTAGGTGTGCTGTGATTTTTGACACAAATGAAGGCTACAAAAAAATGTACGAGTATGCAGGAACAAAGGGAAAATTGCAATATGAATATGAACTGGCAAATTATTTAAAAGACCAGGGGTTTGAAAATGTAGACGGCATTGTAAAAACTAAAGAAGGCGAGTTGTTTGCCTGTGATGAATACGAAACGCAGTATGTTTTAAAGGATTGGTTTGTAGGTAAAGATTGCAATGTAAAGTCAGAACGTGACGTGGAAAGTGGAATTATGAGTTTAGCAACTTTACATAAAATTACAGAGTCAGTGCCAAATCTTAAGGAGATTTCAACAGTATTGGAAAGTCCTTATGATGAATGCGAAAGACATAATATTGAATTAAAGAGAGTGAAGAATTATATTAGGGGTAAAAAACATAAGGTTGAATTTGAGTATGATATTTTAAAGCATTTTGAAGAGTATTATAATTGTGCGGTGGAGGCAACTGCTTTGCTGAAAAACACAAGTATTAGCAGAATGTTAGAAGTGGCAAATGAGAAAACGACTATTTGCCATGGTAATTATAATTATCACAATATTATTTTTATTGGCGAAAAGACAGCAGTTACGGGATTTGAACGAGGCGGCATAGGTTTACCAGTGAAGGATTTGTATTTTTACTTGAGGAAAGTTATGGAAAAACATGATTGGGATTTGAAATTAGGTTATGATTTATTGGAAAATTACAATAAAATACGAACCATTTCAAAGGATGAAACGGAAGTTTTAAAAGTTTTGCTTATGTATCCTGAAAAGTTTTGGAAGGTTTTGAATCAGTATTTTAACGGCAATAAAGCGTGGATTCCTGATAAAAATGTGGATAAACTAAAGAAGGTATATGGGGCTCAAGCGAGAAAGGAAGAATTTATTAAAAAAATGTGGTCAGAATAGTATTTCTTTTTTTGGTGATTTGTATTATAATTAATTAAATGCGAAAGTTTAAATAGTTTGTGTAAAATGGGAGAAAAGTACTTATGAAGAATAAAAATAAATTTCGAGTGCTTTTTGTGATTTGTATATTTGCATTGATTTTAGGTGCATGTCAGCAGAAAAAGTCGACAAGTAAGGGTTATACTGAACCAGAAAGTGCAGTGAAAGAACAAAAAGAATATAATGCTTCAGACATAGCTGTTGTTTTAAAGAGAGATGGTGAATTTGGTACATTTTCTCTTAAGAGCAAGGATACAGGCTCTGTATATACATTAACCTATAATGGTGGTTCAAAGATTAAAAGCAAGTATGGCAATGATATGCTTGTGGAGAAGGTTGAGCCTGGTATGATAGTCGAGGTTCGCTACATTGAAGGAACCAAAAAACTTGTTGAGATGATGGTGTCGGATAAAGCTTGGGAGAATACCAAAGTAGTTCGAATGGATGTGGATTACGATAAACAGATTATTAAAATTGGCAGTAAATCCTATTCTTATGACGAGAGTCTTATGATTTATTCTAATGGAAAGACATTGGACATTAGAGAGATAAGTGGGATTGATGAATTGACGGTTCGCGGATTTGGAACAAAAGCATTGTCCGTGGTTGTCAATAAAGGGCACGGCTATATAAGACTTAAGGATGAAGACAATTTTGTAAATGGCATAATTGAAGTTGGCGATAAGATTGTTACAAAGGTCACAGAAGATATGATTATTGCGGCGCCAGAAGGCGAATTAACCGTTACAGTTACCAAAGATGGCAAGGGGGGGGAAAAAACAGTCACTGTTGACAGAGGTATGGAAACGATAGTTAGTTTTGCGGATTTTGAGCAACCTATTGAAAGAATGGGAATGGTTAATTTTATAATTAATCCGAAGGATGCCGAGGCTAAGTTATACATTGACAATGTCAAAATCGAATATGAAGATTTAGTAAGACTTGCTTACGGTGACCACTTGATGGTTGTTAAGTCAAATAATTACGATACTTATACGAAGACTATTTCCATTACTTCTGCCTATACTACTATAAATGTCAGTTTGACAGGTGATTCTGAAGAGGAGACTGAAACTGATAAAGAAAATGAAACTACAAAGGAAGAAGAGACCACATCTAAAGTTGAGCAGGTAGAAGATTTAGATGAAGGCGATGAAGTAATTACTGTAAATGCGCCAAAAGGAGCTTCCGTATATTTTGATGGTGTGTATAAAGGTGTTGCACCGGTTTCATTCAAGAAGCAGGCAGGCGAACATGTGATTATATTGACCATGGATGGATATGAAACTAAGATGTATACGATAGACGTTATTTCAGATGGCGAGGATATGGAGATTACATTGCCGACAATGCTGAAAAAAGAATTTTAAGAGCAAAATGCCCTGAATGGTCAGGGATTGCAATATATAAAACAATAAATGAGAAAGGAATATATAATATGAGCTACAGAAAATTATATGAAGAATGGTTAACAAATCCTTATTTTGATGAGGCAACAAAGGCGGAGCTTAAGGCTTTAGAAGGAAATGAAAAAGAGATTGAAGACAGATTCTATACTGAACTTGAATTTGGTACAGCTGGTCTTCGTGGTGTTATTGGCGCTGGTGTAAACAGAATGAATGTGTACACAGTTAGAAAAGCAACTCAGGGTCTTGCAAATTACATTTTAAAGGTAGGCGGACAGGAAAAGGGCGTTGCTATTGCATTTGACTCAAGAAGAATGTCTACAGAATTTGCTGATGTTGCAGCATTATGTCTTGCAGCAAACGGTATTAAGGCTTATGTTTTTGATGCATTAAGACCTACTCCTGAATTATCATTTGCAGTTAGAGAATTAGGATGTATCGCAGGTATCAATATCACAGCTAGCCACAATCCACCAGAATACAATGGTTACAAAGTATATTGGGAAGATGGTGCACAGATTACACCTCCTCATGACGGCGGAATTATGGATGAAGTAAAGGCTATTACAGATTTATCTACAGCTAAGACTATGGCTAAAGAAGATGCTATTAAGGAAGGTCTTTACAATGTTATCGGACAGGCTATCGATGACAGATATATGGAAGAATTAAAGAAACAGGTTAAGAGACCAGAAGCTATCAAAGCTATGGCCAAGGAATTAAAGATTGTTTACTCACCACTTCATGGTACAGGAAATATTCCTGCTAGAAGAGTTTTAAAGGAATTAGGCTTTGAAAATGTTTATGTAGTACCAGAGCAGGAACTTCCAGATGGTGAATTCCCAACAGTAAGTTATCCAAACCCAGAAGCAGAAGAAGCATTTGCACTTGGTCTTAAACTTGCTAAAGAGGTTGATGCAGACTTAGTTCTTGCAACTGACCCTGATGCAGACAGATTAGGTGTTTATGTAAAGGATACAAAATCAGGTGAATACATTACATTGACAGGTAATATGTCAGGTTGTTTACTTGCAGAATATGAAATCAGCCAGGTTAAGGAACTTAGCGGATTGCCAGAAGATGGTGCACTTATTAAGTCTATAGTTTCTTCAAATATGGCAGATGCCATCGCTGCAGCTTATGACATTGCATTGGTTGAAGTATTAACAGGATTTAAGTTTATCGGTCAAAAGATGCTTGAATTTGAAACAAAAGGAAATGGAACATATCTTTTTGGTTTTGAAGAAAGTTATGGATGTCTTATCGGTACACACGCTAGAGATAAGGATGCTATTGTTGCTACTATGGCTCTTTGTGAGGCAGCAGCTTACTATAAGACAAAGGGTAAGACATTGTGGGATGCAATGATGGATATGTATGAGAAGTATGGCTTCTACAAGGATGATGTTAAGTCAATTACTATGAAGGGTATCGAAGGCCTTGCTAAGATTCAGGAAATCTTAAATACTCTTAGAACTAATACACCAGAAAGCTTTGGTGATTACAAAGTTCTCTATGCAAGAGATTATAAGGCTGATACAATCAAGGATATGACTACAGGCGAAGTTAAACCTACAGGTTTACCATCATCAAATGTATTGTATTATGATTTAAATGATGCTGCATGGGTATGTGTAAGACCTTCAGGTACAGAGCCTAAGGTTAAGTTCTACTATGGTGTTAAGGGAACATCTCTTGAAGATGCAGACGCAAAATCAGCAAAACTTGGTGAGGCAGTACTTGCAGTTGTAAATGCCATTTAAGCAGTGCGAAAGGAGTACAGTATGGAGATAAAAGGCGTAAATTATGATTGGTATGACAGAAAGAGAACCATTTTTGGTTTCCCTTGGTCATTTACAAAGTATATGTTTAATTCTGATAAATTAGTTATCAATACAGGATTTTTTAATGTTCATGAAGAAGAGATTCGTTTGTACAGAATTATGGACGTTACTTTGTCAAAGAAATTACTTCAGAGAATTTTTGGTGTAGGCACAATTATTGTAAATTCATCAGATAAAACGACACCTATATTACAGATTAAAAGTGTAAAAAACTCTGAAAAAGTAAAAAATATGTTGTCTGATTACGTTGAAGCGGCTAGAAAGAAAAATCGTGTATCAGCTAGAGAATTTATGGTTGCTGATGAAGACATGGAATGCGACGAATGTGACGACGAACTTATGTAAAGGTTTTATGTAATCAAAAAAATCTGTTACACATATAAACGACTGTAATTACAATTTATAGTTGCAAAAATCTCATGCTCTGCATATACTAACAGTAAGCGGTTAGGAGGCAGAGCATGAATTTTTATGATGAAAATTCTACATATGAGATGCTGGAAAACTATGAAGATGAAATGGCGGATGTATTATATTTGAAGGAGTTATATCCGACAAGTTTTTTGATATTACAGGAGATTATTGACGAATTTTGTGATAAACTTGAATATATGGGAAGTATAATGTTTGATGAGTATCCAGATAAGGAACGTTTAAGAGGAATTGAAGCGAAAGTCTATGAGGAAGCTAAAAAAAGGTATGAATTAAAGACCAATGTCGAAATGCTAGCAGATAATTGGTTAAAAGATATTATTAGCGTATTGCTAATAAATGAAATGATGAGAAGAAGAAGCAGGAGAAGAACCCTTAGAAGAGGTTTTTGTTAATTAGGAGATTTGCAATGAGAGAAAAGCTAAAAGAAGCATTAGATAGAATTATAAATGATAAACTGGTGTCAGCAGTTATCAGTAATAAAAGGAACAAGGAAAATGAAGTTGATAAAATAAAGGTAAGACCTGTTATTATAAAGGATGAATTATTATATCAGGTTTCTTCTTTTGTTGGACCAAAGGTTTTACACAGTAATGTTACTATAGAAGAATTGAAAGTCACATTAGAAGAAGATTTGTTTGTTAATTTTTCTCAGGGCCAGTTTTTGGGGCAGGAGGAAGATGCTAATATTCTTGTGAGCAAAAAGGGGCAAGTAACTGTAAAGTATAAGAAACATAGTCTTACAGAAAAAGAACCCCTTGCTCACAATAGAAAGAAAACATATCTCATTGAAGAAGGAACTAAAGCAGACTTTTTGGTAGAACTTGGAGTTATGAATAATGACGGACTTGTTCATAAAAATAAATATGATAAGTTTAGGCAGATTAACAGATTTTTGGAATTTATCGATGATATTATTCCCAATCTTGAAAAGGACAAGCAGATAAGGATTTTGGATTTTGGTTGCGGAAAATCATACCTTACATTTGCGATGTATTATTATTTCAAAAAAGTTAAAAATATTGATGTAGCAATAACCGGGCTTGACTTGAAAACGGATGTTATCAGGGATTGCAATGCATTGGCTAAAAAATTGAAATACGATAATTTGGAATTTTTAAATGGGGATATAGCTGATTATGACGGCGAATCCAAGGTGGATATGGTGGTTACATTGCATGCTTGTGATACTGCTACAGACTATGCCCTTTATAAAGCTGTTAAGTGGAATGCTAGGGTTATTTTGTCTGTTCCATGCTGCCAGCATGAAATTAATAAGCAAATTAAAAATCAGTTATTGAATCCTGCGTTAAAATATGGCATTATAAAAGAACGTATGTCGGCATTGTTGACTGATGCTATAAGAGCGGAAGCTTTGTCGCAAGTAGGTTATGATGCACAGATTCTTGAATTTATAGATATGGAACATACGCCGAAAAATATATTGATTAGAGCTGTGAAAAAAGATAAAATTGTTTCGGCAAAAAAATGTGAGCAGCAAAAAGAACAGTTGGAAACACTTATACAAGAATTAAATTTATCTCCAAAGATAAAGGAGCTTTTGAATAATGAATAAACGTTTTTTGAAAATGATTATTTCGGTCTTCATTTTCTTAGGAATAGTGGCATTTCATATGTACGGAGTGTACAATGCTGGTTCCGAGGATGAAGAGGTATTGGCGGAAAGTACATTGCCTGTTGTGGCGGTACTTTTTGAAGATATGAGAATAAATAATCTGTGTGGTTATACAATGGATATGGAAGTGGAGTATATGCGCGATAACATTACTCCGATAAACGATGATAATTCATTGGAAATTATTATCGACCGTTATGAAAATAGTATCGTTAATATTTCTTACGAAATTAGAAGTATTGATGGTACTCGTTTGATTGAAGAAAAGACATTGGATTATTTTGAAGTTAAAAATGACAATGTGTTGGTTGAACTTGAATTGAGTAATATTTTGGAATACGATACAGAATATATGCTCAATGTGATTTTGGTTACGGAGAGTCATGAAAAGGTTAATTATTACACAAGAATTATCAAGGAGTCGAAATCTACAGTAGGGGCGTACATTAAATATGTTAAGGACTTTAGCAGTAGCACTTTTGATAAGGAAGAATTTGGCGAATATAAGGCGTCTTTGGAGCGATACGGTGTAAATGATGATACGAATTATGGTATTGTAAATAATGGTTCGGACAATGATTCTATTACTTGGGGCAACTTGAAGCCAAAATATGCATCACAGCCAGTTGTGCAGGTGAAGGAAATTCTTGGAGATATCAGTTGTATTGAACTTAAGTATATGGTTGAAATTACAAACGAATATGGAAATGTCCAATATTACAATGTAACGGAGTATTTTAGAGTTCGTCAAGGAAATACAATGATGTATGTCTACGTGTATGAACGTAAGATGGAGCAATTATTCGAATGTAATAATGCCAATGTTACAGATTCGCGAATTAATGTTGGTATTGATAGTGACCTTGATATTGAGTTTAGTGAAAGTCCAACGGGTTCATTTATTTCCTTTGTAAAAGAGAGAAATTTATGGTTTTTGGATGTAAATGAAAATGTTATGGTTAACATTTTTTCAATGGATTCAGGAATTACAGACGATGTAAGAAATAAATTTGATAACAGTGATATTGAAATTGTTTCGACCAACAAGGATGGCGATGTTTTGTTTTTGGTATACGGCTATATGAACCGCGGTGTGCATGAAGGCAAAATTGGAGTTGCATTATATCAATATACTCACGAATCTAAATCCGTGGAGGAACTTGTATTTGTTCCATCGAAGAATTCGTATTATATTCTTAAGGAAAACATTGGTAAGTTTGCTTATATTACTTCAGATGATTTATTATATTTGATGATTGAAGATAGTATTTATACAATTACATTTGATAGTAATGAGTATGTACTTTTGGTAAGTGGCTTACGTGAGGGCAATTTCATTATTAGCGATGACAATACTATGGTTGCATGGCATGAAAATGGTAGTTTATATGAGTCGTCGACTATACGAGTTATCGACATTGAAAATAGTGAGGATTATGTAATCAAGGCGCCTGAAGGTGAATACGTTAAGGTGTGTGGCTTTGTTCAGCACGACTTAGTGTATGGAACTGCAAGGATAAGCGATATTGAAAAATATGCTACAGAAGATTATAAATTCCCTATGTATAAGTTAAATGTTAAGGTTGCAGGTTCGGACAATGAAGAAGAATATTTAAAAGAAGGATACTATATTAATTCGATTTCAATAAAAGATAATGTAATTAACTTGGATAGAGTTGTTAGAAACGAAGAGGGTGTGCTGGTTGGTGCCAGTGAAGATCAGTTTGTAAACAAGATCGCAGGTGAAACACAGTTATCTGAAATTTCGTATATTGCAACGGATTTAAAAAGAAAAGAGCTAGTTATTATTAAGGCTTTTGCCCCTGAAAGCGGCAACACGCTTACGATAGGTGAGGTTTCAGACATTGTTTACACCAATGCAAATGCTCTGACGGTTGAAAAGGGTGATGACTATGTTGATAACAAATACTATTTGTACGCAAATGGTGGATTATACCTTTCTACAGAAGATATATCATTGGCAGTCACCAAAGCGCAGGAAAAATATGGTGTAGTTGTGGATGGTAAGGGCGAGTATGTTTTTGCCAGAATGAGTAAAACTAACGGAACATCAATCACTGGTGTTAAGGAAATTTTAGAAAAAGGTTATGCTAATTTAAGCGAAGTGGCAGCAGACGAAAACATAAATGTTCTTGATATTTCGGGAGCAAGTAGTGAGACAATATTCTATTTCACTTCGAAAAATATGCCTGTTGTAACCAAGTTGCCTGACGAGGGATTGGTTGTAATTAGTGCTCACAGCGGTTATGCCACATTGATAAATGAAGTAGAATTTACTCATCTTTGGACAAGAGAAGTTTTTTATATGGATTATGATGAGGCATTGGAAAAACTTGATATTAATAAAAGATATATAGTTATTGAAAAATAATTTTTCTTGTAATATAATGGCTATGTATTAATGAATAAATTGAGCGTTTACGCTTCAGATAGGAGGAAATATTATGGCAGTAACAAAGGATATGCTTATTGGTCAGATTGTACAGTCAAATCCAGATTATATTCCTGTTCTGTTAAATGCAGGTATGCATTGTCTTGGATGCCCATCAGCACAGGGTGAATCATTAGAGGAAGCTTGTATGGTTCATGGAATCGAAGTTGATGAGTTAGTTGAAGAATTAAACAAGGTTGGTTAATAATGAAAAACCGCGCTATATGTTTAGCGCGGTTTTGTTTTGTCTATTCAATAGACTGCAACTTCTGGAGTGCTTTTCCGTTGATAATCTTTTTATAATGTTTTTTAAAATATGCTTCATTAGCATCTGCACCTTTATATACGCTACCATATTCTGACAAAATGTTGCATACTTTGTTAAAGTTTTCAGCGCTTGCATTAGATTTACTAACAACAAGTAAGTATACATTTTCAGGGGATTTGTAAAGAGAATTAGAACCTGCGTAAATATCTTTTACAATCTTTGAAACATTAACCAAAGCATCCAAATTGTCAAATGCATATATAAATTTAATGTTAGGCTGTTTTTCCTTCTTTTCTTTTTTAGAAGTTTTAGCTTCTTCCTTCTTTTTAATAGCTTCTGCTAAAGGAATAAATGCATCTTCGCCACGCTCAAAGGCTGATTTTAATTCCTGCTTTACATGATTAAATAAATCGAGAATGTCTGGAGATGGTGGAAATGCGCCTTCTTCGCCGTCAATTTCTTCCATATCCATATCGTCCATTGATGGAGCAAATTTAGAAAATCTTGTATCTAACTCCTCTGGATCATCAACTTTTGTGATTAATAACACTATACAGTCGCTAGACACTGGAATAGCTTCAATCATTAAAGGTATATCATCCGCTTCAAATCCAAATTCATTAGAAGCCTGCTGCATCATATCCCTAAAAAGATTTTTTGCCTTCTCTGTACCGTAAGCTAATTCGCTAATCTTTATCTGTCTTGATGCTAAATCTGATTTATTTAAAGTGCATTTTATCTGATTATCATTAATTTTTTCTATTTTCATATAAACACACACCTTTCTTAACTGTGTTGTATATATAGTATACCCTATTATCAATTCATATGTAAAGTAGAATATCGTTAATTAAATGGAATATTTTTATTGAAAACTACAAAATTTTCATATAAAAGTTCGTGAATAATAACGATAATAAAAAAACTACTTGTAAAATAAAAAAATGTTGCATATAATTTTTTCATGGGGAATTTCCTTGAAAACGAAAGGAGGAAGAAAAAGGGAAAAAGGAAATATATTATTAAACAGATATTTTATTCTTGATACTCTTTATTCATCTGAGAATAGTAGAGTATACTTATCTAAACATCTAAGTCTTGATGATTATAGAATCATTAAAAGACTACAAAAAACTCTAGTTTGTGAGGAATGTTTTCACAACGAAGCGAATGTGCTAAAAAATCTTAAGCACGATGGTATCCCGATTATTTACGATATTGAAGAAGGACAGGATGCATATTACATTATAGAAGAATACATTAATGGTACAAGTTTGTATGATTATGTTAAAGAAAATGGGCCTATGTCGGAAGAGTTGACGGCTAATTTTGGTGTACAAATTTGTGAAATTATATCTTATTTGCATAAGCAAAAACCAGAGCCTATATTGTATTTGGATTTGAAACCACAGAACCTTATCGTTAATAATGGAAAAATATATCTAGTCGATTTTGGGAATTCTATGTTTGTCAGCGCCAATAGACGATATATGAGCGGAACCAAAGGATATGCAGCGCCTGAACAGTATGACTTTAAGGGTATTGGAACATCTACAGATATATACGGAATAGGTGCTATACTATATTTTATGCTTAAGGGAACTAATCTAGACAAATATGAGCAGAAAAACTTAGAGTTTGATAGTGAGATGTCGGAAAAATTCAAAAAAATTATTATTCAATGTATGCTGCCATATGATGAACGTATTGGTGATGCGTTGGTGGTAGCAACCAATCTTAATGAGATTATTCATGAAAAAATACGCAAAAAAAGAGAGAACAAAAAAGAAAATAAAAATTTAGGAACTCCCCTCACAATATCTGTAGTGGGAACGGAAAAACATATTGGTGTTACACATCTGTCATTAGCTTTGGCAAGTCGGCTTAATGAAATAGGAGTCAGGACTATGTATGAAGATTGTGATGGTAATGTTGTTAGAAGTATTTATAAAAATTGTGATAAATGTAGGTTATCTTCGGGAATTTACTATTACGAAAATATTATTATGAAAAATTCTTATAGTGAAATCGTAAATTTGAAAGAGGATGTTGATTGCAAAATTTTAGATACTGGTCGGTATAATGGTCAGAAAATTCCAAAGGATTCAGATTTTTTTATCATTGTTTCGGGGACGAAACCATGGGAAATAGAGGATTCATTGGAGATTAAGAGACGAGTTTTTGCTGATTTTGATAGTGATAAAATTGTGTTTTTAAGCAATTTTTCAATAAATGCTGAAGACAAATGTATACCTGTATGCATTAATCCTTTCTTTCGTAGTGCAGATATAAATAGCTTTTTAGATACGGTGATTAACAGGGTGTTTAAGGAGGAAAATGTTTTTAAAGAAAAAGATAAAAAGAGGATACCTGGATTCTTTAAGAGAAAGAAATGACATTAAAATTGTTGGGGTAATGGGATGCTATAAGGGCGTTGGTGTTACAACTATATCCATTGCGATGGCTAATTATCTTGCAGAAATAATGTCAGCAAAGACGGCGATATTAGAATGTAATGAATCGGGTGATTTTTGCAGTATGGGTCAGTTATACATAGATGCAAATGATATTAAGAGCAGTTATTCCATTGGGAAGGTTACATATTTCTTCGAAGTAAGTTTTGATGAATTCATTGCCACACACGCAAAACGCTTTGAGTATGTGATTGTAGATATGGGGTGTTGTTTGAAAAATGATATGGATTTATTGTATCGATTGGACTACAAAATTTTGCTGGGTTCTATAATGCCTTATAAGTTGTCGGACCAGAAATTGGTTATGGATGAATTAGGAAGTGCAAGAATTTTGGATAGTTGTCTTTGCCTTTTGAATGGTGACGAAAAGAATGTGAAAGAGTATTCCTTAAAAAACAAAATTAATTCATTACAGGCTCCAATGATTGCGAACCCTTACATTATCGAAAATAAGCTAGTTAATTTCTTTCAATTATTGTTTTAGGAGGTAATGTATATGGCAGTAATAAGAACTGGAAAATCCAGACTTGTTAAAGCAGGAGTTGTGGGAGCGGTAATTGTTCTTGTACCGACCGTGATTGCAGGAGTTATATTTGCTATGAATTTGACTAAAAAGCAAAAAAATCTAGATGAGGCAAATGAACTGCTTGGCAGGTATAGGATTGGAACGGTTTGCGTTCTTAACAAAGATATGAAGCAAGGACAGGTAATAAAATCTGAAGATATCAAGATGGTTGAAGGTGTTTTTAATGAAAAAGGCTATAACCACAAAATGGAAGACTACGTAGGTAAAGTCATGAAAACATCGGCTAAAGAGGGCACAATTTTAAATGAATATGTGTTGCAGGATGAGGCGAAAGAAGGTAAGGATATGAGAACGTATTATATTGACTATGTTGAAATTCCTTCAAATGCATCATCTGGAATGAAGTTTGATATTAGGATTTGTTTTCCTAATGGCGAGGATTATCTGATAGCCACAAATAAAAGTATTAATGTTAGAGACGAAGAGGGTTTTTATATTGATTTGACTCGCTATGAGGCATTGCTTTTGTCCAGTGCAAAGGTTGACCAAATTGTCTATGATGGAACTAAAATATATGCGGTGGTTTATGCAACAGGCTTTGAGAAAGACGAAGTTGTGACATACCCTGTAAATAATTATGTTTTTGATTTAGGACAATGGGAACCAAACATTATTGAAACATTTTCAGAAGAAATGTTTAACAGAAGACAGACACTTGAAGAAAATCTAATGGATTTTATGGGTGTCGCTAATAAATTACAATAAAATAAACGGGCCTTTAGGTAAAATATATATCACAAAATTAGGCATGATAGGTACCGGTTGGAGGACAATAAGTTGAAAGAAATAGACAAAAAACTGTTAGAAGAACTGGATACTTTGCATAGAAAGGGCGTGAGAATAACCCTTGAGGGACATGAATATAGTCCTGTAGGGATTACAAAAGAAATATCGGTACACGAGGAATCCAATTATATGCGAGATTATATATTGGATGATAAAGGGAAACTGATTGAACTAGGTTTTTATTATATAGAGTAATTTAAAAATTTACTTATTTAGGATTTAAGATTTAAAATTTAAGATTTAAGATATGTGCATATTTGCGGGTAAAGATATGGAAATTCTACACACTACAAGGAATTTACTTATCGGGTTGGTGGGAAAAATATTATATAGAATATGCAGAAGAAATGTGGTAGAATATAATCCTACACTTATATTTTGGAGAGGATTACTATGTTGAAGAAGATTATGATGTTTATTCTTGTGGCACTTACATTGAATTTTACTGCTTGTTCGTGCAATGAGGATAAGGTTAATGATACAAGAAAAGATTTAAAGGAGTTTTACGGTTATAGCGAGATTTCTGGAAAAGATACATACATTGTTGTATGTGATGGAAATAAGCTTGGAATGGGATTTAAAGAGGATGGAAAAGTATATGTTCCTTACACTGAGTATAGGAAAAATATTGATAATAAATGTTACATAGATAAGAATGAAAATATGTTTATATATACAACAGCTAACAATATTTATGATAGTTATGTTGGTGGTAGTGAATATACGGATATTGACGGAAATTCATCTGTATATGATGTGCAACCTTCGTTGGAAGTAAACGGAGAATATTATGTATGCCTTGATTTTGTTAAAGAAATGGGAAAAAAGGTAGAATACAAATTAGTTGAAGAACCTAATAGAATAGTTGTTACATCAATATTTGAGAATAAGGTTGCAAGTGCTACTAAAGATACTGAACTTAGAATTGATGCAAGTGATAGAACAGATATTTTAACTTCTGTAAAAGAAGGGGACAAGCTGATTTTCGTGGAGGAAAAGGAAGAATATACATTGGTTACAAACAGTGATGGTGTTACAGGGTATATTTTGACATCTGCTGTGGGAGATTTTGAGGCTAATGTTATTGATAGAGCAGAAAAACCGGATGAATATTCACACTTTGTCATGGATGAGAAAGTATGCTTAGGATGGCATCAGATGGAATATGCTTCGGGAAATGATAAGTTAGGCGAATTAATTAGGGATGCAGAACCTCTTAATGTTATTTCGCCGACTTGGTATAAATTACTTGATGAAAATGGTAATATTGAAAGTTTATCAGATGCTAATTATGTAAAGAAGGCTCATGACAAGGGTATTGAAGTATGGGCTTTAATAAGTGACTTTGTGTATAATGATAATGACGAGTTTATGATTACAAATGTTATTTCCCATACAACATCTCGTAGAAATCTTATTAAAAATCTTATGGAAGATGTGAAGGAAAATGATATTGACGGTATTAATGTGGACTTCGAATGTATAGGAATCGCTGTGGCAGATGATTATGTAGAGTTTATATGTGAATTATCAGTGTTTTGCAGAAAAGAAAACATTGTGTTATCTGTAGATATGTACGTGCCTACAAGTTTTAATGAATATTATAACAGAGAAACTGTTCTTGAAGTGGCTGATTATTTGATGGTTATGGGCTATGATGAGCATTGGTCTGGTGGTGATAGTGCAGGTTCGGTGGCATCACTTCCTTATGTTGAAAAAGGTATTGTAGATACTATTGCGTCAGGCGATAGTAACAGAGTTGTTAATGCGATTCCGTTTTATACAAGAATTTGGTCGGAAACACCAGTAGAATTTGCAGAAGATGGTTCTCATATTGTTGAGGATAATGTAAAGGGCAGTTATGCGTTAGATAGTCGTGCAGTAGGTCTTGGAACTGCAGAAAAAGAGTTAGACAAATTAGGCATAAATAAGTTTTGGGTTGAGGATCTTTCGCAGTATTATGCAGAATATGAGGATGGAAATAGTTTGATGAGAGTTTGGTTGGAAGAAGAAAAATCTATTGGGGCGAAGTTGGATGTTATGAAAAAACATAATGTCGGTGGTGTTGCTTGTTGGAGACTTGGCCTAGAAGAAGATTGGGTTTGGGACCTTATTTCAAAATATGTTAATGAATAAGAATATTTTAAATTCATATAATTAACAGAAAATATTTATAAGTGGGATGTAGTGAATAGGAAAATTGAAATCTTTATGGCAGTTGTGATGCTTGGAGTGCTTTGTATGCTTTGCTTTGGTATGGATAATGTTAAAGCAAAGAGTGGGTCAGATTTAAAACAAGGAAAATTTACAGTTGTATTAGATGCCGGACATGGAGGTGTTGACCCTGGAAAAGTGGGCGTAAATGGGTGCATTGAAAGTGAAATAAATCTAGAGATTGTAAAAAAAATGGCATCATATTTAGAAGGTGAAGGAATTGACGTAGTGCTGACACGCACAGATGAAAATGGTTTGTATGACGAAAATGCCAGCAATAAGAAGAAGTCGGATATGAATAAGCGATGTGAGATGATTGAAGAAATTAATCCTGATTTGTTAATAAGTATCCATCAAAATAGTTATTCGTCAGAAGGTGTGAAAGGAGCTCAGGTTTTTTATTATAAAGGCTCAAAAGAAGGGGAAAAGCTAGCGACATTACTTCAAGATCGACTTATAAAGGATGTTGACCCGGAAAATGGGAGGGAATGTAAAGACAATAATAATTATTATATAATAAAAAATGTTGAGTGTCCGGCAGTCATAGTAGAATGTGGATTTTTATCAAATTATTCGGAAGCAGAGTTGCTTACCAGTGCGGATTATCAAGAAAAAATAGCAAGAGCTATAGGTAGTGGTGTAATAGATTATTTAGAGAACAGCAAACGGTAGTTAGTGCGTAATTATGAAAATTCTCTAAAATTATAAAATTTTACTTGTTATAATGCAGGGTAAAGATGTATAATAGGGATATGAACGCCTTTATGATTCGACGTTCCTAGCGAGCGAAAAAAGGTACTAAAAAAATGATATATATTTAAGGAGGAACAATTAAATGTTAAAGAACAAAGCGTACAAGATTTGGTTCTGCACAGGTTCACAGGATCTCTACGGAGATGAATGTTTAAGAAAGGTTGCTGAACATTCTAAGAAAATGGTTGAAGGATTAAATGCTTCAGGCAAACTTCCTTTTGAATTAGTATGGAGACCAACATTAATTTCTCAGGCATCTATCAGAGCAGAATTCAATGCTGCTAACAATGACCCAGAAGTAGCTGGTGTTATTACATGGATGCATACATTCTCACCTGCAAAGATGTGGATTCTTGGTTTACAGGAATACAAGAAACCATTATGCCACTTACATACACAGTTCAACGAAGAAATTCCATATGATGAAATCGATATGGACTTCATGAACGAAAACCAGTCAGCTCACGGTGACAGAGAATATGGTCACATCGTTAGCCGTATGGGTATCGAAAGAAAAGTTATCGTTGGACATTGGGCTTCTGAAAGAGTTCAGGACAGTATCGCTAGCTGGATGAGAACAGCTCTTGGTCTTATGGAATCAAGCCATATTAGAGTTTGCCGTTTCGGTGATAACATGAACAACGTTGCTGTTACAGAAGGTGATAAGGTTGAAGCTCAGATTAAGTTTGGTTGGGAAATCGATCACTACAATGTTAACGACTTAGTAGAATATGTAAATGCAGTATCTGAGGGTGACGTAAACGCATTACTTGATGAATACTATTCAAAATATAAGATTATCGATGATGGCAGAGATGCAGCTGAATTCAGAAAACATGTTGCAGTTCAGGCTAAGCAGGAAATCGGTATGGAAAAATTCTTAGTAGACAATGATTACCATGCATTCGTTACACACTTTGGTATGCTTGGTGGTTTACAGCAGTTACCAGGTCTTGCAGTTCAGAGACTTATGGAAAAAGGTTACGGTTTCGGTGGTGAAGGTGACTGGAAGACAGCGGCTATGGTTAGATTGATGAAGATCATGGCTGAAGGTACAAAGGATGCTAAGGGTACATCTTTCATGGAAGATTACACATACAACTTAGTACCTGGCAAAGAAGGTATCCTTCAGGCTCATATGTTAGAGGTTTGCCCAACAGTTGCTGATGGCGATATCTCTATGAGAGTTTGCCCACTTTCTATGGGTAACAGAGAAGATCCAGCTCGTCTTGTATTTACATCAAAGGTTGGTAAGGGTGTTGCTACATCATTAATCGACCTTGGTAACAGATTCAGACTTATCGTTAACGCTGTAGAGTGTAAGAAGAACGACAAGCCAATGCCTAAGTTACCAGTAGGTACAGCATTCTGGACACCAGAACCAAACTTAGAGGTTGGTGCTGAAGCTTGGATTTTAGCTGGTGGTGCTCACCATACAGCATTCTCATATGACTTAACAGTAGACCAGATGGTAGACTGGGCAGCAGGTATGGGAATTGAAAGCGTTGTAATCGATAAGGATACAACAATCAGAAACTTCAAGAATGAATTAAGATGGAATTCAATCGCATTTAAGTAAGAGGCGCGATAAAATGTACATCTGTATATTAGAATAAAAACAATGCGGGGCGTTAGCGCTCCGCATACAATATATAAACAAGGAGGAATGCTGAAAATGAGTACAGCAATTAGAGAGGCTATCGTTAATGGTAAGACAGCTCTTGGTATCGAATTTGGTTCTACAAGAATTAAAGCTATCTTAGTTGGCGAAGACAATACACCAATCGCATCAGGTGATCATGGTTGGGAAAATAGATTAGAGAACGGTATCTGGACATATTCTTTAGAAGATATTTGGACAGGGCTTCAGGATGCATATGCTAAGATGGCAGCAGATGCAAAGGCTAAATATGATGTTGATATTGAGACAATCGGTGCTATCGGTTTCTCTGCTATGATGCATGGTTATATGCCATTTAACAAGGCAGGCGAACTTATGGTTCCTTTCCGTACATGGAGAAACTCTATTACAGAGGCTGCATCTACAGAACTTACAAAGTTATTTAACTTCCATATTCCACAGAGATGGAGTATTGCACACCTTTATCAGGCAATTTTAAATAACGAATCACACATCGGTGATATTGACTTCATCACAACTCTTGAAGGATATATTCATTGGCAGTTATCAGGTGAAAAGGTTATCGGTGTTGGTGAAGCATCAGGTATGTTCCCTGTAGATATGAATACAAAGGATTACAATGCAACTATGGTTGCTCAGTTTGATGAACTTATTGCACCTAAGAACCTTGGCTGGAAGCTTAAAGACATTCTTCCTAAGTCACTTGTTGCAGGTGAAAATGCTGGTTCTCTTACAGAAGAAGGCGCTAAAAAGCTTGACCCAACAGGTAAGCTTAAAGCTGGTATTCCAATGTGTCCTCCAGAAGGTGATGCTGGTACAGGTATGGTTTGTACAAATGCTATCGCACCACGTACAGGTAACGTATCTGCTGGTACATCTATCTTTGGTATGGTTGTTCTTGAACATGACCTTAAGAAGGCTTATGATGAAATCGACGTTGTTACAACACCAACTGGTCTTCCTGTAGCTATGGCTCACTGTAACAACTGTACATCAGACCTTAATGCTTGGGTAAATATCTTCAAAGAATTTGCGGAAGCTTTTGGTATGGATGTAGATATGAATAAATTATACGGAACACTTTATACAAAGTCTCTTGAAGGAGATAAGGATTGTGGCGGACTTATGGCTTACAACTACTTCTCAGGTGAACACATCACAGGCTTTGAAGAAGGTAGACCATTATTCTTACGTTCAGCAGAGAGCAACTTCTCTCTTGCTAACTTCATGAGAGCAAACCTTTACTCAGCAATGGGTGTACTTAAGGTTGGTTTTGATATCTTACTTAAGGAAGAAGGCGTAAAGGTTGACTGTATTACAGGTCACGGCGGTCTCTTTAAGACAAAGGGCGTAGGTCAGAGTTACCTTGCAGCAGCACTTAACTCAGCAGTTACAGTTATGGCAACAGCTGGTGAAGGTGGAGCTTGGGGTATGGCAGTACTCGCTTCTTATATGATTAACAAAGAAGAAGGCGAATCACTTGACGACTTCCTTAACAATAAGATTTTCGCTGGTCAGGAAGGCGAAACATTAGAGCCAAATGCAGATGATGTTAAGGGCTTTGATGAATTTGCAGCAAGATACAAAGCTTGCTTACCAGTTGAAAGAGCAGCAGTAGAAAATCACGTTGGTTAATTGAAAGGAGTAAAGTGTGAAAAATCACACTGATGTGCTGATTTTTCGCACGCATATTTGTGTCGAAGCGTCACAAATATGCCTTGATGCGACAAGAGAAATCGCGTTGCGACTTTCTCTTGCGCTTCCTTCGCTACGCTTCGGAATGGAGGAAAGAATATGTTAGAAGAATTAAAGAAAGCTGTATATGAAGCTAATATGGATCTTCCAAAGTATGGTCTTGTTACATTTACTTGGGGAAATGTTAGTGGAATTGATAGAGAAAAAGGACTTTTCGTAATTAAGCCAAGTGGTGTTGAATATGATAAGTTAACTCCAGACGATATGGTAGTTATGGATTTAAATGGTAATAAGGTAGAAGGTAAGTATAAGCCTTCATCTGATACAGCAACACACCTTGAAATTTATAAGGCATTCCCAGAAGTTGGTGGTGTTGTTCATACACATTCATCATACGCTACAAGCTGGGCACAGGCAGGAAGAGGAATTCCTTGCTACGGAACAACTCATGCAGACTATATGTATGGCGAAATTCCATGTGTACGTTGCCTTAACAAAGAAGAAATTGAAGGCGCATACGAAGAAAACACAGGTCTTTTAATCGTAGACGAATTCAATAGAATGAAACTTGATCCAGTTGCAATGCCAGCGGTTCTTTGCAAGAACCATGGACCATTTGCATGGGGTAAAGATGCTCATGAAGCAGTACATAATGCAGTAGTACTTGAAGAAGTTGCTAAGATGGCATACAGAGCTGAAACAATCAACAAAGATATTAAGCCAGCTCCACAGGAACTTCAGGATAAGCATTATTACAGAAAACATGGCGCGAATGCTTATTACGGACAGAACTAAATAATTTGTGAAATAGAAAATGCAGATGACTAAAAAGTTATCTGCATTTTTTGGAAAAAAATCGATATTGAAAAAAACATTGCTAAAATTTAAAATAAAAATATATTTAAAATAGACAACATTACTAAAAAGTGGTATAATAATACTACTATTTTACGCAAAAAATTATAGTTATTTTAAGGAGGAAGAAAAATGAAGTTTTTCATTGACACAGCGAATGTAGAAGATATTAAGAAGGCAAATGACATGGGTGTTATTTGTGGTGTTACTACAAACCCATCTCTTATTGCAAAGGAAGGTAGAGATTTCAATGAAGTTATCGCTGAAATCGCTTCAATCGTAGACGGACCAATCAGTGGTGAAGTTAAGGCTACAACAGTTGATGCTGAAGGTATGATCGCAGAAGGTAGAGAAATCGCTAAGATTCATCCAAACATGGTTGTTAAGATTCCTATGACAGTAGAAGGTCTTAAGGCTACTAAGGTTTTAGCTTCTGAAGGTATCAAGACAAATGTTACATTAGTATTCTCAGCTAACCAGGCATTGCTTGCAGCTAGAGCAGGTGCTACATATGTATCACCATTCTTAGGAAGACTTGATGATATTTCTCAGCCAGGTATTGATTTAATCAGAACAATCGCAGATATGTTTGCAGTTGCAGGTCTTGAAACAGAAATCATCGCTGCTTCAGTTCGTAATCCAATTCACGTTACAGACTGTGCTTTAGCTGGCGCTGATATTGCAACAGTTCCATACAGCGTAATTGCTCAGATGACAAAGCACCCACTTACAGATCAGGGTATTGCTAAGTTCCAGGCTGACTATAGAGCTGTTTTCGGTGACTAATTGTAGCTTGCGAAAAGTCAAACAAAGAGAAAGATTATTAAAATTTATTGGAGGCAAAAATGAACAAAGTAGAACTTCAGAAAACTGCAAATGAAGTCCGCAAAGGTATTGTTACAGCTGTTCATGCAGCTAAAGCAGGACATCCAGGTGGTTCTTTATCAGCAGCAGATATCTTTACTTATTTATATTTTGAAGAAATGAATATTGATCCAAAGGATCCAAAGAAGGCTGACAGAGACAGATTTGTATTATCAAAAGGTCACACAGCTCCAGGTTTATATTCAACATTAGCTAATAGAGGATACTTCCCAGTAGAAGACTTAAAGACACTTCGTCAGTTAGGCTCTTACCTTCAGGGACATCCTGATATGAAGCATATCCCAGGTGTTGATATGTCATCAGGTTCATTAGGACAGGGTATCTCAACAGCTGTTGGTATGGCGCTTTCAGCAAAATTAAGCAATGATTCTTACAGAGTTTACACACTTTTAGGTGATGGTGAAATTCAGGAAGGTCAGGTTTGGGAAGCAGCAATGTTTGCCGGACATAAGAATTTAGACAACTTAGTTGTTATGGTAGATAACAATGGTCTTCAGATCGATGGTAAAGTTGAAGATGTATGTAATCCTTATCCAATCGGTGATAAGTTCAAAGCATTCAACTTCCATGTAATTGAAAATGTAGATGCTCATGACTTCGATGCAATCAAAGCTGCATTTGACGAAGCTAAAGCTACAAAGGGTATGCCTACAGCAATCGTATTTAAGAGTGTTAAAGGTAAAGGCGTATCATTTATGGAAAATAATGCTGCATGGCATGGTACAGCTCCAAACGATGAGCAGTATGCTACTGCAATGGCAGATTTAGAGAAAGTAGGTGAAGCAATATGTCAGATGTAAAGAAAATCGCAACTAGAGAAAGTTATGGTAACGCACTTGCAGAATTAGGTGCAAAATATGATAATTTAGTAGTTCTTGATGCTGACCTTGCTGCAGCTACAAAGACTGGTATTTTTAAGAAAGCATTCCCAGAAAGACACATTGACTGTGGTATTGCTGAATGTAATATGGTTGGTATCGCTGCAGGTCTTGCTGCAACAGGTAAGATTCCATTCGTAAGTTCATTTGCAATGTTCGCAGCTGGTCGTGCATTTGAGCAGGTTAGAAACTCAGTTGGTTATCCAAAGCTCAATGTTAAGATTGGTGCTACACATGCTGGTATCTCAGTAGGTGAAGACGGTGCTACACATCAGTGTAACGAAGACTTGGCTCTTATGAGAACTATTCCAGGTATGGTAGTTTTAAATCCTTCAGATGATGTTGAAGCAAAGGCTGCTGTAGCTGCTGCTATCGAACATGAAGGACCAGTTTATATTAGATTTGGTCGTCTTGCAACACCAGTTATCAACGATACTCCAGACTATAAGTTTGAAATCGGTAAGGGTGTTACATTAAGAGAAGGTAAGGATGTTACAATCATCGCTACAGGTTTATGTGTTGCAGAATCTCTTGCAGCAGCAGAAAAACTTGCAGCAGATGGTATCGATGCTAAGGTTATCAACATCCATACAATTAAGCCATTAGATGAAGAACTTGTAATTGCAGCTGCTAAAGCTACAGGCAAGGTAGTTACAGTTGAAGAACATTCAGTAATCGGCGGTTTAGGTTCAGCTGTTTGTGATTGCTTATCAGCAAACGCTCCAACACCTGTACTTAAGATTGGTGTAAATGATGTATTCGGCGAATCAGGTCCAGCTGTTAAGCTTATCGCTAAGTATGGTCTTGATGCAGAAGGCATTTACTCAAAGGTTAAGGCTTGGATGTAAAATTCTTAATATTTATACATTAAGTAGAATAGTGAAAAAAGGCTTGCCGTGGATAACGGTAAGCCTTTTGTACATTCTACTCCTCAGTCGGATTCTTATTAATTGCCTCTAAAGACATTTTCATTACATTTCGAACTTCTTCCTCGGAAAGCGAAAGTTTTTCGCATAATTCCTCTAAAGTTGCCTCACGTTCAAGTTCCTTTGCCAATTCGATAGTGGCATCACTTAATGCATTTGCGCGGTTTGCGGCATGATTAAATGTACGAACGGAACTGATTTCCTCTTCTTCGGCGTCTTTGATAGATTTTTTTATGTAATCGCTCAGATATTCCTTATAATCTGTCGCTGTTCCATCATAACTTACGATTGCTTCAAATAAAGCAACGTTGCCCGTTCCAATCAAATCAGATTCGCGAAGAGGTGATGACTTAAACTCCTTGGCAATATCCATAACAAGTGGCAAATGCAACTCTGTTAACTTGTTTATAGCCTCTTTGTCGCCATTTTTTGAAGCTTCTATAAGAGCGTTTACATCAATGTTTTCATCTAATGCCAATTCGTTCACTTCGTTGTAATACATATCCAAAAATGCCTTGCCTTCTTCTGTTTCAGCGGCATTTGGTAAAGTGGCATCCACAGTTTCGGTGTCTTCGTCAATGTCAGAAATTTTGATTTTCTGGCTGATTAAATATTTGTATATGGCTTCGTATTTAGCTTCGTCATCAATGATTTCTTTGAAATGTGCCTTGATATCAGCGGATGTAATAACATTTCCGTTGACTGTTGCAAACTCTACTAAAGCTGATAAAGCCTCGTTAAATTCTAATTTCTTATCCATAAATATCCTCATTTCTAAGTTTATATTCAATAAAATTTTAACATATGTAAAAAAATAAGACAATAATAAAAAAATGTGTTATAATTCCTATATTATTGGAAAATAATGTATACAGATGTTAGGGAGTGGAGGAACAGTATGGATAGGAATTATACAAAATTTTTTAAAGGATTAATTGTTTCGGCAATTATAATATATATTGCGATGACATTGATTGATGCGGTGCCATTTGCATTTGGAAAGGCAATAAGTATATTGAAGATTGTATTGTCTCTTGTTAAGCCACTTATAATAGGGTTGATTATTGCGTACTTACTGTATGGTCCTATGAATGGAATTGAGAATTTTTTAATGAATCGAAAGCATTTTATTAAGAATCGAAAATTTTGCAGGTTCATAGGAATGTTAGTGTCTTATATTGGTATTCTTGCAATTATCATTGGGATTGTTTTCGGAATTTATACAATGATTGGTGGACAGATATCAAGAAGCAGTACATTGTCAAATATTATTGGCAGTATCGGAAAATATATTCAGGACAATGAAATTTCAACAGATACAGTTAAGAAAATTATTGATAAATATGATATTCCTTTTGGTGATATTATTATGTCACAGATGGGTACGATTGTTGGATTTATTCAGGGATTTGTTGGAAGTATAGTAAATGCGATTATTTCTTTCATTATTAATATAGGAAGTAATGTTGTTCAATTTGTGATTGCTCTTGTATTAAGTATTTATTTGTTGGCTAGTCACGAGTATTTTAAAAGTCTATGGGACAAGTTTTTGTATATTGTGTTTAGGGAGAGTAAGCCTGGCGAGGTTGTTAGAGAAACACTTTCTATTATAAATAAAACATTTTCTGGTTATATCAGAGGTCAGATGATTGAAGCTGTTATTGTGGCGGTTTTATCAACAATTGCGCTTACGATAGTTGGTGTTGATGATGCATTTATTATTGGTGTTATTGCAGGTATTACTAATATTATTCCTTACGTTGGACCATTTATTGGTATTGGTTTAGCAGTAATTGTTTCTTTATTACAAGGAAGTTTGTTTGGCGTTATAGGTTCGATTGTAGGTTTAACAATTGTTCAGCAGGTTGATGCGAATATTCTTTCGCCAAAAGTTGTTGGTGACCAGGTTGGACTTAATCCAGTGTTTGTAATTGTTGCTATCAGTGTTGGTGCCGGTTTGTTTGGGCTTTTGGGAATGCTTGTAGCGGTACCTATTGCAGCATCTATAAAGGCACTTATTGCAAGATGGTACGAGGTTAGAGTAAAAAATGATTACGAGAAGTATAAGAATGGTGAAGCAGTTGTAGTGGAGGAAGTTGATGAAGCTTAATATCAGAGCCATAGTTAATTTTGCAGTAATGCTGTTTGCTGTATTAGGTTCGATTTTTAGTGTAATGAACGGAAGTATAGCAAAATTATGGATTGTGTTTGGAACTTGGTGTGCTCTATTTATTGTGTGCTACTTAATAGGAGGGAATAAAAATATTGAGAAAAATATATTTCCCAATATATGTGCGGTGATAAGTTTATTTCTATTTACACTATCTGTGACAGATATGGTAGAAACTAGTTTTAGCAATTTCTTTGCGGCGCTTATATTAGTGACGATGATACTGATTGTATTTGTTGTATTATGTAAATGGGACAACTCAAGGGTGGCATATGGGGTATTTGTTTCGATATATTTAATATACCTTCAATATTTTATCAGCAAATTTTTTGCAAATGAAAAACATTATGGTGTTATCATTTATGCAACGGGGCTTATCAGTATTTTGTATTTCGAATATAGAAAGCGAGAAGGAGATAATGGAAAACTTATACTACAAATAGTAGGTATATTATTTATGTGGAAAGGTATTGGAGTTTTTGGGGAGGAATATGAATTCCTTATTCCGTTGGTGATTCTTATTCCGTTTTTGGTATTTGGATTTATCCGTTGCAATAGGATGATATGCTATGTGGGTCTTTACATAACATGGGTATATATGGATTTTTCCACAGTCGTAATTTTTGCAAAATTTGTAACATTATTACTTATTTTTATTCTTGTACATATTTTAATGAGAAGGCATGAGCCTAGTCCTGAAATCGAAACGGTAGTGTACATTGTTGAGGTTGTAGGAATGATAAAGATTATGCATCCAATTATTGAAATATGTGTAGGAAATCATGAAATTGCAAAGGCACTTAGTTTTTTTGTTATAACTGTATTTAGTGTAATTGGAAGATATTTAAATGTTAAAAGAGATAAAGTTGTTACTGCCTATGAAATTGCCAATGTATTATTGGTTGGTTGGGGACTTATGTTACTACTTTCACATACCATTCAAATGGCTAAAAATATGCAATATCTTATGGCGATGTCGTGTTCGTTGATATCATTGTTTTTGATATTAAACATATATATAAAGAAACTATATAATAGAAGGAAAAAGGTGTAATATGAAGAAGAAAATTTGTTTAATTGGTTTGATGTTGTCGATGGCATTCGCAACAGCGTGTAGTAAAAATGAAAAAGCAAAAAGTACAGATGCCACACCTGTAGAATCTACAGAAGACAAGTCTGAAAATACATCAGAAAAGGAAACTGAGCCAGAAACAACTCCAGAACCATTTATTGCAGCGGAAGTTAACATTATGATGGTTGGAGATGTTCTTATACATGAAACTGCTAGAGATAGTGGAAAGAAGTCGGATGGTACATATAATTATGACCATTTCTTTAGAATGATTACAGATGAACTTGCATGGGGCGATATTAATATTGTTAATCAGGAGGTTATTCTTGGCGGCAAAGATTTAGGTCTTACTTGTTATCCGCAGTTTAACGGAGCATATGAACTCGGCGATTCCCTTGCAAATGTTGGATTTAATGTGGTTCTTCATGCAACAAATCACACTATGGATAAATGGGAGAAGGGTGTAAATAATTGTATTGAATTTTGGAAAACACATCCAGAAGTTGCAGTGTTAGGCATCAATGAAACTCCTGAAGATGCAGAAGAAATATATGTTTATGAGAAATATGGAATTAAAATTGCTATTTTAAACTATACATATGGAACAAATGGAATTCCTCTTCCAGAAGACAGACCATACCTTGTAAATCTTTTAGAAGAAGAACGAGTTATTAATGATTTAAAGAAGGCTGAAGAAATCGCGGATTTCACAGTTGTGTGTCCACATTGGGGTTCTGAATATACTCATACTCCAACTGAACATGAAACATATTGGGCAGAAATTTTTATTGAAAATGGCGCAGATTTGATTATTGGAACACATCCTCATGTTATTCAGCCTGTGGAATGGGTTGAGAGTACAAACGGTAATAAGGCATTAGTGTATTGGTCATTAGGAAATTTTGTTTCAAACCAGGATTTATCTAGAACTATGCTTGAAGCCATGGCCAAGGTTACAGTAACTAATGATAGAGATGGAAATGTATTTATAAAAGATTATGAGGTACAGCCTCTTGTAAATCACTATGTGAGAGGCGAGGGGAAAATGTGTGCATATAAAATAGAAGATTATAATGAAGACTTAGCATCGGTTAATAGAATTCATGTGTGGAAGGATGGAAGTAAATTTTCACACCAGTATTGCATAGATTTAGCCGAAGAAGTTTTTGGAGATGAGTGGAATTATAATGAAGAGTAATATTGTATTAATTGGTATGCCAGGTGTAGGAAAAAGTACATTGGGCGTTATTTTAGCGAAGATTTTGGGCTATAGATTTCTTGATGCAGACCTTGTAATTCAGGAAAGAGAGGGAAAATTGCTTAAGGAAATCATAGAGGAAAAGGGCGTCGAAGGGTTCATGGACGTTGAAAATGAAGTCAATGCGTCTTTAAATTGTGAAAAAACCATCATTGCAACAGGCGGAAGTGTTGTTTATGGTGAAGAAGCAATGGAACATTTAAAAAATATTGGCGAAGTAATATATCTAAAGGCTGAGTACGAGGACATAAGTAAGAGACTTTCAAACCTTAAAGGTCGCGGAGTAGTGCTAAAACACGGGCAAAACTTGAAGTCGTTGTATGAAGAAAGAACACCTTTGTACGAGAAATATTGTGACCATATTATTGATGAAACTGGGTGTGATATCGAGGAAACTATCGACAAAATTTTGGAAAAAATTAGAAAAAATGCGTAAAATTAAGAAAAATTTGAATAAAAACCTTTACAAATCCGTAAAATACTGATAGAATTGAAATTGTTACAAAATTGTTAACAAATGTTAACAATTGTTACATTTGGTTTTGGTATTGATTTTTGGAGGAAAAATGAGTAGGATTACGAAACATTTTAGAAAATTGAAACTTACTTTTGTAGCTTCAATTGGTTTTGTTGTAGTAGGAATTGCGACTGTTTATCCTTGGTTTGATATTGAAGAAAAAAATGACAGTTATTATGTCGTTGAACTAGACGGAAAGGTTATGGGTACAGTTGAGAGTGTTGAAGACGCTGAACAGGCTGTTTTGGAAGCACGTAAGATGCTTGAATCAGAAACAGAAGATAATGTGTACGCAGACTATGATATAAATATTATTGAAAAAACTTCGGTGACAGCAGATATCGATGATTTAGAGACTGTTAAGAATAATATTTATGAAGGATTGACAGAGACAGTAGTTGATACAAAGGTTTTAGCTTATACTATTAATATTGATGGAAATATTATAACACTTGCTTCAAAAGATGATGTTGAAAAACTTTTGAATGCAGCGAAGAGTAAGTTTGATACAAATAACGATTTTAAGGCGGTTCTTTCAGTTGACACAAGTTCAAGAGAAACACTTATTTCGTATGAATTAGTGACAGCACAGGTAGGACATCATGCTTTAGATAGAGTATTTGCAGCAGAAAATGGAATTGATAAGTCAGAGATTCAGGAATCATATTTTAATATTCCTAACCATATTTTAAGCATTAAATATGCCGAAGATATCACTATTACACAGGCATATGTTGCACCTAGTCAGATTCAGGATGTAGATCAGGCTATCGCAGATGTTACAAAGGAAAAGGAAGAATGTGAAATCTACACAGTAGAAGCAGGTGATTCTTTCTATGGAATTGCAAAGAAGTTTGATTTGTCGATGGACGAGCTTTTAGCAATGAATGTAGACTATAATTTAAATTCAATTATAAGACCTGGTGATACACTTATAGTTACAGTTCCACAGTCAGATTTATCAGTTATTGTTAACGAGCAGAAGACATATGAGGAAGAATATGATCTTCCTATCATATATGTATATAATGATTCTAAGTACACAACATACAAGAAAACTCTTGATGAGGGTATCACAGGTAAGAGAAAAGTTGTTGCAAATGTAACATACAAGAATGGTGTTGAAGTAGGCAGAGAAATCATTATTGAAGAGATTTTATCAGAAGCAAAGGCTGCTACAGTAGAAGTTGGTACTATGACACCACCTACTTATATTAAGCCTATTTCTGGTGGCGTTATTACAGACCGTTACGGTATGAGATGGGGCAGATTACATGCTGGTGTAGACTGGGGTGTAAGAACAGGTACAACTGTTGTTGCTTCTAGAGGTGGTACAGTAACTCAGGCTGGATGGGCTGGAAGTTACGGATACTGTATAGTAATTAAACATGCTGATGGACATTTAACAAGATATGCACATCTTAGCCAGATTGATGTATCATATGGCGAAGTAGTTGCACAGGGTGAGAGAATTGGTTTAACTGGTAACACAGGTTTCTCAACAGGTCCACACTTACATTTTGAAATCATTATGTATGGAAAAGCAGTTGACCCATTAAAACATATTAAATAGTAGATTAACAGCTTAGGAAGAAATTCCTAGGCTGTTTTTTGCTATATAAGAAAGTTCTCGTATATTACAAAAGTGTTAAAGAATATTACACAAATATTAACAACTATTTCGATTTTGTTACAATAGATTTAACTATTGTTAAATAATGCCAAAGTCTATTGATTATGCCTTACATCTGTGTTATTTATTATGACATAGCCAATGAAATTAGATTGGTTGTTTTAAAAACTAGGAGGAATTGAAGATGGAAGAAAACAATAATGGTATGTCAAAGAAGAAAAAGATGTGCATAATCATAGGACTCATAGTAACAGTCTTGTTAATAGGAGGAATTATTTTTGCTGTGGTAAGCAAAAATGTAAAAAACGATAATAAAGAAGGGAATACGGGCTCAAACAATGTGACATCTAATTCTGAAAAAGAAACAGAAGGTGAGACGGAAAAGGAAACAGAGGGCGAGACGGAAAAGGAAATAGAGGGCGAGACAGAGGGTGAAACAGAAAAAGAAACAGAAGCTGAAATAGATAAAGGTGAAGAACTTCCAGACATGGAAGTAGACAAGGATTTATATTATGCATCTAACGGTGAAGTAGACATGTTGGATTTATATTTCATGAAAGTGGAAAATAAAAAGAAAAATATGGCATATAGTCCATTGTCTGTAAAATATGCATTAGCAATGCTTGGTGAAGGTGCTGATGGTGAATCTAAAGAGCAGATTACAAATGTATTAAAGGATTTTGAACTCAAAAAATATACGAATAGTGAGAAGTTGTCGTTGGCAAATGGTTTTTTCATTAATGAAACATATAAAGATGCTATTAAAGAGAGTTACATAAATAACTTAAAAACTAAATATGATGCGGAGGTTATGATTCAGTCATTTGATACTCCGGATTCATTAAATGAATGGGTAAAGAATAAAACATTTGGAATGATAGAAAATGTTGCAGAGGATATATCAGAGGAGGATATGATTCTTGTAAATACTTTGACTATTGATATGGATTGGAAGGAACAGTTTGTTAAACAGGACGAGAATGGTTATTATTGTTTGACAAGTCTAGAGTATTGGTATTATACCTTTGGCTGGAGCGAAGAGGGAATTGATGTTGAGAAGTTTAATGATAAGTGGACGGAAGTTGTTTCTTTAAGCGCATCTTTTAATAAATATGACATTATAGAAGAGTTAGGGGAAGAAAAGATAGCAGAAATTATAACAAGTGAAGCAGAAAAGTATTTAAAAGAGAATCCAGGTGAAGATTTATCTGATTTTATGCAAGGTGACACTGTGGATGAGCAATTAGAAAGCCTTATTGATGATTATATTAAAGAAATGGATACATATTATATGGATGATGCTTGTAGCACAGAATTTTCATTTTATGTTGATGATGATGTGAAGGTATTGGCAAAAGATTTGGAAGAAAAGGATGGAGTACAACTTCAGTACATAGGAATCATGCCAGTTAAAGAAGACTTGTATACATATGTAAATGATGTAACATCAGAAGATATTAGTAATATTATTAGTAATTTAAAAGAGGCAAAGAGTGAAAATTGTAAGGATGGTGTCATTACTTTTATATATGGATATTTTCCAAAGTTTAATATTGACTACGAATTAGACTTGAAAAAGGATTTGAAAAAATTAGAAATATCAAATGTGTTTGAAGAGGGAAAAGCTAATTTGACAAATTTAGCTGATGATGAGGCGTTATATATAAATGATGCTAAACAGAAATCACATATTGAATTTAATGAATATGGTATAAAAGCTTCTTCTGTAACATATGAAGGGGGATTAGGCGGCGGTGGAAATCTTCTCTATGCTTTTGAGCCACCTATTGAAGAGATTGATTTAACATTTGATAAGCCATTTATGTTTATTATAAGAGATAAAAACACAGGTGAGACTTGGTATGCTGGTAATGTATATGAAGGAATAGAGCGTGAATGGTAATTGGTAAGACTTTTAAAAAAATCTTTACAAATGTACATAATGTGTTATAATGTGAATAGGTGCGAGTATTTTTCGCACCTATTTACAGGAAAAATTCGACATTTACGTTTTAGGAACTTATATATAAACTAAAAATCTAATAGAGGTGTATAATGGAAAAGTACATTATTAAAGGCGGCACACCACTTATGGGTGAGGTCGAAATTGGTGGAGCAAAAAATTCTGCCCTTGCGCTTTTAGCAGCAACCATTATGACAGATGATAGTGTAGTCATTGATAACTTACCTGATGTAAGAGATATCAATGTTTTAATTGACGCCATTGAAGGTATTGGCGCGACAGTAAAGAGAAATGATAGACACAGTGTCTGTATTAGTGGACGTACAATACGTTCATTCTGTGCAGATAACGAATATATAAAGAAGATTAGAGCATCTTATTATTTGTTAGGTGCATTGCTTGGTAAATTTAAAAAGGCGGAGGTAACACTTCCTGGTGGTTGTAATATCGGAAGTAGACCTATCGACCAGCATATTAAAGGCTTTGAAGCCCTTGGTGCTACAGTAGTTATTGAACATGGTATGATTAAAGTGAAGGCTGACAGATTAGTTGGTTCTCACATCTTTTTTGATGCCGTGTCTGTTGGTGCGACTATTAATGTTATGTTGGCAGCTGCCCTTGCAGAAGGTAATACTGTTATTGAAAATGCGGCAAAAGAGCCACATATCGTAGATGTTGCGAACCTTCTTAATAAGATGGGTGCAAACATTAGAGGTGCAGGTACAGATATTATTAGAATTAAAGGCGTGGAGAGACTTCACGGCACAGAATATTCGGTTATTCCTGACCAGATTGAAGCTGGAACATTTATGTTTGCTGCAGCTATTACAAATGGTGATATATTGGTAAAAAATGTTATTCCAAAGCATTTAGAGATATTGAGTGCAAAACTTATTGAAGTAGGATGCAAGATTGAGGAATATGATGAAGCTATTAGGGTAATTGCAACTGATGTAAAGAAGTCTACAAAGGTTAAGACGTTACCATATCCTGGTTTCCCTACGGATATGCAGCCACAGATGACAGTTATTTTGTCTATGGCTCAGGGTACAAGTACAGTTATTGAGACTATTTTTGAAAATAGATTTATGTATGTAGATGAACTTACAAAGATGGGTGCAAAGATTACTGTAGAAGGTAATGTCGCAGTTATTGAAGGCGTAGATAAGCTTACTGGCGCATCTTTGAATGCTCATGACTTACGTGCCGGAGCAGCCCTTGTTCTTGCAGGTCTTGCTGCAGAAGGATTTACAACTGTCGAAGATATTCATTTTATCCAGAGAGGCTATGAAGCATTCGAAGAAAAGCTTTCAAAATTAGGTGGTAAAATTGAAAAAGTTGACAGTGAAAAGGAAGAGCAGAAATTTAAATTACGAGTTAGTTAAAAATTTGCTTGACAACTGTATGAATTAATATTAATATATGAACGAAAAAAGAATACAAATCTCTTATTCAGAGTGGTGGAGATACAAGGATCTGTGAAGCCCGGCAACCTTAAAAAGTAAGGTGCTAACCTGAGCGAGTAAATCGAACAATAAGAGGATTTGATTACCTTGAAAGTCGAGTCCGCAAAAGAGTTTGTGGACTTTTTTGATGCAACAGCCTAGCAAGCGAAATTTTATTTGAAATGTTAAACGTAAGAAAGGAAGAGGAACAATGGAGGAAAAGATTTTATTTACTTCGGAATCAGTTACAGAAGGTCATCCTGACAAGGTGTGTGACGCAGTTTCAGACGCAGTTTTGGATGCACTTATGGCACAGGACCCTATGAGCCGTGTTGCCTGCGAGACATGTACAACAACAGGTCTTGTAATGGTAATGGGTGAAATTACAACTAAAGCTAATATTGATGTTGCAAAGATAGTAAGAGAAACAGTAGCAGAAATCGGTTATACAGATGCTGCATACGGTTTTGATGCAAATACATGCGCAGTTATGGTAACTCTTGATGAACAGTCAAGCGATATCGCAATGGGCGTTGACAAGGCATTGGAAGCTAAAGAAAATGCAATGTCTGAAGATGAAATCGAAGCAATCGGCGCTGGTGACCAGGGTATGATGTTTGGTTTCGCAACAAATGAAACAGAAGAATATATGCCATATCCAATCGCTATGGCTCATAAGCTCTCAAAGAGACTTACAGAGGTTAGAAAGAATGGCACACTTAAGTATTTAAGACCTGATGGTAAGACACAGGTTACAGTTGAATACAATGACGAAGGCCAGCCTATTAGAATTGAAACAGTATTATTATCAACACAGCATGACCCTGATGTAACACAGGAACAGATTAAGGCTGATATTAGAAAGTACGTATTTGACGAAATCATCCCAGCTGATATGGTTGATGAAGATACAAAGTATTTTGTAAATCCAACAGGTAGATTTGTTATTGGTGGACCACACGGAGACAGCGGTCTTACAGGTAGAAAGATTATCGTTGACACATATGGTGGATATGCTCGTCACGGCGGCGGTGCATTCTCAGGTAAGGACTGTACAAAGGTTGACCGTTCAGCTGCATACGCTGCAAGATATGTTGCAAAAAATATTGTAGCAGCAGGCCTTGCAGATAAATGTGAAATTCAGCTTTCATATGCTATCGGTGTTGCGCAGCCTACATCTGTTAGAATTGATACATTTGGTACAGGTAAGCTTTCTGAAAGAAAGTTAACAGAAATTATCAAAGAAAACTTTGATTTAAGACCAGCAGGTATCATTAAGATGCTTGATTTAAGAAGACCTATTTACAAGCAGACATCTTCATATGGACATTTCGGACGTAATGACCTTGATTTGCCATGGGAAAAGCTTGATAAGGTTGAAGATTTAAAGAAATATATGTAACTATTCAGAGCCATGCAGATTTATATCAAAATAGGCTGTTCAAGCTTGCTTGATAAAGACAATTTTGATATAAATCTATATGGCGAGAAGCCATACATGAGCAAAAGTAAAGCTTCGCAGAAGCGATTTTGCGAATGTTGCTCTGAATAGTTATAAAAAGTGTAATAAAATAATCGCTCCCCTAATATTCTAATATAAAGAGTATTAGGGGATTTTTTGTGGACAAATGCAATGGGAATAAATGGATTAAAACGCTCATATTAACAGTGGTGATGATTTTTGTAATGTCATTGACTGGCTGTAAGGATACAAAAATAGAGGAAAAAAAGATAAAAGACCTTGATTATACGGTCCTTGGTGAGAATGAGATTCCTATGGAATTAAAGCAAATCATTGAGGAAAACAAGCACAATGTAGCAAAGACGACATACGTTGATATGGGAGAATTGTACATCATTATCTGTTATGGTGACCAACCGACAACTGGTTACAGCATCGAAGTTAATGAATTGTATGAAACGAAGAATACTATTGCCATAAAGACTACCCTTAAGGGGCCGTCAAAAAGTGAAGAAGTACTAAATATGATTACATCACCATATATTGTAGTTAAGTTGGAAAATATGGAAAAAACAGTAGTATATAAATAATTGGAGGGTTAAAAATGGAATTCATAAAAAAGAATCTGCATATGAACAGAGTAAAAACAAATGTGTACACACAGATTACATTGGAGGATGATTTTAATGTACCTGATATTAAGTCGGATATTGATGAGATTATTACAGACAATGGCAAAATTATTATCGAAAACATTCGTGTTAACAATCAAAAGGTAAATATAAAGGGCAAATTGTGTTTTTCGCTTTTATATGGTTCCTTTAACGACAATAAATTATTACATAATATGTCAGGCGAGATTGGATTCGATGAAAATGTAAATGTAGACGGAATTGAAGACACCGACAGTGTAAATGTAAAATGTGAAATTGAAGATTTGTCCATTGGTATTATTAATTCAAGAAAGATTTCTGTAAAAGCTATTGTGGGAATGAGGCTTGTTGGCGAGGATATATGTGACTGCCAGCCTGTTGTTGATATTACAGGGGATGACAATGTAGATTGCATGAAAAAGCAGTTAGATATGTCGCAGGTTGTTATTTATAAGAAGGACATTTTTAGAATTAAGGATGAATTGGATTTGCCCGCAAATAAATTAAATATGTCGGAAATCCTGTGGGAAAGCTTGAATTTAAGAAGCATTAACACGAAATTATTGAACGGGAAAATTGAACTAACTGGTGAAATGCAGATGTTTGTATTGTATGAAGCGGAGGAAGAAAATGCGCCTGTTCAATGGATGGAATCGGTGATTCCTTTTGGTGGGGCCATAGAATTGCCAGAATGCTCGCAGGATATGATTGCAGATATAAGCACAAATATAGCAAATTCGTCAGTTAGTATAAAGTCTGATTTTGACGGGGAGCAAAGAGTTATTGAGTATGAAATGGTGCTCGATTTAAACATAAAGATTTTTTATGAAGAGCAGGTAACAATTGTCGGAGATGTAAATTCAACAAGTTGCAAGTTGATTCCTAAATTCTTGCCTACAAAAATGAATCGACTTTTAATGAAAAATAATTCAAAATGTAAGGTTACAGATAAAATTAAATTGGATACGCAAAAAGGCAGTATTATGCAGCTTTGCTGTAGTAACGGTAGGGTTAAGATTGATGAAATTATACCAAAAGAGAATGTAATTATGGTGGAAGGTATCGTAGATATTGATATTATGTACATTTCATCGGACGACAAAATGCCAGTGTGCATGGCCAAGGAAATTGTGCCATTTTCTCAGGAAGTAGAGGCGTACGGTGTGAATGAACAGTCCATTGTTACCATTCGACCATCACTTGAACAATTAAACACTAATATGGCTGGTAATAATGAGATAGAAGTGAAAGGATATGTGTCGTTAGATTGCTTGATTTTTGATGTGTACCTTGAAAATATTGTGGAAAGCATTGAAGAACAGCCATTTGATAAAAATGAGTTGCAGAAAGCCCCATGCATTGTGGGTTATAGAGTACAAAAGGGCGATACATTGTGGAAAATTGCAAAAAAATACTTCACATCTGTGGAAAGTATTCGAACAATAAATGAACTTAGAAGCGATGAAATAAATGAAGGAGATATGTTGCTGGTAGTAAAAGCGGCAATATAGGCATAAAAAGGGCTATCGGAAATTCCGACAGCCCTTTTATAGTGCTAAAACTATTTTTCTACATCTTCTTTGTTGTAATTTTCAAATTTGTCCATTACAGCGTCGTATGTCTTCTGAGAGATATCTGGAAGTTCTCTGCCCCAAGTTTTAGTAGCTTGTTTGAAGCCCTTCTTAAATGCTTCGAGCATTTCATCCATCTTATCTTCGTCACCGCCTGATAAAGCAACTGCCATATCGAAAATACGCTGTGATGTCTGGTTCACGCCCCAGTAACCATCTTCAGAAATTTCTTCCTTAGCCTTCGCTGCTGTTTCAGCATCAACTGTAAAATCGCCGCTTGCAAGCATTCTCCACATATCTTCTGTAGAAGAAACCTTCTTGCCTTGTTTAAACAACATATCCTGAACCATCTGCTTAAAGCTATTAACTCTCGCTTCAGCATCAGCCTTAAGTGCGGCTACAATTTTAGTACGGTCTGTTTCTTTGTTAATAGTAGACTCGTATGTTGCACCTTCAGCTACATTTCCTGTAGTTGTAGTTGCTTCTTTTTCGCTTTTTACTTCAGTACTCTTTGTATATGATGCCTGGTAACTAGCATATACATTTGTAATTCCGTTTAAACTCATGAATATCACCCTCCTTGGTAGATGTAATTGAATATAAATATTCACTGCTATAGTTACATATATTTTATCGGCAGGTTAATGCCAAAACTTAACAGTCAAAATGAATATTTTCCATAATCGCCTTTTTTTGGTTGTCAATATGCTTCAAAATAGCGGCAACACTCTTTGCTTTATCCTTCTCTTTCAATGCATTGAATATCTCTAAATGCTCAGAATGAAGAGTTTTTCTGTGGCTTAAGGTTTTGATATATACAAACCTATAGCGATACATTTGTTTTCTTAGGTTGCTCAAAATTTGAACAAGACGTTTGTTGTCGGTTGCATTATAAATGATTTCATGGAAATTTTCGTCCAATGATGACAAATCAGAAGCGCTGCCCTTGCTCACGCAAGCATCAAAATCATTTAAATTTTCTTCGAGACGAGCAAGTTGTTCTGGAGTGATTTTTTCACATGCAAGTTCCACTGCAAGAACTTCAAGAACTCGTCTGACCTCTAAAACATCAGTTAAGTCTTTGTTGCTGATTTTAGCGACCTCGGCCCCTTTTCTAGGCGTCATTACGACCAAACCTTCAGTTTCTAACTCCCTAATAGCTTCTCTTACCGGAGTTCGACTAACTCCTAAAGTATCAGCCAATGAGATTTCAATGAGTCTTTCGCCCGGCTCAATATCGCCATTAATAATAGCATCTCGTAATGTGTTGAAAACGACATCCCTAAGAGGGAGGTAGTCCTCGATTTTTAAACTAATATCTTTCATTGCCATCACCTCCGTCGGTCAAATAAACCTGTCTTGCAAGACCGGATGCTTTAACTACTTCATATGCGGCTTTTGCCTTTTCACGGGAATCAAATATACCAAAAACTGTTGGTCCGCTACCGCTCATCATTGAACCAAGCGCCCCGTTAGCGACCATCATTTCCTTAAGTTCAGTGATTATAGGGTATTCCTTTTCGGTAACTGTTTCTAGGAGATTGCCCATCTTGCTAACCATACCCTTTAAATCCTGTGCTTTAATGGCTTCAATCATGCCATCAATGTCTGGATGTGTCTCAATTTTGGTTAAATCCAAATTGCCATACACAAACTTAGTAGAAACATTAATAGGTGGCTTAGCAAGCAATATAATACAAGGAGGCATGTCTGGTAATTTTGTGAGTTTTTCGCCAATTCCCTCTGACAATGCGGTGCCGCCTTCGATACAATAAGGCACATCTGCGCCTAAAGTAACACCGTATTCTTTAAGCTTTTCAATGCTAAGTCCAAGATTAAACAGCTTATTAATACCCTTTAAAACCGCTGCACAATCAGTGCTTCCGCCAGCCATTCCTGCAGAAACAGGAATCATCTTCTTTATTTTAATAGAAATGTGAGCCTTTATTTTGTATTCAGACATCAACAAATATGCAGCCTTGTAAGCTAAGTTGTTTTCATTTGAAGGTAAATATCTTAAATTTGTTTCAATGTCGATTTCTGGTTCGTCCGTAGAACTAAGTCCTAAAAGAGTGATTTCAATCTTGTCATATAAACCAACAGACTGCATAATCATCTTAACTTCGTGATATCCATCCTCGCGCTTTCTTAAAATATCAAGTCCTAAATTAATTTTGCCATGAGCCCTAATATGAATATAGTGCATAAATCCTCCGTTCCTATTACACGATTATACATTTGTAATACTGTATACAATATATATAATACATTATATATATTGCTTAAATGAAAGTCAATATCACGTGAATATTTTCAAGCATCTTTGTAAATAATGGTAATACTATGTTAATTTAGGAAATGGAGAAATGTGAAAAATCACGCTGATGCGCTGATTTTTCGCATGGCAATTTGTGCCGAAGCGTCACAAATATGCCTTGATGCGACACCAGAAATCGCAGATGCGACTTTCTGGTGCGCGATTCCTTCGCTACGCTTCGGAATGGAGAAATGTATGGTTGTTAGCGGTGATTTAAACAAAGATATGCAGTCCTTTGATTCGTTTATTGTAGGCTGTGATGATATTAAGACTATGAAATGTGATGATGAAAAGGGTTTAAAGTCCTGCATTTATTACATGGAAGTTACTATCAATACAACATCCTTTGACGGAATGATTGTGGAGCAGGAATTCGAAAGCATTGAAGAGGCGGTTACTGCTTTAATGGCTGGCAATGCCATTAGGTTCATTCACGGACACAATAAGGCGCAAAAGATTCTAAGTGTGGGATATCCGATGATGACCATTGGAGAGTCGCGAAATGAAAAGGTGCTCAGGGGCAGCAGGGAAGGCTTTGCTGATTCTGTAAAGACAAACACGGCTTTGGTTAGAAGACGAATGAAGAATAATTCGCTAAGAGTAACAGAAAAAATATTGGGTGAGAAAAGTAAGACTATGGTGCATGTGTTGTATGTGGATGGAATTACGCGAAAATCGGTATTGGATGAGGCCATAAGAAGGCTTGATAATATTGATTTTGATGGTATTTGTGACAGTGGAATTATTGAACAGTTGACTGAAGAAAGGACTAGTTCTCCATTTCCTCAGTATCAAACTACGGAGCGACCAGACAAGGCGGTTATGGAACTTTTAAGTGGCAGAGTTGTGATTCTTGTGGACAATACGCCAGTGGCACTTTTGCTACCAACTAACTATAGCAGTTTTTTTAAAACCGTAGACGACTACTACAATAGATATGCCATTGCCTCGTTTGCAAGGATAATCAGATATATTGCAGCGTTTTTGGCAATTTCTTTGCCAGCAATATATTTGGCAGTGGTGAATTTCAATCCGGAAGTTTTGCCAACACCACTATTATTGGCGTTTTATGAGGCTAGGCAATCTGTACCATTTCCGGCATTGATAGAAGTCTTGCTAATGGAACTTTCATTTGAACTTTTAAGAGAGGCAGGTATACGAATACCTGGACCTGTGGGCAGTACAATTAGCATCGTAGGTGGTTTGATTATTGGACAGGCAGCAGTTACTGCAAAACTTGTAAGCCCGATAATTGTGATTGTAGTCGCAGTTACGGCATTGGCTTCATTTGCGGTGCCAAACGAGGAATTGACGGGAACATTCAGGCTTTTAAAATACTTTCAAATATTGCTAACTAGCGTATTTGGATTGTTCGGAATAATTATTTCGTGGTTGTTAATTATTAGTCATCTCTCAAGGATGAAAAGTTTTAATTTCCCTTATTTGATGCCAATTTCATCAGATGATGTAAACAATGATAATGATAAAATGGATTTCATAATTAGGTTCCCTTTGAAACAACTTAAGAAGAAGAAAATATATGAAAAGCAAAAAGGGAGATAGAAAATGTTTTCGAAAAATAATAAGGTTTCTGGAAGACAACTTGGAAGAATGATATTTGTTGAAACATCGGGCTCAACGGCATTTCTAAGCTTAAGTTTTATAGGAAAATATGGAAGCGACGGATTGTTTATTATTTTATGGCTCTATATTTTTGCGCTTATTTTTTCTATGGGAATGTTGCGATTAGCAAAGAATCACAAAAACTGTGAGCAAGGGAAATTTGGAAAAATTATAAAAACCGTGCTAATGATTGTGTTACTAGCAAAATATGTGTGTATGGTAGGAATTGTTTTGTATGGAATTGCAGATGTGGCGAAACTTGTATTGATTCCAGAGGTATCTACGCTATTTATATTGATTCTTACATTTGTTTGTGTAATTTATTGTATCGACGGAGGAATTGAGTCAAGAGGGAGAGCCTGTGAGTTGCTATTTTTTGTGGTTTTGATTCCAATTGTAATAATTTGTGTGATGCTAATTCCAAAAATTCAACCTCATTATATTGTCCCTGAATTTGAAATGAATTTAAAAAATGCAGTCCTCGACTTTTTAGCGTTGGCCTGGTTTTTTGTTCCTGCGGAAAGCTTGTTTTTGATACGCGATTGCTACGATAATAATAATGAAACAAGGACAAATATTTATGCAGGAATTACATTGTCTTTTCTAGTTAATTTTGCAATATTTGCAGGTGCGTTAGGTGTTTATGGTGGAAAAACTGTAAGTGGTATGGACAGACCTGTGCTTAGGCTTATGCAAATCAGCGGCCTTCCGGGAGGTTTTCTAAATAGGCAGGACGGCATAATGAGCGTGTTCTTAATTGTGAGCCTTTTTTGCAGCGCGTGGGCATTGACCTACCATATAAATGAGTTGATTAAAAACATTTTCTTGCAAAAGAATACAATGAAGTACGCTATGAAAATCACTGTTACAGCGATGGTTATGGTGTTATTTATTTTGTACATTTGTAGCGACAAAAGCAAGGAAAAAATCATTTCTGCAAATGTTGGCGGCATGGATTTGGAAGAGCGAAAATTTGTTATGTCAATGATAGTGTCCTATAGTGATGATGGTACGGAATTTTATTATGAAATAGCCTCATCTGGAAATGGTGGTGGAGGTGAATCAGCGCAAGGTAATGATTCGTCCGCTGGGAATGTCAGTTCAGAATTTGAAGTGACAAAAGCAAAAACAGCAAAGGAAGCTGAAGAAAAAATAAGTTATGCTACGGGTAGCAAACTTGATTATTCGCATATGAAAGTGCTGCTATTAGATAAGGAACTGATGGAGGATAATGAAAAACTTAAAGGTTTAATTGAAGAAATTAGTGGAAATGTAAAGATAGCGGAAAATGTCGTGGTATGTGGTATTGAGCTTGATTATGAGTTTGAACCATCTGAGGAATACGGCAAAAAAACGGAGCAAATCACCAAGCAGCAATTTGAAAATTCGGAAATATATAGATTTAATCGAATATATTCAGAAGAAGATGAGAAGGTTACGATTCCATTAATTGATGAGAAAGTAAAAATTGTAGGGAGTGGAATGGTGACGAAGGATGTGGTGTATTGGGATGTTGGGTGATTAATCCAACATCTCCAAAAATTTAAACTTATATTTTATATCCTCACTTTCCACATTTCCTGTAATTAAACTAAATTCCTCCTCATCCAACACGTTTTTTAACATACTTTTTGAATCATCAGGCAACACGCCGTATGTTGCGTCAACAAAGCACAGCGGCGGATATAAAATGCACCACCAGTTTTTTCCTTCGTGCTGTCCAATTTCAATTCTGTATGCTGTATATTCGCCTGCGGGGAAAGTAACATCTCCGTAGGATTTTGTTGGAAAGAAATCCTCGCAAAAATATGCATTTACTGTATAATTATAGCCTTGTTCTGAAATGACATTTTCTGCAATTGTAGTAATCTTTTCTGAATTGTCTGCAAGTATTTTTTTGCTTTCATCAAGTGAGGCAGATTCAGCCATAAGAGGTTCTAGAAACCCAACCACAGCATCCTTTACCATAAGCTTTAATTTTTGGTCTTCGTCGCTATCGCTGTTTGCGAGCACATGAAATCGTATTACTTTAGTTGCAATGGATTCTTGTAAATTTGCGTCCGTTTTGGCATTGCCTGAAATTATATATGTAACAATTGCGCCTACTAAAATTGAAAAAATAAGTATATGTTTTTTTGTTATATTTATGTACATAACTCCTCCTGCTATTTAATTTTGTAATGAGATTATGAACACAAATTTTTTATTTATACAATTATTTTAAAATTCATTAAACTTTTCTTCTTGTATCTCATAGTTTATTTATGTATAATACAATTGATGTGAAAAATAGGAGACTAACTATGGATAATATAAATATTAGTTCAGATATGCCTATAGGTATGTTTGATTCAGGTGTTGGTGGTCTTAGCGTTGCAAAAGAGATTATGCGCCAATTACCTAATGAAAAAATTGTATATTTTGGTGATACAGCGAGAGTTCCTTACGGTGGAAAGTCTAAGGATACCATACTCAGATATAGCAGACAGATAATTAGATTTTTGCAGACAAAGAATGTAAAAGCTATTGTTATTGCGTGTAATACTGCTAGTGCATTTGCATTGGAGGAGATTAAAGCGGAGATTGATATTCCAATTATTGGAGTTGTAAAACCTGGTGCAAAAACTGCCGTTGAGACTACGAAGAATAATAAAATCGGTGTTATCGGTACGGAAGGTACCATAAATAGCGCCATTTACGAAGAGTTTATACATAAACTTAAAAGTGATATTAAGGTTTATGGAAAGGCGTGTCCGTTGTTTGTGCCACTTGTGGAAGAGGGGTGGCTGGATGATGATGTAACAAAAGAAGTTGTTAAGAGATATTTGACAGAACTTATGGATAAGGACATTGACACTCTTATTATGGGATGCACCCATTATCCGATGCTTAAAGACGTTATCGGTGAAGTTATGGGCGAGGGCGTAAAGCTTGTTAATCCTGCATATGAAACAGCGGTTGGTCTTGCTGAATTGTTGAAAAAGAAGAATATATTGGCAGATGCTAATAATATGACCAATGAAGAAAAGTACGACTTTTATGTAAGTGATGCTCCAGACAAATTTAAGAAATTTGCGGATTCCATATTATCACTTAATGTAAAAGGTGCAGAAAAAATCGATATTGAGGATTATTATGAAAGATTTTGGACTGAATAAGGATGTAATTGTTGAAGTTAAGGGCACTCAGCATGTAGGCGATATGAGTGATACGATGGAAGTGGTTACACCTGGAACTTATAATTACAAAAACGGTGTTTGTTATGTTATATATGAGGAGTACAATGATGAAACAAAGGCTCCAATTAAAAACATGATTAAAATATATGATGATAAAATCGAACTTGTTAAGCGCGGTGAATACAATGTTAATATGATGTTTTCGTACGAAAAGGAAAACTTAGCATATTACAACACTCCATTTGGTCAGATTCTTATTGGAATCGCAACTGAATTTATGGAGATACGAGGCGACGAAACAGAAGTAGTTTTGGATATTAAATATAAGTTGACTATGAATGGCGAGTACGCTTCGGATAATGAGATTTTGATAACGATAAAGAATTAAAAAATAGCCATAACGTCTTTAATGACGCTATGGCTATTAATATTTTACTTACCCTTATTAGCCTTAGCCTTTGCTTTGGCTTCCTTTTTTGCAAGCTTTTCTGCCGCTTTACGCTTCTTAGGATCTGTTTCAACGATTGGTCCACGGATTCTCTTTGCGCTTGTAACATAAATACCGCTTACAGTAGCCTTAACTTCCTGGTTAGGACAAACGCTGTCATATACCTTAGGTTCGCAGATAAGAGTCATAACTCTAGGTCCGATTTTAACCTTGATAACTGGCATCTTTGTTCTTCTTAAAAACTTTGGAGTCTGTTCAACTATCATCTTAGGTAAGCCGGCCTCGGTCAGTTTCATATACTTTTTATCAATGATGAAGAAATTCATTGTCTGAGCTGCAGCATCGATAGCTCCTTGCTGTTCAGCCTGTTTCTTTTGCATTCTTCTTCCTAAGAAGAAAAGTACGACAAGTGCGATAACTAATATAACTAAAATTACAATTAATATTTTACCAAATAAACCCATAATAAATTCCTTTCTATGTTTTTTCGTTCGAGAAACATTTTATCATTTATGGGATAAAATGACAATTGTTTTTTTGCATTGTTTCCATAATGATGTTCTGTGTAGTCTTACCTAATACCTTTTGTTCTTCTTTTGAAAGTTCGTTAGGATAAATAGGTTCACAAAATTCTACGATTACTTTTTCCTTGGTTACTCGTGGAAAGTGGTTTTCAAATATGGAACCTGTATTGCTAAATGCGACAGGAACAATAGGACAACCTGCTTTTGTTGCAATTTTAAAACTTCCATCCTTGAATTCGAGCATTTCACCTTCTGTTTTGCAACGGGTTCCTTCAGGGAATATAAATATCGAAATATTTGATTTTATACGTTCAATGGCGTCAAGTATCATTTTTAAACCAGCTTTAATATCGCTTCTGTCAAGAAAAAGACAGTTAACAAAATGCATCCACTGAGCCAAGAATGGTACTTTTTTCATTTCAATCTTTGATACAAAACCTGTTAAATTAGGAACAAGTGAATAACCTATAATAATATCGAAAATACTTCTATGATTTCCTACGTATAAAACGGCGGTATCCTTTGGAATGTTATCATATCCGATAACTTCAACTTTGGTACCCGCCATTAGCAGTACTATTTTTAAAATTCTTGTAACTATTTTGAAACTAATGACATCTCGTAAATGTCTGTTAAATAACCCTATCAATAATAAAATAGGGAAAATAATAATACTTAAAATAAAGAATAATCCAATAAAAATAAGGATTGATATATATCTTATCATATTGCCACCCTTCTTCACACAAATTTAATGAATAAAAATTAAACTATGAAAAATATTATAAGTGAAATGTCATTATTTTACAACCATTTGTTGAAAATATTATGAATTCGTGGTATTCTTAAAGGTAGGACATTGAAAGGAAAGGGTGGTTATATGTCGTCGAGAAAACTTGGATTGTATTTGATATTAGTGGGGATAGTTTTGTTAGCGCTTAAGTTGACGATAAATACAGGTCTTAAGTTGTATCCAGAATATAAAACAGATTATAAAGTAGGCAGTGAATTTCAGGCGTATACAGTAAATTATTTTTATGGAGCCAATGGAGTTTCTATGGATGAGGCTACTTTAGATGTTTATTATACAGGATTTAGAATTGACCTTTTTTCAAATATTGTAGGTTATATATTGGTTATCATAGGAGTGGGCAAACTTAAAGATGTTTCTAGAGTATTATCACTGACTAAAATGATTGCTATTGTGGGACTTGCTCTTTCAGTGGTTATTGAAGTTTTACCATTTGTTCTTAATGGCTACAAATTGTGTTATGTTGCATTGTTTACAGGAATAGCGGAACTTTTTGCGGCTGTTTCAGTCGGTTATTTATTTGTGTATGCGATATGTACGATTTTGGATGATGTTGCATTTAAATCAGACCGAGCATATATCGGAATGAGTTACATTGGTATGGCAATACTTATGATTGTTGTGGCATTTGTAGGTTGGGTATCTGCGGTAAGTATTATTTTACTTGGTTTTTATTCTCTTGTATGTGCATTTGTTACAGGATTATTATTATTTAATATTCTTAAAGTTAAAGATTATATAACTAGGGAAAGAGGTTTGGAATGAGCAAGCAAAAGTCGTTGAATATATATTTGATTGGTTTAGCCATTGTTGGAATATATATTAGAATTAGAACGGGGATTTCTACAGCATCTGCTGGGAGTGAAAGTGGACTTGTTGGCTTTATGGTTTCGAGAACTAGCGATATTCTTATAGGTAAAAAATATTCTATAGACTTATTTTTTAATCCTGTAGGGTATCTTATGATGGCTATTGGAGTAAAACAATTAGGAGATAGCATTAGAAAATCTAAAGAATTATTTGTAGGTTTGATGTTAGGTATTTTAGTTAGTCTTACTACAGCGTTTTTACCTTTATTTATATCAAGCGGAGTGTTGCTTGTTAAATTAATCATAGGTATGTACATTATTGAAGGAATTGTGCTTTTATATGTTATGGTTACATTTAACAATGAAGTGAAAAGTAAGGTTGATTCATATTACAATATGGAAGTTTCGAAAGATTTGACATTTGCAACTGAACTATTTTTTATTGCATATTTTGTAATAATTATAGTGATATTTGCTAAGGTTATAGGTATTTATTTTGCAACTGCACTTATGTATTTTGATTATGCAATTATGGTTTATTCGATAATATATATGGTTTATAAGTTGAATAAGTATAATAAAACTTTAAAGTTTTTTGATAAAACGGAGGTTTAGTATGGGAAGAAGTTTAACTCTTTTAACAGATTTATATGAACTTACTATGATGCAAGGGTATTTTAAAACTGGATTAAATGATACAGTTGTATTTGATATGTTTTACAGAAAAAATCCAAGTGACGGTGGGTATGCCATTGCATGTGGACTTGAACAGGTTATTGATTACATTAAGAATTTAAAGTTTACATATGAGGATATTGATTATTTAAGAAAATTAGGAATGTTTGATGAGGATTTCCTCACATATTTAAGTTCTTTCCATTTTTCTGGAGATATATATGCGATACCTGAAGGTTCAGTTGTATTTCCTAAGGAACCTTTGATTAAGGTTATTGCGCCAGTTATGGAAGCACAGCTTGTGGAAACAGCTATATTGAATATTGTGAATCACCAGAGTCTTATTGCAACTAAAGCATCAAGAGTTGCATATGCAGCAAAGGGTGATGGTATTATGGAATTCGGTCTTAGAAGAGCACAGGGACCTGACGCTGGTATTTATGGTGCTAGAGCAGCAGTTATTGCGGGGTGTGTGGGAACATCTTGTGTACTTACAGGGCAGATGTGGGATATTCCTGTTATTGGAACACATGCTCATAGTTGGATTATGAGTTTCCCAGATGAATATACAGCATTTAAAACATATGCAAAATATTATCCAAAATCTTGCATGCTTTTGGTTGATACTTATGATACACTTCATTCGGGTGTACCAAATGCAATCAAAGTATTCACAGAGATGCGAGAAGAGGGAATTGAGTTTGGTTCATACGGCATCAGACTTGATAGCGGTGACTTGGCATATCTTTCAAAGAAGGCTAGAAAAATGCTCGATGAAGCAGGTTTCACAGATGCAATCATTTCGGCGTCTAGCGATTTGGATGAGTATCTTATAGATAGTTTGAAGACACAGGGTGCGAAGATTACATCATGGGGCGTTGGAACAAATCTTATCACAAGTAAGGATTGTCCAGCGTTTGGTGGTGTTTATAAGTTGGCAGCAGTATATGATAAGGAAACTGGAGAATATATTCCAAAAATTAAATTGTCTGAAAATACTGAAAAGATAACCAATCCTGGTAACAAAACAGTATTTAGAATATATGATAAAGAAGATGGAAAGATTAAGGCTGATTTGATTGCTCTTGCAGGCGAAACTATTGATGAGGATAAGGATTTACTTATCTTTGATCCAGTTGAAACTTGGAAAAAGACAAACTTAAAAGCTGGAACATTTACAGTTAGAGAGATGCTCGTGCCAGTATTTGAAAAAGGTATTTGTGTTTATGAGCAGCTTTCTGTAAAGGAAATTAAGGAATATTGCAACAAGGAATTAGATTCTTTGTGGGATGAAACTAGAAGATTTATGAATCCTCATAAAGTATATGTGGATTTATCAGATAAGTTATATGATATGAAAAAGGTATTGCTTGACGGATACAGCAAGCAATAAATTAGTGTTGCGAAAGGAAAACAAATGGCAGTAAAAGTTATTAGAAGTAGGGAAGTTTATAATATTATAAGAAAAACCCTTGAAATCATGGATGATAAAGTAATGAAACACTGCGAAATCACAGGGTATATTCTTTATAAGATGCTTGAAGCAGAGAATATGTATACAAAGGATGAATTGGCTGAGTATACAATGATGGGTCTTGTTCACGACATAGGCCTTATTAAGACTGCTTATAAAAAGAATCTTACGGAGCATATAACTAAAAAGGTATGGGCTCACTCTATCTATGGTTATTTGTTTTTGAAATATTTAACTCCTCTTGGAGATAAGGCACAGATAGTGTTGTACCATCATCTTGACTATGATAAAACTCATGGTATACCAAATGAGTTTTGGAAAATAACACATTATCTTGCATTGGCAGATAAAATGGATATTTATATGCGAATGAATGATGATGGTAGTATGGAGCAGGACTACTTCGAAAGGTACAGAAATATTAAGTTTTCTGAAAAGGCGTTGAAAGCGTTTTACAGAGCAAATTCCAGATTTAATATTATGGATAAACTCCAAGATGGTTCATATGTTGAAGAGTTGAATACATTATTGTCTTCTGTCACTTTTTCAGAAGAGTATAAGAGAGATTATTTGCAGATGCTTATTTATGCTATTGATTTTAGAAGTGAGCAGACAGTTCTTCATACACTGGCAACAAGAATCTTCGCAGTAGAGATTGGTAAACTTATGGGTATGGAGGAAACAGACCAGCAGTTGCTTTATTACGGAGCGTTACTTCACGATATTGGAAAGATTGCTATACCATTAAGTATATTGGAAGCGCCTAGAAGACTTACGGATAAAGAAATGAGAATCATGAGAGCACATGTGCAGTTGACTGAAATGATTCTAAATGGGGTAATTACAGACGAAGTCTTGCAGGCTGCCATTAGACATCATGAAAAGCTTGATGGAACAGGATATCCAAGAGGCTTGAAGGATGAAGATTTGACACAGGTTCAGAAAGTAATAGCGGTAGCAGATATTTTAAGTGCCTTGTATGGCAAGAGAAGTTATAAAGAGGCATTTGATTCAGAGAAGGTTAAAAGTATAATGCGTTCTGACGCTGAAAATGGAAAGATATGCTTTGAGGCTACAAATATTGTTATTAATAATTTTGATGAAATAATAAAAAGTTATGAATTACAAAGGGAAGAAGCTCTTGGCATATATGAGATTATTTTAGCGCAGTATGAGGAAATTTATGAGCGATTTAAGAGGTTTGAGTAAGGAAAATTGCATAGTAATAATACCTATGTACAATCCTGATGATAAATCAAAACTAGTTATTGACGGGATTATTGAAAGTGGTTTTACAAAAATAGTTGTGGTTAATGATGGCAGTGATGCTGACCATCAGGCGCCATTCTTATACGCAAAATCAAAGAGTGAATGTACGGTATTGGTTCACGAAGTAAACAAAGGTAAAGGACGAGCATTAAAAACAGCATTTGAGTACGTATTGAAAAATGAACCAAATGCTAAAGCAGTTGTGACTGTGGACGGTGACAATCAACATAAAGCAAATGATGTTTTGAAATGTGTATCTTTGTGGGCTGAAAATTCAGACAGTATTATATTAGGCTGTAGAAATTTTTCAAAAGAAGATATTCCGTTTAGAAGCAGATTTGGCAATAAAATGACATCTTTTGTTTTTAGATTTTTCTGCGGTTTGAAAATATCGGACACACAAACTGGTTTGCGAGTGATTCCTACAAAGTATCTGGAATTAATGAATGAGGTTGAAGGTGACAGATACGAGTACGAGACTAATATGTTGCTCACAATGAAAAAGAAAAAGATATCATATTTAGAACAGACAATTGAAACTGTTTATATTGATGATAATGAAACCTCACATTTTAATCCAATATTGGATTCCTTGAAAATATACAAAGTAATTCTTAAATTTGCGTTTGGTTCGTTAGGAGCATCGGTAATCGATTTACTTATGTTCACCATAAGTTTGTATGTGTTCAATAATTTTTATGAATCCAAAATTGCGATTTTATTGGCTACAATATTGGCGAGAATTATTTCGTCAATTTGTAATTGTTTATACAATAAAAAAGTTGTTTTTAAATCTAAAAGTTCCATTTCTAAGGTGTTAGTAAGATACTATACTTTATGCGTATGTCAGACCTTTCTCTCTTATATTGGAGTCGCAGGATTGACAAAAGTATTTGGAATTGGTGATAAAGAAATTTTGGTTACAATTGTTAAAATGATAGTAGATACGACATTGTTTTTTGTAAGCTACTTCATACAAAAAGGCTGGGTGTACAAGGAAGATGACAAAGCAAAAAATTAAGACATTTTTCATACGTTTAGGAATCTTTATCCTAGTTACTGTGATGATGGCAGTTATATTTTTGTATAGCGTTATGTGGATATGTGTACATGGGCCGTCTACAGTGGTTAGAGACATTTTTGTAATGTCTGTCAGAGAAACTTCGGCAATGGGATTTTTGGCGGATTTGTTTTTGACCGATGAAGAAATAGCTATGATTGAAGAACGAAATCAGGTAAAAGTTACGGATGAAATCACGGATACCTCTCTTATTAAGATTGATAAAGACGAGGAGGATAATTCGGATGATGAAAATGTAGACGATGCGCAGGATGCTTTGAAATATGAATATGAAGCTGATTTGGAATATGTTGATGGAGTCGCCATTAAAAAAATCAATGGTAGTACATTTCAAGGATATATGATGTTTGTGTCTGACCCATCGCGAGTTTTTGTTGGAGTTTCCAATAAGAATTTTTCAGAGGATAAGCCAGGAAAAACTGTTGCAAATATTATGAAAGAATATGATGTTTCGATAGGTATAAATGCAGGTGGATTTGAAGACCCAGGTGGAAGAGGTGATGGAGCCTTGCCGAAAGGGTTGGTTATTTCAGAAGGAAAGTTTTTGTACGGAAATGAAAACTCTACATATGAAATTGTAGGTATAAATGATGATGATATATTAGTGGTAGGAAAGATGACTGGCAAGGAAGCTATAAATAGCGGAGTTAGAGATGCAGTATGTTTCGGACCTACATTGATTGTAAATGGAAATGGCCTTTCGGGAATTGGAACAGGCGGTGGATTGAATCCAAGAACAGCCATAGGACAAAGGGCTGATGGAACAATAATGTTATTGGTAATAGAAGGCAGACAGGCGACTAGCCTTGGAGCCTCTTACAATGATTTAATTAGGGTAATGTTGGAATATGGAGCAATTAATGCGGCGAATCTTGATGGCGGAAGCTCGTCAGTTATGTATTATGACAATGAATTGATTAATTCAAATGCATCTGTTATAGGATTGAGAAAAATGCCGACAACAATTTTAGTGCGATGAATGAGAAGAAGACCAAAAAGAAAAGTAAAATATTTTTGTGGATAATGCTTTTTTATATTTCACTGTGGCTTGCAGCCACAGCTATTGTTGATGGCAAAATTTGGGATATGGCAAGTGGTTATCAAAGTGAGTATGACACGGCAAAGGCTAACAGTGAACCGCACATATTTATGGATGAATTCATAAAAACTATTGATGCTGCACTCCTTACTGAATGGTTAAGAAGTGATGGAGTGTGTGATGTTTCCGAGTATTCTTCGCCTGCCGAGTACACTAAATATTTTGAAAATATTTTGAGAAATGATGAAATATCTTATAAAGAATCCGACGTAGCAAATGTGTATGATATTTATTCAGGCGACGAGGTTGTTGCTAGCGTTCGAATAGGCTCAAATAATGTCTTTGATAAATTTAATTTTTCGGGATGGAAGTTTTTAAATGCAAAAGTTATTCCATATATGTATGACACATTTAATAAAACAATAGTTGTCGATAAGAATTACAGTGTAACAATAAATGGAAAAGAACTTTCAAAAGACTATATTGTTAAAGAAAAATCTACTGCAATGGGCGAGTATATGACAGGTATTACAGGGGTTTTATATGGTACTTATGTTTACAAGATTGAAGGATTTTTAGTAGAACCTGAAATTATTGTGGTTGACAAAAATGGAAATAAAGTAGAAAATACTAGTGAGGCTATCGATATGGCAGAATTTTTATCGTTTGATAAAAATTCGATGGACAGTGGGAAAATTCAAAGAGTAAAAGATACATTTTTGATGTATTTTGAGCATATGAATAAAATGAAAACTTTTGAAGAGATGGAAGCATATTTAGTGAAAGATACGGATGCATATGAACTTATCAAAAGCGCACAGAAGTCTTTAGAATGGGTAACTCCAGTGAAAAAGATAGAGATAGTGGAACAAAAAATAGAAGATTATGTTCTGTATAATGAAAACTATTTTTCTTGTAATTTATATATGAATGTTGAAAAGAATTATGGTTATACAACTAAAAACGAATACTTTGATGCCTGCGTCTTGTTTAAGAAAGTTGATGGACAATGGTATATTGATTTATTTATGTTAAATTAGCAAAAGGAGATGAACTTATGGGTGAAAATTTAATCGATATGGATGAATTACTTGCTGCTATGGAGCAGTTAAAAGAAACCAACACAGAAGGTGTATTAGAGATGGATGAAGAGATGAAAGCGTCTCAGAGAAGATATGAAGAGTATATAAAAAAGAATGTAGAGTAAGAAAACAAGGGCACACCGTTTAAGTGTGCCCTTAAATATTTAATCATTCTGCTCTTTAATCCATGCATCCATACGCTCATCAATTATTTCAAAAAATGTAGGACCTGTTTCAAGTAAAAATTTATGGAATTCTATTTCATCAAAATCTTCCACTTTTTTCTCTGCTTTATCTTTTAATTCAAGGAATTCGAGGCAACCGATGTAGTACTGAAGATATACGCCTGGGTCGTCGATTAATGTGTAATAAAGTTCATTTACAAGTTCTTCATCATATATTCCGAAGACTCCAAGATAATATTCAACTTCTTCAATATCCCAACCTTCATAATGTATACCCATATCAATTCTTGAATATAAAGCAAAACTGTATCTGTCATTTGCAAATGTAAACGATGCTAATTTTTTATTCATTCCAGCAAAAAGATAAGAATAATATTCAACATATGTTGCCCATCCCTCACTATAGCCGCCAAAATGCATAACATTTCTAATAGGGTCAGGATTTGTACTTGCAAAATAATAGTGCTGGTACATATGCCCAGGAACACCTTCATGCGCCAATGTTGAGAAAAGATTCATAGATTCGTATTCTTCACTATGGTTAATATAAATCATATTTTTATCCTTGTTATCAATTGGTGGAACAAGGTAAAATGCTGGACTCATAGTTGATTCTAACGATTCTGGAACATCTTTTACCACAAAAGGTATCTCATCTGTCTTAGGAAAATATTTTTCCGCCTTTTCAATGTCTAGTAATATAGCAGTTTGAGGCTCCAAAGTAGGATACTTGAAACTCTCAAATTTATCGTAAATATCAGGATCCTGTTCAATTAAATTTACAACAATGGACAATGTATCAGATAAATCTTCTTCTGTAGATTCGATTAATTCTTCAACATTTTTTTCGGAACCAGTGTAGTCTCTTACTAGAAGTTCGTAATATTCTTTGCCATCAGTAAATTCTGATAATCCAAGTTCTGTTTTTCTAGAACCTTTTAAATCAGACAGAGTTTCTATAATATTTTCGTATGCTGGAACAAGGTTCTCATTAATTGCAGTTTCAAAACGTTTAACATATTCGGTCTTTTTATCACCAGTAATGCTGTAAGCATCTAATTTGTCTTCAAAAATACTTATGAGACAGTTTTCGTCACCTTCTATAAATGACTGGCATTGCTCGATAACTGTGTCAGCATTTGTATCTGTAAGAAAATAACCTTCTTTTGCTCTTGTTTTTTCAAATTCCAACATTGGGTTAATATATTCGTCGATTGTTTCCATTAAATGAATATAATCGTCAATATCTTCATCGTCAAAAAAATCAAATTCGGAGAAGATAACGGGTATCTGTGATTGGATACCATTCATTGGAGAAAATACTTCCTCCAAAAGATAATAATCTTTGGCTGCATATGAATTTTCAATATATTTTTGAATTGTATCAAAAGTCAATTTTTGCTCGTCTGTAAGTAAGTCATAATCAAAAGTATCGAGTTTATCAAGGATTTCTTTCTGTAATTTATAGTCTTCTTCAATACTTTCTATCGATACAGGTTCGCCCCAAGTGGCTTCTTCAAAAACAATGCCATATTCCTCTGGATTTTCCAATGAAAAACGTGTTGAAACATAATCTTCGGACATCTCCATGATAAATAATTCTTTCGTATAAGCATCAAATTCTTCTTGCACTTTTGCAGCGTCCTTGGAATCAATTGACTCTTCTTTTGCATCATTTTCTTTGTTATCTTCACCGTTATCATTCTTTTTACATCCTGTAAATAGCATAGATGAAGTCAAAGCAAATATAAGAAAAATAGCAGATAATTTTCTGAATAAATTATGTTTTTTCATAAATAACTCCCTTCGCAAATTTATATTTATTAATATGAAGTATAAACTGAAATTAATATATTTTCAATCTTTTAAAAATCTAAATTTGAAAAAGTCAATAGGAAATAATTCCTATTGAAATATTTTTTAAAAGTAGTATCATACTCCTAAGTCGTTGCTTTTTCTTGGAGAGAGGAAAGGGCATAAGGTAAATTCAGTGGGAAAAGATTTATTTAAAAAAGTATTATTTTTGTGTATCTGCATTTTTTTCGGAGCCTTGCTTTCGAAAGATGCATCAGCGTCGGAGGAGATATATTTTGATGAAGAGGGGAATTTGAATTATATCACCTACGATAAAAAAGCTACATCTGCAACTTCTTATAAAGCGATAGGGTGGATTCTAAAACGCTATGATGCGCCCATTAATGCTTCTGGGCAGCAGTATGTAATTGTGAGAAAAATTGAATATGTAGTTGAAGATGAAGATAATCCTGGATATTTGTACTGCCATTTTTGGTCAGATAAGGATGAAATTTTAGATGCAGTAGAGGCAGTTTCATCGGAATGGAGAAAACAGTTAGAAACTTATGGTGATATGGTATATATAGATAGTGTTATGACTGTGTGTAAAAGTGGTGTACCCCTTGGAAATGTCGATAAAAGTGGAACTTGTACGGGAGAGGTGTATTATACTTTGGAAGGAATTCAAAATGCAAGACCATGGGCTAACAAACAGTATTTAACAGCATATTATGACCTTCAATTAAGATTTCCGATTTTGACAAAAGTTCCGAGTTTGACATATGATTCTCCGAAAACAGAAAATAAATCATATATTTCATCTTCAATGTCAGCACTTAGAGTGGATTCTGATGAATATGATGTGAGCGCAGCTATTCCTGCAGGTGAGAATATTGATTTTATTGGAAGTTGCGATAAGTATCAATACAAGGTTAACTATGATGTTAGTACATGCGTGGTTTATGTTCCTGTTGAAGTAAAGATTGATTATATTATAAAATGGGTTGATTTTGAGGGGAAGTCCCAAAGTGAAAATCGCACTATATCAAAGTGGTATAAAGTGCCAAAAACAGTTGGTTTTACGTCGATAAAAAGTGTTGATGTATATGATTTGCAAGATGTAAGCGTGAAATCGAGTGTGCTAGATGCGACTACATTGTATACGAATTCGGATACGTGGACTTCCTATTCGCTGGTACGTTATGGTGAAGTGGAAAAAAGGTTTAATTCGCAATCGTACAGTTGTTATGCGGGGAAAGTAACGGTTTCTTCAAAGGATTTTAAAAAACCAGCAATTCCTGAAACTAATTATTATGAGGCTGCAAAAAATGCTACTAGTAACTTTAAAGTAAGAAGTGATTGCTTATCTATTGACGGTAAGACTTTATTGTCAAATTCTTATGCTACTTTAAATGGATATGAGTTTACGCCTTCTTCCTGTGACAGACATACTTTTAGTAAGGATGATGTTAAAACCTTGGATACTAGTAGCAATGGATGGCATAAGGATTTTGTGCTTACCTGTAAGTATAAGGTGAAAAACGGTACTAAAACCAAAACCGTTACCAACAAAAATATTAATGCTATAAGAATTCATACGCCGATAGTGGCAAAAGTATTTGCAAGGGGAGATAAGACCTTAAATCAAGCGGATACCCCTGAAAATATGGATATAGTCTTGGGGGCTGAATTTTACGTGTATGTGGATAATTTTGGGATGCATAATAATATAAAAGGATACGGAGTCAGGGATTATTCAAAATATGTTGGAAGTAAGTATATACGATTTCCTTTTAAGGTGTGGTATGAAGGAGAATTGTATGAGGAATTACAATGGATTTCTATAGGAAACGGCGTTGCAACGTTTACATTGCCAGAGGATGTAAGCGTAGGACGGTATGAGGTAGAATGCTTGTCTGTTGCCAAAAACGGAATGATATCGTCACCTTATGGTGTAGGTAATAACAGAAATATAGCAGAATACGGTGCGTATACTACAAATTTTGTAAATGTTATAGGTCGTATCTATGATTTTAAAGTTGAAAATACTATTACCTATGTGGCCGGCGATAAAGATAAGGATGGTGCACCTGTTACACTAGATGAAAATGTTCAATTTATGCCAGTTTCTTATTCTGTAGCAGAAGATAAGGTTTATAAAATATCAGTGTCAACTTTAGGTGATGTTTTGGAGAACGATAAAGTATTTGCCAATATAAACTATTATTACGTAGATGACGGTGAGGTTGTTTTGGTGGATTTATATGAAGAAAATGCGAATAAATTAATTAAATGCGTCGAGGAAATAGAGTTAAGTGGAGAAAAGGCAGATTTAAACCAGTATCAATGGACTAGCAACTATGCGATACCACATAATTTTATTGCAGTAAATAAAGGTAGTGAACTAAATGATTTGAAAAATAAAATTATTAGAGGTAAAACGATTTTTATTTCATTTGATTTTGTTTTTGAAAATACTGCTTCGAAGAATTTACTGTATGTAAATGGGGAAAACTTCCTAAATGGATACTGCAACATGTGGAAAACACAAGGCGGAGAAACTGTTCTAACATGGGAAAATGAACAAGTTTTTATCAAGGATGGAACGGCATTTATGACTAAGGTGAGTGAAAAAACCAAATATGATTATGAAGTAAATGGTACGCATTAGGCTTTTTTCCTTGACAAATCCCATATCCTGGAATAAACTTAAATGAAGATTTTCAATAAAAGGAAGTGGAAAAAGATGGATAAGAAAAGATATTATATTTCAACAGCAATAGCATATACATCAGGTAAACCACATATTGGTAATACCTACGAGATAGTTTTGGCAGATAGTATTGCCAGATTTAAGAGAATGCAGGGATATGATGTATTCTTCCAAACTGGTACAGATGAGCATGGCCAGAAGATTGAACTTAAAGCAGCTGAACAGGGTATTACACCAAAGGAATTTGTTGATGGTGTAGCTGGTCAGATTAAGGATATTTGGGATATGATGAACACTTCTTATGATAAATTTATCGGAACAACTGATGAATATCATGAGAAACAGGTTCAGAAGATTTTTAAGAAACTTTATGATAAAGGTGATATATACAAAGGACATTATGAAGGTATGTATTGTACTCCATGTGAGTCATTCTTTACAGCATCTCAGCTTGTAGATGGTAAATGTCCTGACTGTGGAAGAGAATGTCACAAAGCACAGGAAGAAGCGTACTTCTTAAAACTTAGCAATTATACTGACAGACTTATTAAGCATATTGAAGAAAATCCAGATTTCATTCAACCTGAATCAAGAAAGAACGAGATGATGAATAACTTCATCAAAGCGGGTCTTCAGGATTTGTGTGTATCTAGAACATCTTTCAAATGGGGAATCCCTGTTGATTTTGATGACAAGCATGTTATCTATGTTTGGGTAGATGCTCTTTCGAACTATATCACTGGTCTTGGATATGATGTTGATGGAAATCATGGCGATAATTATAATAAGTATTGGCCTGCAGATTTACATTTGATTGGTAAAGATATTTTAAGATTCCATACAATTTATTGGCCAATCATTCTTATGGCACTTGATTTACCACTTCCAAAGCAGATTTTTGGACATCCATGGTTGTTACAGGGTGATGGAAAGATGAGTAAGTCAAAGGGTAATGTTATATATGCGGATGACCTTGTTAATTTCTTTGGTGTTGATGCAGTTCGTTACTTTGTTCTTCATGAGATGCCATTTGAAAATGATGGTGTTATTACTTGGGAACTTTTAGTTGAAAGACTTAATTCAGAACTTGCTAATACATTAGGAAATCTTGTAAATAGAACAGTTTCTATGAGTAACAAATATTTTGGTGGCGTGGTTACAAATACAAATAATCATGGCGCAGAAGAGTTTGATAATGAACTTATTGCTCTTGCTACATCTACTGCAAAGACTGTTACAGAGAAGATGGAAAAGAATCGTATAGCAGATGCTATGACTGAAATCTTTACACTCTTTAAGAGATGTAATAAATACATTGATGAAACTATGCCATGGGCTTTAGCTAAAGATGAATCTAATCATGATAGACTTAACACAGTATTATATAATCTTGTTGAGGGTATTTACATCGGAGCAACACTTCTTGAGCCATTTATGCCTGAAACTACAAAGAAGATTCTTGCTCAGTTAAATGTGTCTGAAAGAGCATTTGATACTCTTGGTACTTTTGGTGTATATCCATCAGGAAACAAGGTTGTAGAGAAACCAGAAATTCTTTTTGCAAGACTTGATTTAGAAGAAGTATTAGCAAAAGTTGAAGAGATGAAGGCTGCAAATGCAGAACCAGAGGTTAAGTACCCTGAAGTTGAGCCAAAGGAAGAAATCTCAATAGACGATTTTGATAAAGTTCAGATAAGAGTTGGTGAGGTTATTTCTTGTGAACCAGTTAAGAAGGCTAAAAAACTTCTTTGTTCACAGATTAGAATTGGTAATGAAGTAAGACAGATTGTGTCTGGAATTGCATTGTATTATAAGCCAGAAGAGATGGTAGGAAAGAAGGTTGCGGTTATTACTAATTTGAAACCTGTAACTCTTTGTGGAATGTTATCAGAAGGTATGATTTTAGCAGCTTCAGATGATGATGGTAATTTATCAGTTCTTACAGTTGATAAGGATATTATCGCAGGTTCTGAAATTAGATAAGGATTGTTTATATGATATTTGATACACATGCGCATTTTGATGATGCCAGGTACGATGATGACAGAGATAAAATAATTAAGACTATGCAAGAACATGGAGTGCGCCACATTGTAAATGTTGGCGCCTCTTTGCGTGGTTGCTTTGATTCGGTTAGATTGGCAAATAAATATGATTTTATATATCCAGCTATCGGAATTCATCCTAGTGATACGGCTGTTTTAGAAGAAGATGAAGAAAATTTTGAAATAGTAAAAAGGATGGCCGCGCTTAAAGAAGTGGTTGCAGTAGGTGAGATTGGACTTGATTACTATTGGGATGAGCCTGATAGGGAAATCCAGATAAAATGGTTTAAAAGACAACTAGAACTTGCCAGAGAACTTAAGAAACCAGTAAATATTCATTCGAGAGATGCTGCTAAAGATACGGTGGATATTATGAAAGAAATGCATGCCGATGAAATTGGCGGAATAATTCATTGTTTTTCATACGGTGTTGATATGGCGAAAATCTTTTTGGATATGGGATTTTATTTAGGAATTGGCGGTGTTGTTACATTTAAGAATGGCAAGAAACTAAAAGAAGTTGTTGAAATGGCGCCTATAGATAGAATTGTTATAGAAACAGATAGTCCTTATTTATCACCTGAACCATACAGAGGTAAGAGAAATAACTCGATGTATCTTGAAAATGTTGTTAAAGAAATTGCAAAGATAAAAGGCTTGTCGGAAGAAGAAGTGAAAAAAATAACTTATGAAAATGCATTGAAAGTATACAATTTGCAGGAAGGAGTGGAATAATGGCAACACTTGGAATACCTAAAAATACCATTGAAATAATACAAAAATATAATTTTATGTTTCAGAAGAAGTTCGGTCAGAATTTCCTTATTGACACAAGAGTGTTGGAACGAATTATTGAAGCTTCTGGTGTAAGTAAGGATGATATGGTTCTTGAAATTGGACCTGGTATTGGAACTATGACGCAGTACTTGTGCGAAAATGCAAGAAAGGTTATTGCTGTTGAGATTGACAAAAACCTTATTCCTATACTTTCTGATACATTGTCTGAATACGATAATGTTAGAGTTATCAATGAAGATATTTTAAAAGTAGATATAAATAAATTGGTTAATGAAGAAAATGATGGTAAACCAATAAAGGTTATAGCAAACCTGCCATATTACATTACAACACCTATAATTATGGGTCTTTTTGAGAGTCATGTGCCTATTGAAAGTATTACGATTATGGTGCAAAAAGAAGTGGCTGACAGAATGAAGGTGGGTCCTGGAACAAAGGATTATGGCGCATTATCATTGGCTGTTCAGTATTATGCAGAACCAAAGGTTGTTGCAACTGCACCAGCAAATTGTTTTATGCCAAGACCTAATGTAGATTCTTCAGTTATTAAACTTACAAGACATGAAAATGTACCTGTCAATGTAAAAGATGAAAAGTTGATGTTTAAAATAATTAGAGCGTCATTTAATCAGAGAAGAAAGACATTACAAAATAGTATTTGTAATAGTCCTGATTTGCATTTTAGTAAAGCACAGATAGTTGAAGCGTTGAAGCAAATGGGGCTTAGCGAAACAATACGAGGAGAAGCGCTTACTTTAGAACAGTTTGCTGAATTTACAAATTATTTATGTTAATAAGAATGCTTGGGAAATCCCAAGCATTTTTTTGTTGCAACCAGCATAAGATGTACAAAAAAGAGAATTTTAAGTGAAAAGAGATATATTATATTTAAAGGTTAAAAGTGGCGCAGGCCAAGGAAGAAGTGCTGGATTTTGTAGAGTTGATCAAATTGGAAATAGAATAAAAATAGGCGTAAATATTAGTAATAATTTACAGATTGACTATATGCAAATTGAAAACATAAGGGTAAAAATTCTTTATAGTAATGGTAATTGTTTGGAATATGAGAAAGAATTTAAGAATAATACGTTGTTAATAGATGTAAGAGAAAACGAAACGGTTGTAGGGATTGAAATCATATATATTTATAAGAATGGTATAAAAATAAAAATTGCAGGAGGAAGGGAGATTGAGGAAAAGATAAAACAGATTGAACTAGAAGATACTGTTTATAATGTAGATATGAAGTGTGTTAAGGAGAAGAAAATAACAACGGCAAGTGTGGATGAGGGACCTGTGAAAATATCTATAGCTGGCTTATCTGAGTTACCAAGGGAATATTGGCACTTAATGAAAAATAAATTTGTCAATTGCTGCCATGGGAGATATGGTTATATTGGCTACTTAAAACGTGATGATAAATATATAATTTGTGTTCCGGGCGATATGTGTGAAAACGAGTGTGGTTGTGCTAGAAAATATGGGTTTAATACATATATTGAGGCTGAAGATGAAAGTAATAAAGGTTATTGGTTATGGGGAGGTAATGGTAGCAAATCTAACAAACAATAAGCTTCAATTTTGTTTAATGTGAATATTTTTTATGTTTTTATTTTGGTTTATAATAAACCTATATTATTGTTTGGAATAGGGTGACGCATATGAGATTTGTAAGAACAGACGACCTGACAAAGGGTATGAGACTTGCTAAACCTGTATATAACAGAAATGGTGTATTGTTGTATGACAGAAATACAAAACTAACAAAGCAAGGTATAAACAGTATACAGAATTTTGGATTGATTGGTATTTATATTTTGGAGCCTACTGAACCGCTTCCGCCAATGACTGAAGAAGATATTGAATTCGAGCGTTTTCAGACTATGAGTGTGTTTGGCATCAAAGAAGATTTGCAGAATATCAATAATGGTAAGGCTGCGCCAAATATCAATAACATAATCAATATTATTATTAAAAATTTTGCTAAAAAGACTTATAAGGCTAATTTTCAGCAGAATCATAGAAGTTGCGAGGATTATATCTACAAGCACAGTTTGAGTGTTGCGATTTTATCAACACTTATGTGTGAACGCTTGGGTGTTGAATACGAAAATATGAAGAATGTTATATTTGCCTCGTTGATTCATGATGTTGGTAAATTAAATATTCCAGCGAGTATTAATGTCAAGAAAGTATTGACGGATGAAGAAAAAAACACTGTGATGTCGCAAGAAAAGCTCGGTGTTAAAGGTGTAATGTCATATGATGAAAATGTGATATCTGCTGATGTTAAAAAATTAGTAGTTCAAAAATATGAACTTCAAAACCCTAAAATGACCAAGGAGAAGATGGACGAATATCCAATTTTAGCAAGAATAATGCAAGCTGCTGAAGAGTATGATTCGCTTACTGCAATGAAATTAGGAGAGGACCCTGTTTCAGATATTGTTGCAATTAGAAAGATGCAGGCAAGTGGTATTTATGAAGAAAAACTCATGGATGCATTATTAGATAGCTTGAAAATTCTTGTTCCTGGTGTTTGCATTGAATTATCAAATGGAACTACAGGACTTGTAATACGCGGAAATTCCAAAGATGTATTTAAACCTATGGTTCTTTGCTTTAATGATAATCAGTTATATGATTTTGAGCAAAGCAATGTAAACTCAACCGTTCAAATCAAAGATGCAATGAAAACTCTCGACAGAAGAGTTAAGATTGACCAGGCTATTATCGATGAATATATGAAGAAATACGGAAAATTAAAAAGATAATTATTTGTCATTAGGATTCAAGAGGGCATAGAGGAAGTGATCTTCCCAGTGTCCTCTTATATTTATGGCTTTTTCCATCATTCCTTCGCGTTTGAAACCAATACGTTCGATAAGTTTTATTGAAGCTTCATTTTCTGGCATAACAAAAGCAAGAAGCCTGTGCAAATGTAAATATGAAAATGCTGTATCAATAACTGCGTTTATAGCTTCGGTAGCATAACCTTGTCCGTGGAAAAATGGGTCAAACTTATATCCAATAGTGCTGCTATTGTATGGTGAGTCACTTACATTTCCAAAAGACACAGTTCCAATGATGACATTTGGATTGTTTTTCTTGAACACATAATAGCGCAAATAACGTCTAAGACGCATTGCGGAATATTCATTTTCCAATACGCCTTGCTGAAAAAGTTCAGTGTAATATGTGGATGTTTTTGCAGATTCATATTTTTCAAATATCTCGCTGCCACGTCTTAAAAACGCAGTCACCAAGGCTGCGTCTTTGGGTTGCAATATTTTCAAAACTAATCGGTCTGTCTTAATTATTTCTTTCATTCTTTTTTCCTCGTGTAGCAAAATGTATAATTGCGCATATTAGTGAGCAAATGATGCTAATAGCCCACAAAACAATAACAAATTTCGACATTTTTCTCGATAAAAATCCCATTAATGGATTTAGATAATCGAGTATAAAAAGTGTAATCATCATTGCAGTTAATATTATTGTAAGATGTAGAATTATTTTTTTCATTTCTATATCCTTTCTCATTCAAAACTATGGAATAATGCAAACTATGTCGCTGATGCTTCTGTCAGTAGCGTGGTTAATGAATTTTCCATCAAATACCATACTTGAAGAACCACCACCGTCTAAATTGTAAGCAGTTGTGCAATTCTCCATTGACATAATTGCGGCTAATTCGCTAATAGTAGCACCGCGGGAATATCCGTTCTCTCTTCCGTCCACGACAACAAGGACATAATGGCCGGATTCAACGGCACCGATGGCTACTCGAGGGTGATTGTCATATAAATAATTTGTGGTGTTAAAACTATCAAGTATCTCACCATCATCATCAAGCAATGCAGGACCAAAAGACCAAGCTTGCCATACGCCTTCTTCTATAATTTCTTCTGCATCAAATTCATCTGCGGCATATGTTTTCATAGTTCCGTCAGTAAAAAGCACGCAAACATCTGCTGAGTTGTCAGTTGAACGGTACAATACTCCGTTTCTTACAACTATGCCTGTGCTGTTATTACCATAGGAATCGCCAGTTACGGCAAGAATAGCGTTGTTATTAGAAGCAAGCGACCTTATTTTTTCTTTTATATTTGTGCCATAAGTATCCTTTGCAAGGGCTGTTTTAAAATATTCCAATGTTCTAACGTAAATATCTGCAACATAATATGTAACTTTATCATTGCCTTCGCCAAATTCTTTTTTGGTGATAGTAATGTTTACATTGTCGTTGTTATATGTTTTTAAAATTGTGCTAGTAATTTCTGCATCTAATAGGTTTTTGATGTCTTCATCATTTCCAGAAAATGAATCTGTATCTGCATTTCCGTAATAGTTGTTTTTATGACTGTTAGTGCTGCCAGGTTTTTTGGAAGGTTTTTTATCAGCTTTTTTTGTTTCTTCTTCAGTTTCAGGCTCGGTTTCCTTCTCAGTCTCTTTCTCAGTTTCAGGTTCGGTCTCTTTCTCGGTTTCAGGTTCAGGTTTTGTTTCATTTTCGTCTTTATTTGCTGAATCAAAACTTGGCAATGTAAATTCATGTTCTGAAACATCATTTACAGAACCTACAACTTTGTTTTCGGATTCTAATTCGTATGGAACTAAGTAAAAAAACAACAGGAAAATTCCCATTCCTAATGCGTATCCCAATATGTCGATTAATATGTATTTTAAAATTTTTTTCGATTTCATAAAAACTCCATTCAAAAGGTGATAGTTTACATTACAACAATTATATAAAAAATAAAGGGTGGATGTAAATAGAATTTGATGTTAAAATGAAAAATAAGTGAAAAATATCATGGAGGTTAGTATGTCTGGCGCAAGTAGAGAAGAAAAATATATGAGAGAAGCGATAAAACAGGCTAAAAAAGCTTTGGCGCTAAATGAAGTTCCGATAGGTTGCGTAATTGTGTATGAGGATAAAATCATTGCAAGAGGCTATAATCGTAGAGTTACGGATAAAAATACATTGTCACATGCGGAATTGAATGCGATAAGAAAGGCATCTAAAAAACTTGGGGATTGGCGTTTAGATGATTGCGAAATGTACATAACTCTAGAGCCTTGTCAAATGTGCGCTGGCGCTATTGTGCAATCGCGCATCAAAAAGGTTTATGCAGCTTGTATGAACCCAAAAGCCGGATGCGCGGGTTCTGTAATGAATTTATTGCAGGTAGATAAGTTTAATCATCAGGTAGAGTTTGAGGAAGGCTTGCTAGGGGAAGAATGTAGTAAGATGCTGTCGGATTATTTTAGGGGATTGAGGTTGAAGAAAAAGATGGGGTTATAAATTTTCTAAATTGACATAAACTAAAAAATGAGATATACTAAACAAGCGCTTTATCGAGCGCAAACTGAATATTGTTATAAATTTTCCACGCAGCCGGGGAGTTAGCGGTGCCCTGTACCTACAATCCGCTCTAGTAGGGGTGATATCGAGCAGAGGATATTTATTTGTAGAGCCGCCTTTTATAAGTGGCGTTGACGCCTGGGTCTTGCGCAATAAGAACCTACGAACCGTGTCAGGATGGGAACATAGCAGCACTAAGAAGGACCTCTTATGTGCCGCAAGGTCGCCTGGGCTGAGTTAACTGTAAGAGTAACGTCTATGAATTGTATTCGAAGTAAGATGCGTGGATTTTTTTAATTTACATAGCATTTTATTTGTGTTATAATGGCGAAAATCTATTTGAAGGAGGAGTTTTATTACGTTATACGATAAGGCAATTAAAGAACGAAACCAAATTATCAAAAAAATCAAAGGATTGAAAAAGAATCTTGGTAGTTTACCAAGTGGAAAACTTGTCTGTGCACGAAATGGCACTCGTTACAAATGGTATCACGCTGACACTAAAAAATATAAGTATATTCCTAAATCTGAAAAGGAATTTGCACAAAAACTGGCATTAAAAACATATTATTCTCAATGTCTTGAAGAATTAGAAAATGAAAAGAAAGCAATTGAGAGTTATCTAAGTATTCATAATTCAAATGTTTTATCTGATGAATTAATCAAAAGTAATGAAGAGTTCAAAAAACTATTATCACCAAGTATTATTTTAATGAGCGAAGAATTGGAAAAATGGGCAAAGGCCGAATATCAAACCAATTTGTTTGAAAAAGAAAAATGTATTCATAAATGTGAATCTGGTCATATGGTGCGTTCAAAGTCGGAACTTTTAATAGCGACAATATTGCATGAATACAACATTCCTTTTAGATATGAAGAAATGGTTATTTTAGGCGATAGAACCATTTTTCCTGATTTTACAATAAGACATCCTGTGACTGGAGAGATATATTATTGGGAAAATTTTGGAATGATGGAAAAACAAGAATATGCCAAAAAAGCATTTGGAAAATTAGAATTGTATAATTCGCATGGTTATATGCCAGGAGTGAATTTGATAACAACATTTGAAACAAAAGAAAAATCGCTAAGTCCTGAAGTTATTAGGAAAATAATACAAGATTTTTTTATGTAGTTTGTTGGGCGGATTTTTCACATATCTATGTATCTCGCCCCACCAAAGAGTTGTTGTGGGGTGAAAAAGTGAGAAACAGACAAACTCCACCCCGCCCAAAAGTGCAAGCGGGGTAAAAAAGTAAAAAATAGACAAACTTCACCCCACCAAAGAGTGCAGGCGGGGTGAGAAAGTGAGAAACAGTCAAACTTCACCCCGCCAAAGAGTTGTTGCGGGGTGAGAAAGTGAGAAACAGTCAAACTTCACCCCGCCCAAAAGTGCAAGCGGGGTAAAAAAGTAAAAAATAGACAAATCTCACCCCACCAAAGAGTGCAAGTGGGGTAAAAAAGTGAAAAACAGTCAAACTTCACCCTGCCCAAAAGTGCAGGCGGGGTGAGAAAGTGAAAAACAGACAAACTTCACCCCGTCAACACGCCAGAAAACCTTCAAGCACACCTCAAAAATTCCTTGTTATAATTCCTGTTTTGTTATATAATAATACTATATGTGTAAAGTTGACGTGACAAAGCACAAAGTTTTATAAAAATGCATTAAAATGAGCATAATTGCTCGGAATGGAGGAAATATGAAAGTTGGATTTTTAACAAGTGGTGGCGATTGCCAGTCATTAAACGCTACTATGCGTGGTGTTGCTAAAACTCTTTATAACAAGGTGAAAGATGTTGAAATTATAGGTTTCTTAGAAGGATATAAAGGACTTATGTATGGTGATTACAAAGTGCTTACACCTGCGGATTTTTCAGGAATCCTTACAGAAGGTGGTACAATTATTGGTACTTCGAGACAGCCATTTAAGTTGATGAGAGAGCCTGATTCAAAGGGAAGAGATAAGGTTGAACTCATGAAAAAGACATATAAGAAGCTTGGTCTTGAGTGTTTGGTTGTACTTGGTGGTAATGGTTCACAGAAAACAGCGAACCTTTTAAGAGAAGAAGGACTTAATGTTGTTTCGTTGCCAAAGACTATTGATAATGACCTTTGGGGTACAGATATGACATTCGGTTTCCAGAGTGCAGTTAATATTGCAACAGATGCGATTGATTGTATTCATACAACAGCGGCTTCACACGGAAGAGTGTTCATTGTTGAAGTTATGGGACATAAGGTTGGACATCTTACACTTCATGCAGGTATGGCAAGTGGTGCAGACATAATTCTTATCCCTGAAATTCCTTATGATATTGATAAAATTGTACGAGCTATTAATAAGAGAACAAAACAAGGAAAGAGATTCTCAATCCTTGCGGTTGCTGAAGGCGCTATTTCTAAGGAAGATGCAAAACTTAGCAAAAAAGAATACAAACAGAAATTAGCAGAAAGACCATATCCTTCAGTATCTTATGAGATTGGAAAGCAGATTGAAGAAAAAACTGGTCAGGAAATTAGAGTTACAATTCCTGGTCATACACAACGAGGCGGAAGTCCTTGTCCATATGATAGAGTTCTTTCTTCAAGATTTGGTGCGGAAGCAGCAAGAATGATATTAGATAAAGACTATGGAAAAATGGTTGGTATTAAAGATGGCGAACTTGTAAGAGTTCCACTTGAAGATGTTGCGGGAAAACTTAAAATGGTTGATCCTAAATCATCGATTATTAAAGAGGCTAAAGCGCTTGGAATTAGCTTTGGTGATTAAATTGCGTGCGTGGCACGCGACATAGATTAAATGTCAGGACGTGCCAAAACGTCTTGCTACCAGGAGGCAAAAATGTCGTATACAGCGTTATACAGAAAGTTCCGTCCTAATGAATTTAGTGAGGTTAAGGGGCAGGAACACATTGTAACAACATTAAAAAATCAAATAAATGCAGACAGAATCGGGCATGCGTATTTGTTTTGCGGGACAAGGGGAACTGGTAAGACTACCATAGCAAAGATATTTGCGAAGGCGGTTAATTGTGAGCATCCAGTTGATGGGAACCCTTGCAATGAATGTGAGACCTGCAAAGCCATTAATTCGGGGGCATCTATGAATGTTATGGAGATAGATGCCGCATCGAATAATGGTGTCGATAACATCAGAGAAATTCGCGAAGAAGTACAGTATTCACCTACGAAGGGCCGATTTAAAGTATATATCATTGATGAGGTTCATATGCTTTCCATTGGCGCATTTAATGCGTTATTAAAAACATTGGAAGAGCCACCATCATATGTAATATTCATTCTTGCAACAACTGAAGCGCATAAGCTTCCTGTAACTATTTTATCACGTTGCCAAAGGTATGATTTCAAGAGAATCACAGTTGATACCATTGAAGCACGCTTGAAGGAATTGGTTGAAAGAGAAAATGTTCAAGCTGAAGATAAGGCTCTAAGATACATTGCGAAAATGGCTGATGGAGCATTAAGAGATGGTCTTAGTTTGCTTGACCAGTGTATTTCCTTTTATTTGGGGCAGGAATTGACTTATGAAAATGTTCTTGAAGTTTTAGGTGCGGTTGACACGGAAGTGTTTAGCAAACTTTTAAGATACATTATGGCAGGGGATACGATGTCCTGCATAAATACACTTGAAGAGATGATAGTTCTTGGCAGGGATTTGACTCAGTTTGTAACAGATTTCACTTGGTATTTGCGAAATCTTATGCTGGTAAAGGCATCCGATAATATGGATGATATGATGGAAATGTCAGCTGAACGAATAATTGCTTTAAAAGAAGAGGCATCAAAGGTTGAACTTGAAACGATTATGAGGTATATTAGAATACTGTCAGATTTACTTAATCAAATTAAGTATGCTAAAAGCAAGAGAGTTTTAGTTGAAGTTGCCTTAATAAAGATGACTAGACCTGCTATGGAAAATGATTTTGGCTCATATGTAGGCAGAATTGAACAACTTGAGAAACAGTTGGAAAACGGTGTAGTTATGTCGGCACCTATATCAAATCAAGAAGCCATACAAAATGCGGCAAGCATAGAGCAAGAACAAACTGTAAAATATGATGATGCAGCAAGTGACGAAGTAAAAGACATAGTTGATAATTGGATTGCTATTGTAAATGGATTGGAACCACCATTAAACAAATATCTTCGTGGTACAGTTGCAGTTGGAAGCGGAGGAAATTCCGTTACAATTAAATTTAAAGATGATTTTACATTTGCAGCAGTAAGTCGCGATGGTACAAGTGATAATCTTGAGAAACTTTTAACTGAAAGAATCAAAAAGAATGTAAAGGTTCAGCTTAAGCAATTGACAGAAAACGCAGGTAATACTGACGTTTTAGATGCCGTAAAGGCAGTTATAAAAATGGATATTATAGAAGAGTAATGGAGGTAAAAATGGCTAGACGTGGAGGATTTCCTGGAGGAATGCCAGGTAATATGAACAATTTAATGAAGCAGGCTCAGAGAATGCAGAAGCAGATGGAGGAGACTACTAAAGAGTTAGAAGAAAAGGAAGTATCAGCTTCAAGTGGCGGTGGTGCCGTTACAGTAACAGTTTCTGGTAAAAAAGAAGTTGTATCTGTTAAACTTGATAAAGAAGTTGTAGATCCAGATGATGTTGAAATGTTAGAGGACTTAATCGTTGCTGCTACTAATGAAGCTTTAAGAAAAATGGAAGAAATTTCTCAGACAGAAATGGCTAAGATTACAGGTGGAATGGGTGGCCTTGGCGGAGGATTTCCTTTCTAATGAATTATTATAACAGTCACATTTCAAAATTAATTGAAGAATTTTCAAAATTGCCGGGGATTGGTCCAAGATCCGCGGCTAGAATAGCGTTTCATATAGTTAATATGCCAAAGGAACAGACGATTTCTTTGGCAGATGCTATTATGACAGCAAAGGATAAAGTTAAGAAATGTAAGAAATGCTACACACTTACAGATGACGAGCTTTGTCCTATTTGTAGTAGTCCTAAAAGGGACCACAGTGTAATTATGGTTGTGGAAACTACAAAAGATTTGGCAGCCTATGAAAAAACAAACCGATTCGATGGAGTTTACCATGTTCTTGAAGGTGTTATTTCGCCTGAACTTGGAATTGGACCAAATGAGATTAGAATTAAGGAACTTCTTGAAAGAATGAATGATGGAGTGGCAGAAGTTATAGTTGCAACAAATAGCAGCGTTGAAGGTGAAGCTACTGCAATGTACATAAGCAAGATGGTGAAGATGCTAGGTGTAAAAGTATCTCGAATAGCCAGTGGAGTTCCAGTGGGAGGAGATTTGGAAAATATTGATGAGGTGACACTTTTCAGGGCTTTAGAAGGTAGAAGAGAATTATAGAAGGATAAAAAATGGCACAAGAACACATTCTTATTAGAGACATAATACAGGACCATAGCGAGCGTATGCTGAATATCAAAAAGTATTATCCATATTTTAAACTTTCGGAAAATGCATTTACCCAATTTCAAGGTGGCAAGTACGAAGAGTTAGATATGGGTTACATTTTGATGGCAGTATTGCGCTTTTTTATTGAGGAAAACAACTTCAAAGAAAAGGATGTGTATTACGAAGAATATAAGGAATTTGTTAGAGAAATCTATCGAAGAGACTTTATGATACCCCTTGATGAGGACGAGGAGGAAGAGGTTTCTGCCTATATTTTTGATAAAATAAAAAACGATGGAAAACCATTTTCTTACTCGTATTTTGATCCTGCAGAAAAAAAGAAAAAAACTATAAGAATAAAAATAATCGACAGTAGAATTAAAAATGATAAAATAGGCTATTTTATTACTTCGGATGCTATTGAATTTTATTTGGATACGAAGGAAGTTAAGGATGAAAGCACTATTAGTATTTCACAGGTATTGCTTTCGAAGATGATTTCTGCCAAGAATTTCAAGGGCGGAATAGAGGTTATTAAGCGTATTAACAATGAAGTTGGACGTTTGAAGGCTAGAAAAAATGAAGTGCTTAATATTTTGAATTATGATGTATTTAATGGCATTAAGATTTACGAGGAGTTTTTAAATTCGGTTATTAAATGGTTTGATGAAGAACAAAAACTCTTTATAAAGAATATGGATTTGATAAAAACTGCATTGGATAGAGTTGAAAGTGACAGCGAATATTACAATGCGGTTGATGATATATATTATTTGGAAACTGAGTTAAAGATGACAATTAGCAGACATAAAGAACTTTTGACTGCTTGTACGGATTTGCAGATGAAGGCAGATGAAATTATTGAAAAAGCGAAGTTTTCAAAGATAAAAAGAGAGTTTGATTTTAAGAATGCTCTTGGTATGATTATGGAAAAGGATGATACAACGCTATTGTCACATATAGTTATGCCTCTTCTTGGAATCAATATTAATAAGAGTTTTTCACTTAAAAGCATTGATAAAATGCTTACTTTGAAAAATGATAAAAAAGAGGCAAATGAAATTGTTAAAGACCATAAGGAAGAAGAACATTATGTATATGATGATGAAATTGAAGATGAAAGAATAAAACATAATTTCTCGAATCTTATTAAAGAACTTATGGAATGCGTATTTGAGTATGAAAAATTCGACCTTGTTTTGTTTAATACAAGACTCAGAAACAAGTACGGTGATGATGTGTTCAAGAGTTCAGATTATTACTCAATGCTTGTACATTTAAGCCAAAAGTCAGAGTATGACATGGACGAGATTATGGAAAAGCAGGATACATTTTTTGAGGATTACTTAAAGGAAGCCTTGAAAGAATTGGACGAATCTCAGTACAGAGGCCTTAAATTGAAACTTATATATGACAGCAAGGAAAAGATAAAATTCTTCGAAGATGCTTGTGTTACAAATATTATTTTTAAATTGGATTATTCTTAAGGAAAGGAGAAAATAAAGTGGATAGAGAATTAGAAAAAGCTTTAGAGATAGTTTCAGTGCTTATTACTGGCGGCGATATAAAAAAGACTAATGAACATGCGGCGCTCTACGAGGAATTTACATCAAATGCTGGTGTTTATGACATGGTTATTTCAATGTTAAAAAAGTTTAATATAAGTCTTTACGAATACAAAGATGGACTTTATGTTTCTCCGGGAGAGAACAATAAGATTTTTGGATATACCAATGAAGAGATAAAAAAAGAATTAGGTGTGAGACTTAATCGCGAATTATATCTTTGTTATTTTATTATTTATAATATTATTACAAAATTTTACAATAGTTCTGGAAGTAGCACATTTACAGAGTATGTGAAGATTGAAGATGTCATTTCAAGTGTTGATATGAATTTAAAAGAAATTATTATGAATTTAAATGTAATGTCGTTAGATGACATTGAACAGGACAGTTTCAAGGAAATAGCAATTACTTGGGAAGATATGCCAGTTGCAGCATCTGAGGAAAATTCAAAGAGAGCGGGAAGAGGCTCTAAGGTTGGATTTGTAAAACTTGTATTTAATTTCTTGGTAGCACAGAAATTGATGCTTGAATCCGAGGGTAGATATTATCCAAAGGACAGATTTGTTGCGATGATTACAGAATATTTTGAGCAGCATAAAGGTCGAATTTACGAAATTTTGAAAGGAGAATAAGGCGATGCCACATATTAACAGAATCCGCGTTAACAATGTAAAATATAATTTTGGAACGCAGTATTATGATGATTTTCATATGGGTTTTTATGGCAAAAATACCATTTACGATTTGGCAAATGGTGGCGGTAAAAGTGTGTTAATGTTGCTTTTGCTTCAAAACCTTATTCCTAATTGTACCCTTGATGAGAAGCAGCCAATTGAAAAATTGTTCCGCTCAGGAAATGGAAATACAACCATTCATTCTATGATTGAATGGAAATTGAGTGATGCTCATATTAAAAATAATTATAAATATATGCTTACAGGTTTTTGCGCTAGAAAGGCAAAAGACACATCTCTTGATGAAGAAGTTTTGGAAGTGAGCGATACTGAAAATGCGTCAATTGAATACTTTAATTACTGCATTTTTTACAGAGAATTTAATGATAATGATATCAAGAATTTTCCACTTATTAAAGATAATGAGAGAATGTCTTATAATAATTTAAAGGCGTATTTAAAAGAACTTGCCAAGAAGGATTACAGTCTTGAAATCAAGATATTTGAGCGTAAAGGTGAGTACCAGCGCTTTATTAGCCAGTATGGTTTGTATGAAAGTGAATGGGAAATCATTAGAGGTATCAATAAGACTGAAGGTCATGTAAGAACATATTTCGAGACAAATTATAAGACTACTAGAAAAGTTGTTGAAGATTTGCTTATTGAAGAGATTATCCAGAAATCCTTTAACAATAAGACTCAGGTCACAGGCGAAGAGGATTATATGGCGACAACTCTTTTGAATATAAAGGATAAATTAGTTGAATTATCTGGTAAAAAAGAGGATATTTCAGGATACACAAGACAGATTGAAGTTTTAGAAAACTTTATGTCTCGCCTTGTACCTTTAAAACAAATGTATTTCGGTAAGGAAAAACTTGATGATGAAATTGCAAAAAGTGTTAATTCATTGAAGAGAGATTTAAATGAATGTGATGCTTTGATTACTGAACTTTCAGATGAAGTAAAAGCTTATGAAGCGAAGAAAAATGTTATAAGATTTGAGGTTGAGGCTGCAAAGATTATTAAGCTTACAAATGAAGAAGAAAAAATCCTAAAGAGAATAAATGAATTAGAAGTAGAAAAAGACAAGAAAATTGCCGATATGGAAGCTCTTTTGGATAAACTTAAAATATATGAAAGTATCAATAATTATGATGATTACCTTTATTACAAAAATGAAAGAGATACAGTGAAAAATGTTATTGAAAATGCATTGAAGGATAAGGGTGAAGTTATTGATGAGTTAAAGAAGCTTGCAGGCGCTAAAAAAGTTTTCGATGAAAAGAAGATTTTGGATATTAACGAAAAATTAGCGGAGCAAAGAGAGATTCTTGAAAAAGAAAAGGAAGTTGTATCTTCAAGTGAAGAAAGAATTGCAGAACTTGAGAAGGAATTAGCTGTCAATGCATATTTAATCAAGGATTATGAAAATCGTGAAAATAAATTAAACGAAGACATTAAGCAAAGACTTGAAGAGACAGGCGTTTATTTTACAACCAATGTTTCTGAAGAATTGAAAAAAGCAGGAGCATTAAAAGAAGATACCACTGAAAAATATAATCGCGCAGTTAAGGAGTATGAAGATATTCAAATTGCAATCAGGGAAACTAAAGACGACTTGATTGTAAAGACTAAACTTCTTGATTCTATTGATGAGAAGATTATGGAATTGTCTGATAAAAAGACAATGCAGATGGATATTATTGAAAAATTTGAAAGAATCTGCCAGGTATATGATGAGAAAGACATTGGTGATTTGATTTCCCTTTTGAAAATTAAGTTAGACGAAGTGTCTGACGAATTGACTGATTGCAAGAATTTATTGCTTTCAAAGGCTGCGTACAAGAAGTATCTTGAGAATGGTTGCCCTGTTGGTAATAGTACAGAATTGCAGAAAGTATTGGATTATATTGAACGATACTACGGAAAAATTGCAACACCGGGTAGCCATTATATGACAACTCTCACAAGAGAGGAAAAAGAAGATGTGTTGGAAAGAATACCATTTTTACCATATTCGATTGTTGTTAAAGACAGATATGATGAAGTGGTGTCGGATTCTAAATTAAAGGAATTAGAGATTGGTAATTATACAGTACCGATAGTTAAGGCCAATGTGGTTCTTGGCATTGAGCGAGTTGTAGATTATGCCAATGTCTCTTTTGTGATGTTTAAAAATGAATTGTTTATAGATGAATTTGCAAGGGATAAAGAAATCGGCAAGCAACGAAATGAAATGGACAATTTAGAGCATAAGGTATTAAGACTTACAGAAGTTAAGAATGTATACGAAGAGGACCTTGCTTTTGTTCGTGAATACCAGTCATTATGGCAAACTGAAATTAAAAATACAAATGAATATTATGAAGACTACCGCAATCGTAGAAAAGAAGCTGATACGGAGTGCGAAGCTATGGCAAAATCGGTTGAGGAAATGAAGAAGAATGTTGTTATAGCTGAAGAGTTGTGCAAAAATCTTGATATGGATTTATACAACATTACAAGTAGATTTGATAGTTTAAATGAATTGTCGCAGATTATGACAGAGGAAAATAAAATATCATATGACCTCGGCGTTGCTAACGAGAAATATGAAAAGATGTCAAAGGAATGCATCAGTATCAAGGCGAGAGTTGAAGCTACAAAGGATAGTATCAGTGAACGCGAAAGACAGATTGGTGGATTTGTTAAGCAGCAGGATGATATAAATGATGAGTGGAATAAATACTACAAGATGTACTATTCACCTGCAAGTGCTACAGAGGCTGAGATATTTACACAGACTATGGATGAGGGCAGTGTTGCGACTAAATTCAAAGGTCTTTTAAAGGTTGTAGATAGCGAAAATATTGATATGGACGATAAGAAAAAACTCATGGAAAATTATGAGGTTGCCATGGAAAAATCGCTACAGGCAATTGATTACAAAGGGGTTAGTTTGGATTTTGTTAAAGAGCAGTACGAAAAATCGCCTATTAAAAATGTTGATACAAAAGAATTAATAGGTATGCGTAATCAGGCTGATGAAATGAATGGCAAAATAAAAGAAATTACAGGGGAACAAAACAGATTGAATTCTGTTAGAGACAAGAACCTTGGCGCCATTGAGAATGCTAAAGAGGCAATCAAGGAAAAATATGGAAATCCTGATGAAATATCTATTCATTTTGATGATTACAATGAATTTGTACAAGTTCGAAAGAATATGATAATGGAACTTGATAACCAAATGCAGGGTATGGTCCAAAAATCAGAAAATGCAAAGAAAAAGTATTCCAATTTGTTGCTCCTTGACAGAGATATGGATAAAATCATAAAGACGGGCAATATTGTTAATAATGATAAGGAAAATTGCTTTGAGAGTTTTGTAAACATTGAAGAAAAAGTTGAAAATGTTCTTTTAGAAGTTGAAAGATTTAACCGCGAAGTTGCTGGAAAGAAGGATGATTTCATAAAGAGCAAAGACATTTTAATTGATATGCTTAAAAAACTTGGAAGTGATGTTTTGGCTGAAGACATTCGCGCTAATGTAGCAATGCCAACAGATTTATCAGAAACATCAGAACTCATTGATTCTTTGAGCGATGTTGTTAAATGCATTGACATTGAAAGAGATAGAGTGTTAAAGAGCATTGAGGATATGGAAAAAATTAAAGATAATTTTGAAAATCAATGCATACAGACATGTATTAACATTAAAAATGAGTTGGACAGACTTCCAAAACTCTCAAAAATTTATATGGATGATGAAGCGATTTCCATTATTGGACTTACAATTCCTTATGTAAATGAGGAGCAATATAAAAATAGAATGTCAGAATATATTGACGAAATCGTGTCTGCCGTGGATAATATAAAGGTGGAAACTGAAAGAGTTAAATATATTAGAAATCAGTTGGCTTGGAAAAAGATGTTCTCTGTAATTGTAACAGATATGAACAGAATTAAATTGAATCTTTATAAGCGTGAGCGTATTAAAGAGCAGAGCCGTTACTTGAAATATGAGGAAGCGGTAGGAAGTACAGGCCAGTCGCAGGGTATTTACATTCAGTTTTTAATTGCTATAATAAATTATATATCGAGCATTAATTCTAGAAATTCAGACGGTACAAGTCTTGGAAAAGTTATTTTTATTGACAATCCATTTGGTGCCGCTAAAGATGTATATATCTGGGAGCCGATATTTAAATTGTTAAAGACCAATAATGTTCAGATGGTTGTTCCTGCAAGAGGTGCAACTCCTGCTATTACTGGAAGATTTGATGTAAATTACATTTTGGGACAGAAGCTTATTGATGGTAAACAGCAGACAGTTGTCGTTGATTACTTTAGCAATGTTGACAGTAGTAAACTTGATTACAGTAAGATGGAATTTACACAGGCAACATGGTTTTAATATAAAAGCTTATTGAAAGTACAGTTAATGAGGTGAAAGTTTTGGATAAGTACGAGTTAAACATAAAGCTTGAGCAGTTGCGAAAGCTGATTAAGAGAAGAGAGTATAATACCGCTGCAAAAATTGCAGATACTATCGAATGGAACAAAATTAAGAATAATCAAGATTTGCTAATGGCAGCAGATATCTATGAGGCTTCTGGTAAATTTGTAAATGCCAGAGAGGTTCTTTTGTATGCATACGAAAGAACTAATCTCGGCAGACAGATTGTTTACAGATTATGTAGAGTTGCCATAAGATTAGGCGACATTGAAGAAGCTGAAGAATTTTACAGTGAATTTGTAAAGATGGCAGCTGGAGACAATTCAAGATATATTCTTCAGTATGAAATTGCAAGAGCGAGAGGTAATAATCTCGATACACAGATTGCTATATTGTCAAAATATCTTGATGAGGAAATGGACGACAAGTGGGCATACGAATTGGCGAAGCTTTACCATAAAGCTGATAAAGGACAAGAATGCGCGAAGATGTGTGACACTATTATCCTTTGGTTCAGTGACGGAAAATATGTTGAAAAAGCGTTGGAACTTAAATCATTGTATGCACCTTTGACAAAGGAACAGCAGGCTAGAATTTTTAAGGAAAACATTATTCCTGTGATAGACCGTACTGAAGAGATTGAAGATGCAAAGATGGTTATTAACGAAATGCAGGGCATTAATCCAGAAGAAATTAAGGTTAAAGATTATTCAAATAAAGTGTCTTACGATACAGTTAATATTCAAAGAGAACTTGCAGAAAGTATGAAGGATATTTTCGGTGAGGAGTTTGATGATGAGCCTAGTGAGGCAGGTGAAACTGTTGAAGAAAATAATGTAACTGAAACACCAGAAGATTTGGAAAAAACAAAAGAAGTATTGTTAAATACTAAAGTTTTTGTTCCAATTTCTAAGCAGATGTTAGGAGAAGAAGAGGAAGTTGAAGAAGATGTGGTTTCTGAATCTGAGGAAGTGATTTCGGATGAAGTGGGTGACACTGTAGATGCGGAAGAAGTCGCGGAAATAGAAGAAGTTACAGAGTCGCCTGTGAACGAAGAAGCGCCTGCAATGGAACTGGAAGAGTTTATAGAAGGTCAGATGACTATCGACGAAGTTTTAGCAATGTTTAACCTTGACAAGGATGATGATATTGTAGAACCAATCGCTGAGGCTATGGGTGTTCAAGCACCAATGGAAGAATTGGAATTAGAAGATGTTACTGAAGAAGTGGCTGAGGATGAGATAGTAGAGGAAGCTGTAGAGGAACTTGCAGAGGAGTCTACAGAAGAACCTGTGGAAGAAGAACCTGTGGAAGAAGAAATTTCTGAAGTTGAAGAAGAACCTGAAGTTGAAGAAGAACTTGCAGTTGAGGAAGAACCTGTGGTTGAGGAAGAACCTGCAGATGAAGTTGTTGAAGAAGCAGAAGAATTAGTTTTGGAAGATCTTGCTGAAATTATTGAAATGGAAAAAGCGCAAGAAGTTGCCGAAACTGAAGAAGAGACAGAATCTGAAGAAATTGAACAGCCAGAAGAAATCTTAGAAGAAGATGAATTAACAGAGGAATCTGAAACAGTAGAAGAAATTGTGGAAGCAGAAGAAATTGCTGAACCAGAAGAAGCACCATTAGAAGAAGAACTAGAAGTTGAAAATGAAGTAGAAGAGGAAGATGGTGAAAAAGTGAATAAAGAAGTAGAAGATCAAGGGTTCGTAAAGAGAAATCTTTCCCCAGATGCAAAACAGGAGTTAAAGGATTTCATTTCGAGATTCACAGGCGTAAAAGGCATTGATAAGCAGATTCTTATGGCAATGCATTCTGTATTGAAGACATCAGCCAATGAAAGTAACTTTATCTTTATTGTTGGTGACGGAAAAACAGGAAAGACAACACTTGCTATTGATATGATCAAAGTTTTGAACAAGATTATGGAGAACCGCGGTAGAAAGATTGCAAAGGTGCCTGGAAGTTCTCTTGGTGGCAAGAGTATGGACAAGTTCATGGAAAAGGTTGTTGATAGTGATATCGTAATTGAAAAGGTAACATCCATGGGCGAAGATAGCTTAAAGCAGCTTGTTGATGAAATTAGAAAAGGTGATGAATCTAAAATTGTTATCTTTGAAGATGAAGTCATTACATCAGAAAAATTTGTGCGAAACATCTGCAAGGATTTAAATATTGGCGATAATATCATTATTTTGAAACAGTCAAGAGTTAAAGAGTGGGCGCAGATAGCTTTGGATTATATCAAAGAAGAAGGCTATGAAATTGATGAAATGGGTACACTTGCATTGCATGAAAGAATTGATAAATTGCATGCATTGACGATTGTAATTCAAAAGAATCATGTAGAACAGCTTATCGATAGAGCGATTATAAGACATAACAAGAAAAAACTTGGAAATCTTTTCAAAGGAAGCAAGAATAATGTGTTGACTGAGAAGGATTTTATAGAGGAATAAGAATGATGAGAGGGCAGTAGATGAAATAAAAGTCATCTACTGCCCTCATTCACATATAAGTATTCTCTAACTCTCCACAACCATAGTATTCGCCAAATAATCATGAATTCCTCTGTGTTTATCTGTAAATAATATCAATACAATTGAAATCAAAGGAACGATAATAGTTGTGTTTAACAATGTTTTTCCAATGGTTTCTCTAAGAATTGACCATAAAGATTCTTTATATTTGCCTAGTTGGTAAACCTCTATTCTCATAATTTTCTTTCCGATAGTTTTTCCGTACATATATGTACAAAGAGTTGTGTACAATAAGTAAAATACAATAGAAAGATATGAAAAAATTCTAATGCAAGTAGCTGAAAATGAAACGTTCTGTGGAACGTCATAAGTACTGCCATCATCAAGTTCGATTGTGTTTAAAGCGTCATCTACTAAAGCTGGCATCTTGTATATTGTGAGTGTACCCCAGACTGGAGCAGGAGAAAGCACCATAACATCCTTAGGGAATGTATTTAAAACAAATATACAAATAACAACCACTGGTAGAGCAGATATAAAACAATCTATCAAAAAAGCAAGAACTCGTCTCACAAATGACGCAGGACAATCTGTTTTGTCAAAGTTTTTTTCGTTACTCATGAATAACCTCCAAACATAATTTTTATTACCAAAAATATAATATCATAAAATTGGCAAAAAACCAAATAAATTAGTTTGAAAATTATGTGTTTCGTGATAATATATCATTAGGAAAATTTTATGAAAATTATTTGATAGTGAGAGTAGAAGAATGCAGACGAAGTTAAGACCATATTTAGATACTAATTGCGATGAAAATGATATATTAATGAAAGAGGCTGGCGATATTATAAAAGAGGGCGGCCTTGTTGCATTTCCTACAGAAACCGTTTATGGTCTCGGTGCCAATGCACTTGATACAGATGCCGCTAAAAAGATATATGAAGCAAAAGGACGTCCTTCGGACAATCCGTTGATTGCCCATATTGCGGATAAGGAACAGGTTTATGTATTGGCAAAGAATGTATCAGAAGAGGCTGAAAAACTTATGGAAAAGTTTTGGCCAGGGCCATTGACACTTATATTCGAAAAGCAGGATATTGTGCCAAGCGGAGTCACAGGTGGACTTAACACAGTTGCCATAAGAATGCCGGATAATCAGATTGCGCTTAAACTTATACGAAGTGCAGGGGTGCCAATAGCTGCACCAAGCGCAAATTCATCAGGAAGACCAAGTCCGACATTGGCAGGGCATGTTATGGAGGATATGGATGGCAGAATAGATATGGTTATTGACGGTGGACAGGTTGATATAGGTATTGAATCGACTATCGTTGATATGTCGGGAGAAAAGCCAATGATTCTTAGACCGGGATTTATTACAAAACCTATGCTAGAAGAAGTTGTTGGCGAGGTTTTAGTTGATAAGATAACTGTTATTAAAGATAAGAGTCAGTTGGAAGCGGATTATCGACCAAAGGCGCCAGGCATGAAATATAGACATTATGCACCAAAGGCTGAGTTTATAATGTTTGAAGGCGATATTTCAAAGGTTGTAGAACATATTAATGAATTATCTAAACTCAATATGGAAAAGGGTTTGAAGACTGGCGTTATAGCCACTGATGAAACTATTTCAAAGTATGAGAATGCTATGGTTGTGTCCATTGGAAGTAGGACTATTAGAGAAACTGTTGCAAAGAATCTCTATAAGGTTTTAAGAGATTTTGACAGTATGGAAGTGGATATAATTTATGGTGAAACTTTTTATGATGATGAATTGGGCGCTGCGATAATGAACAGATTGATAAAAGCGGCTGGGTACAGGATTGAAGAGGTATAGGAGAAGCATAAGATGAGGTTTAAGAAAGTAATTTTTGTAAGCAAGGATGGCACATACAGGGCCCCGATTGCGGCATGCGTGATGAAAGATATAGTTGGAAATGAAGTGGAAGTTGAGTCGAGAGGGATGGTGGTTCTATTTTCGGAACCTATTAATCCTAAAGGCATGGAAGCGGCGATGATAAAAGGATATACGCCTGTTGATATGACATCGAAAGCTTTGACAGATAAGGATTTTGATTTTGAAAATCTAATTCTTGTTATGACTGAAAAAATGAAACAACAGATATATGACAATTACAAAACTGCGGTAAATGTGTATGCTTTAAAGGAATTTGCAGGTGGACAGGGAGATATAGAAAGTCCATTCGGCAGAAGTACGGATGAGTATATTGAAAATTTCGAAGTAATAAATGAATGGGTACAAAAGGCAGCTAAGCTGCTTGATTAATAAAATGCAGGCATTGCCTAAAAAGGAGGAAATTATGATAGCAATAGGAAGTGACCAGGGTGGATATGAATTAAAGATGGAGATTTTAAAACATCTTGAAGCAAGAGGTCTTGAGTACAAGGATTTTGGAAGTTATGATACAGCTTCTGTAGATTATCCTGAATACGGAAAGAAAGTTGCTCACGCTGTAGCAGATGGAGAATGTGAAAGAGGAATACTTGTATGTGGAACAGGTATTGGTATATCCATTACAGCTAACAAGGTAAAAGGAATTAGAGCAGCGTTATGTACTGACTGCTTTATGGCTGAAGCTACAAGACTTCACAATGACGCTAATATTTTAGCGCTTGGTGGAAGAGTTGTGGGCGTTGGTCTTGCACTTAAGATTGTTGATACATTTTTAGATACACCATTCTCAAATGAAGAAAGACATTTGAGAAGAATTAATGCAATTGAGGATTAGTATATGAGCGATAAAAGACAGGATTATATTAGCTGGGATGAGTATTTTATGGGCGTTGCCATGCTTTCGGCGCTTCGTTCGAAAGACCCAAATACTCAGGTTGGAGCTTGTATTGTAAGTCCAGAAAATAAAATATTATCAATGGGTTACAATGGTTTCCCTTTCGGTTGTTCTGATGATGAATATCCGTGGTGCAGAGAAGGCGAACCACTTAAAAACAAATATTTTTACTCAGCCCATAGCGAACTTAATGCAATTTTGAATTATCGCGGCGGAAGCCTTGAAAATTGTAAGATGTATGTAACTTTATTCCCTTGCAATGAATGTGCAAAAGCTATTATACAAAGTGGTATCAAAGAAGTTGTATATGCGTGTGATAAGTATGCTGCAGAAGACAATGTAATTGCATCCAAAAAAATGATGGCATCAGCGGGCGTAAAATTTACGGAATACAAGCCTACAGGCAGAAGTATTGCTTTGACAGTATAGGTAAAAGATGGTATAATTATTGATTATAGTTGATTGCGAAAAAGGGTGTATTGATGTGAAGAAGGAAGTAATTAGAAGTTTATCATTAGTATCTCAACTGGGATTTTCAGTTATGGTTCCGACATTTATGTGTATAGGTATCGGGGTTTTGATTGATAATAAATTTGGAACATCGACAACCGTTTGGCTGTTGTTTTTGGGATTGGCAGCCGGATTTAGAAATGCAGTTATATTGGCAAAAGCAGTCATGAAAGAAAATTCAAAAACTAGCAGTGACAGATACAAAAAATATGAAAGAGAGGAATTGTGGCAGGATGAAGATAACAAGAACTAATCCTATGTTAAAACCTCTTCTTATGGGTATTTGTGCATATGCGATTGTAGGAATAATAGTAATATTAGTATTTACAGTTGATAAATGGTGGAATCTCTTGGGATTCGCCATAGGAATTGTGCTTGCGATATTTATGGTTATACATATGAGTAAATCCATAGACGTTGCAGTACATCAGGATGAGAACGGAGCGTTGAAACATACAAGGATAATGTATATAGTGAGAGTTGCACTGGTAGTCGGTGCACTTGTGTCTATGATAATATGGAAATATGCAAATCCTCTAACGACTCTGTTTGGATTATTTTCATTGAAGTTTTCGGCTTATATACAGCTGATTACGATAAAAAATAAGAAGTAAAGGACGGTGATAATGTGGAGAAAAAAGCCAACAAGAAGCTGAAAGTATTGGCTATAATCGCGATTATCGCAGTGCTTGCGGTGTTGATTAGTAAACTGGTTCCTGATATTGACAGGGAAGCTGGTTTTGCAATAAGTCTTTTGTACGAATTTGAATTATTTGGACAGACATTGCATCTGACATCAACTCATGTTTCACTTACTATTGTTACGGTAGTACTTATAGTGCTTGCTGTTATAGTAAATAAAAAAGTGATGCGTATGGATGATGAAGAAACACCAGGTACTTTGGTTAACATATTTGAACTTGCCGTTGAGGCGGCGGACAATATGGTTAGAGGTACGATGGGCAGACATGCGGTACGATTTAGAAATTATATTGCAACAGTTATGCTATTTGCATTGTTTTGTAATATTTCCAGTATTTGGGGCTTAAGGCCGCCAACAGCGGATTACGGTGTAACTCTTGCTATGGGTCTTATTACATTTTTCTTAATTCATATTAATGGTATTAAGGCACAAGGGGCAAGCCATTTCACATCATTATTTAAACCAATTTTATTATCACCTATAAATATCATAGGTGAAGTTGCGACACCATTGTCTCTTTCTTTGCGTTTGTTCGGTAATGTTTTATCGGGAACGGTTATGATGGGGCTTATATATGGATTGGTGGCGCCGCCTATAACTACAGGTATACCGGCAATATTGCATGTATACTTTGACTTGTTCTCAGGATGTATCCAGGCATACGTATTTTGTATGTTGACTATGGTATATATAACAGACAAGATTGGAGACTAATATTTTATAGTTGCTAAAGAGCAACAGAATGGAGGAAATTATGAATCAGGTAACAGGACAGGATTTTATTAATGCTATGTCAGCAGTAGGTGCGGGTATTGCAATGATCGCAGGTATCGGCCCTGGTATTGGACAGGGTTATGCAGCAGGTCAGGCAGCAGCGGCAGTAGGTAGAAACCCAGGTGCAAAGTCAGATATTACATCTACTATGCTTTTAGGACAGGCTGTAGCAGAAACAACAGGTCTTTATGGTTTTGCCGTAGCGATTATCTTAATGTTTGTTAAGCCTTTCAAATAAAATATAAAACAGATTATTATTTTGAAAGGAGGCGAAATTCTTGGACGGAAGAATATTTGGTTTAGATGCGCAGCTTATATTTGACGCATGTGTATTAGCAATTAATATATTCCTTTTATTCATACTTTTATCGTACCTTTTGTTCAACCCTGTACGTGCTGTTTTAAAAAAGAGACAGGATAGAATCACAGAGACTAGAGAGCAGGCGAATAAAGATAAAGCAGATGCAAATGCATTGAAAGAAGAATATACTAAAAAACTTGCCAATGTTGAAAAAGAAGCTGAAAGTATTCTTAGTGAAGCCAGAAAGAAAGGGCTTTCTAACCAAGAAAGAATCATTAATGAAGCTAAAGCGGAGGCGGCTAAAATTGTCGAATTCGCAAAACAGGAAGCAGAACTTGAAAAGAAAAAGGTTGCTGATGAGGTTAAACAGGAAATTATTAAAGTTGCAACTATCATGGCAAACAAAGTTGTTGCTGCTAACATAGATGAAAGTAAACAAGAAGAACTTATAAATGATACATTAAGAGAGATAGGTGATTCAACATGGCTAAGTTAGTAGAAAAGACATATGCAGACGCATTGTTTAAATTAGCATTGGATACTAATTCGATTGATGTATTGTTTGAAGAAGGTAAGGCAATAGTTCAGATATTGGAAGAAAACGAAGATTTATTGAAACTTCTTCGTCATCCTAAAATTAAAAAAGAGGAAAAGATATCTGTTATAGAGAATGTGTTTAAGAATCGCGTAAGTGATGATATGACAGGCTTTCTTGTGCTTACAATCGAAAAAGAGCGTCATAATGAACTTGTTGGTATATTAGAAGAGTTTATAAGCATTACCAAGGAACACAAAAGAATCGGTATTGCTTATGTAACAACAGCTATAGAATTAGATGATGCGCGCAAAAAAGAAATAGAACAGAAACTTATTAATACGACTAATTATGTACAATTTGAGATGCACTATAGTGTCGACAAAGACATTATCGGTGGAATGATTATTCGTATTAAAGACAGAGTTGTTGACAGTAGTATTAAATCTAAAATTGAAAATATGTCAAAAGATTTATACAATATACAGCTTGCTTAAAATATTAGAAAAAGGTGGGTTAAATCTATGAATTTAAGACCTGAAGAGATTAGTTCAGTAATTAAAGAACAGATAAAAAATTATTCGACTCGCCTGGAAGTATCAGATGTTGGTACAGTAATCCAAGTGGCAGATGGTATTGCCAGAGTTCATGGTTTGGAAAATGCAATGCAGGGTGAACTTTTGGAATTCCCAGGTGGTGTTTTTGGTATGGTACTTAACCTCGAAGAGGATAATGTTGGTGCTGTACTTTTAGGTGATTCAAAGAATGTTAACGAGGGTGACCTTGTTAAAACTACAGGACGAGTAGTAGAAGTTCCTGTTGGTGACGGTATGATTGGACGTGTTGTCAATCCACTCGGTCAGCCGATCGATGGTAAAGGACCAATTGCGGCAACTAACTATCGTCAGATTGAAAGAGTTGCATCTGGTGTTATCGCTAGAAAGTCAGTTGATACACCATTACAGACAGGTATTAAGGCTATTGATGCCATGGTACCTATCGGAAGAGGACAGAGAGAGTTAATTATCGGTGATAGACAGACAGGTAAGACTGCCATTGCTATTGATACAATCATTAACCAGAAGGGTCAGGATGTACTTTGTATCTATGTTGCAATCGGTCAGAAAGCGTCTACTATTGCAACGATTGTTAAGACATTAGAAGAACATGGTGCTATGGCTTATACAACTGTAGTTGCTTCTACAGCTAGTGATTTGGCACCATTACAGTATATAGCACCTTATTCAGGATGTGCTATTGGTGAAGAATGGATGGAGCAGGGCAAGGATGTTCTTGTTATCTATGATGACTTGAGTAAGCATGCTACTGCATACCGTACACTTTCATTATTACTTCGTCGTCCACCAGGACGTGAAGCATACCCAGGTGATGTTTTCTATCTTCATTCAAGACTTCTTGAGAGAGCAGCAAGACTTTCTGAAGAACTTGGAGGAGGTTCACTTACAGCATTACCTATTATTGAGACACAGGCAGGCGACGTTTCAGCGTATATCCCTACAAATGTAATTTCTATTACAGATGGACAGATTTACCTTGAATCAGAAATGTTTAATGCAGGTTTCAGACCAGCTGTTAACGCAGGTCTTTCAGTATCAAGAGTAGGTGGTTCGGCACAGATTAAGGCTATTAAGAAACTCGCAGCACCTATCCGTGTAGAACTTGCTCAGTACAGAGAACTTGCAGCATTTGCACAGTTTGGTTCAGAACTTGATGCAGATACAAAAGAAAAGTTAGAGCAGGGTGTTCGTATTAAGGAAGTATTAAAGCAGCCTCAGTACAAGCCTATGCCAGTTGAGTATCAGGTAATTATCATTTATGCGGCTACAAAGAAATTCCTTCTTGATTTACCGGTAAGTGAAGTGCTTGATTTCCAAGCTAAACTTTTTGAGTATATTGATACAAAATATCCAGAAATTCCAGAAAGCATCAGAACTACAAAAGAACTTTCTGAAGAGATGGAAGAAAAACTTGTCAAGGCAATTAATGAAGTTAAAGCGTTATAGTAGATAACGAGATTGGAGTAAATTATGGCGTCAATGAGAGACATTCAAAGACGAAAAGTAAGTGTCCAAAGTACAGGACAGATTACGAAAGCCATGAAGCTGGTTTCTACTGTAAAACTTCAAAAAGCCAGACAGCGAGTAGAGAATACAAAACCGTATTTTAACGAGATGTATGCAGCTGTAACATCTATTCTGGCTCGTTCAGGAAATGTTCAGCATAAGTACTTAAAGTCTTATGAAGATAAGAAAAAGGCTGTAATAGTTATATCATCAAACAGAGGCCTTGCAGGCGGTTACAATTCAAATATTGTAAAGCTTCTTACAAATAATCCTGAATTTTCTAAAGACAAAGTAGTTGTCTACAATGTGGGAAGAAAAGGAAGGGATACACTTGTAAGAAAAGGCTACGAGATAAGAGAAGATTTTTCTGATGCCGTAGAAAATCCTTTGTTTACTGATGCTATGCAGATTTCAGCTACAGTTCTTAAGGCTTTTGAATCCGGTGAAATCGGTGAAATATATGTGGCTTATACAGAGTTTAAAAATACAGTGAGTCATGTGCCTACATTGAAAAAATTGCTTCCAGTAGAGGCTAGTGATGTGGAGATTAAGGATGAACAGAAAAATATCCTTATGAACTACGAACCAGGCGAGGAAGAAGTTTTAGATGTAATCATTCCAAAGTATATCAGTAGTTTGATATTTGGAGGGCTTACAGAGGCAGTTGCCAGTGAGAATGGAGCGAGAATGGTAGCTATGGATTCGGCGACAACTAACGCTGACGAAATGATTAGTAGCTTATCATTGTTATATAATAGAGCCCGTCAGGCATCTATTACACAGGAATTAACAGAAATTATCGCAGGTGCAGAAGCCATTGGCTAGTACTTGTAAAAAAAGGAGTGAAAAGATAAATGGCAGAAAAAAATATTGGTAAAATCACTCAGATTGTCGGTGCTGTACTTGATATCAAATTTGCAGAAGGTAAATTACCTGAGATAAATGAAGCTATCAATGTATACAACGGCGAGAATAAGCTCGTTGTTGAGGTTGCACAACATTTAGGTGATGATACCGTAAGATGTATCGCCATGGGTCCTACAGACGGACTTAAAAGAGGAATGGATGCTGAAGCTACAGGCGCAGCTATTTCAGTTCCAGTTGGTGAAAATACACTTGGCCGTATGTTTAATGTATTAGGTGATCCTATTGATAATAAGCCATCACCTTCTGACGTAGAATATATGCCTATTCATAGAAAAGCACCTGCATTTGAAGAACAGTCAACATCTACAGAGATACTTGAAACAGGTATCAAAGTAGTTGACCTTCTTTGTCCATACCAAAAGGGTGGTAAAATCGGTCTTTTTGGTGGTGCCGGTGTTGGTAAGACAGTTCTTATTCAGGAACTTATCAGAAATATCGCTACAGAGCACGGTGGATATTCAGTATTCACAGGTGTTGGTGAGCGTACAAGAGAAGGTAACGACCTTTATCATGAAATGATTGAATCAGGCGTTATCAATAAAACTACAATGGTTTTCGGTCAGATGAATGAGCCACCTGGAGCCAGAATGAGAGTTGGTCTTACAGGTCTTACAATGGCAGAACACTTTAGAGACAAGGCTGGAAAGGACGTATTGTTATTCATTGACAATATCTTCCGTTTCACACAGGCTGGTTCCGAAGTTTCAGCTCTTCTTGGTCGTATGCCATCTGCCGTTGGTTATCAGCCAACATTGCAGACAGAGATGGGTGCATTACAGGAGCGAATCACTTCTACAAAGAATGGTTCTATCACATCAGTTCAGGCTGTTTACGTGCCTGCCGATGACTTAACTGACCCAGCACCAGCGACAACATTTGCTCACCTTGATGCGACAACAGTATTATCACGTTCAATCGTAGAACTTGGTATTTATCCTGCGGTTGACCCACTTGAGTCGACATCAAGAATTCTTGATCCAAGAATCGTAGGTGAGGAGCATTATAAAGTAGCCAGAGGTGTTCAGGAAATTCTTCAGAAATACAAAGAATTACAGGATATTATCGCAATTCTTGGTATGGAAGAACTTTCAGAAGAAGATAAGCTTACTGTTGCAAGAGCAAGAAAGGTTCAGAGATTCTTATCTCAGCCATTCTTCGTAGCAGGCCAGTTTACAGGACTTCCTGGTAAATATGTACCAATCAATGAGACTATCCAGGGCTTCAAGGAAATTATTGAAGGTAAGCATGATGACATACCTGAATCTTATTTCTTAAATTGCGGTAGCATTGATGATGTTCTTGCAAAGGTGAAGAAATAGAGGTGAGTCATGGCGGATTTATTTACATTAGAAATCATTTCGCCTGAAAGAATATTCTACAAGGGAGAAGTAAAATTCCTTGAAATGACTACATCTGAAGGTGAAATCGGTGTTTATAAAAACCATATTCCTATGACAAATATTCTCGCACCGGGTATTGTTACAATACACGAGGAGAATGAAGTAAAGGAGGCGGCTGTTCATTCAGGATTTGTTGTGATTTTGCAGGATTCTGTAAAAATTATGGCAGAAGTTGTGGAATGGCCTGATGAAATCGACGAAGCGCGTGCCAGAGAGGCAAAGATAAGAGCTGAGCGTCGTCTTGCAGAAGGTGGCGATGCCATTGACATCGATAGAGCAGAATTGGCTCTTAAGAGGTCTATCGCAAGAATAAGATTAAGTGAACATAGGAAATAAAATTAAAGGGCTTGTCATGAGTGATGAGCCCTTTGTGGATTAAAAATTTATTTAAAATGTGAGGAGAGTTACAGATGAGTAAGATTAAAATTATAATACCTACAGTTGCAATTGTGGCATTGATGTTTATTTTATTTTGGAAGAGACTGTTTTCGGTAAATACAGCATATGATACAAAATTCTTTACAGGATATATTTGTGTGCTTATCCTTTTTATGTTTGCAACATATATGTTTCATTTCAAAAACGAATTCATTAATTTTATCCCACCAGTAATACTTTGTGTAGGGACATTGGTTGCACTCGTTATGTATAAAAATTGGAATGACGATGGCTATTATATTAATGCAGATGATGTTGAGAGTATAATCTATAAATATTATGATGAAAATCAGAAACCTACTTTTAGAGATGTGGAAGTAGACTACACAGACAAAAAGGAAGAGATTATTGATAGATATAATAATGCTGATTGCGTAAAGAATTGGGATATGCTTGGAGATTACATAGGTTATGATACTTGGATTAGAATTCATTTGAAAGATGGAACAAGGATAACTATTGATCCGGCAGATTTTGTGAGTATAAGTAAAAAGGGAAGTGAATCGAGAAAATATAAAACAAGTGTGAGTATAGAAGAATTACTCCCATAGTTTTATGAGGTGTAAAATGAAAGAAATAAAAGTAGCAATCCTAGATGATGAGAAGGATAGTATTTGTAATATAAAATACATAGTGGAAAAGGTTTTTGGGCGTATTGAGCACAAAATATATGAATACAGCAGTTCTGCTGAACTGTTAGACAGCGGTGCCTCGTGTGATATTTTGTTGATAGATATGGAACTAAAAGAAACAGGAGATTTGGATGAGGGAATAAATGTAGTAAAAAAATATCAGGAGAAGGGTGAAAATCCTATAGTAATTTTTGTTACATCCCACAATGAGTTTGCCAGAGATGGGTACAAAGTATCTGCATTTCGCTATGTTTGGAAAAACGAATTAAAAAACGAATTATATGAAGCACTTTTGGATGCATATGATGTGTTGCAAGATATGGAAACTATAATTTTATCCATTATGGATGCTAAAGGAAAGAAAATAGAATGCAAAAGAGAAATTGTTGTCAGTGAAATAGAGTATTTTGAGACTGAACTTCGAAAGGTGAGAATACATCTTAGAAATGAAAGTATGCTTGTAAATGTGCCAATTAATGATTTGTTTGAAATGATAAATGACAGCAGATTTTATTTTGTACAACGTTCATATGTTGTAAATATGAGATATGTGGCAGGTATGAATAAAAAAGAGATAGTTTTGTATAGTGGAGAAAAAATTCCGATAGGCAGAACTAAAAAGGAAGAAATAGAAGAAGTATTTTGGCAGGAAAAACGTATGAGGAGGTTGTAGAAAATGCTTGAAAACAGCATTATTTATACTTTGGAAGTTATAAAATATTATTTGATAATGAAGTACTTACTAGGCTTTAAAGTGAGAAGAAATGCGCTTTTGAGTCTTGTTGGTGCTGGTGTAATTTTGCTGTTTTCTGCTTATGTTACAGTTACAGAAGATAATCCGATAGCATTGTTTTTAGTGTACATTTTTGTAGAAATATTTATTTTGATTAAAGGAAAGAAAATTAATATTGTATTTGTTACTGGCTGGTTAATGATTATCGTTGGAATGTTGGATAGTTTATTTCTTGTGATTGTTGAGATGGCTGCATATAAGGTCATAAGCGATGGATTGGTATTGCATTGCATAGGAAGCATAATGACAGCAGTATTTCTTGTGGTGTTAGTATATATAGTTAACAAAAAAACTCATGGAGAAAAGTTTGAAATTTCAAAAACATACTATATATATTTTACACTTTTGACTGGTGCAGAAGGTATATTGGTGACAATGTTAAAAATGATACTGGGGAATGACAATGGAGTTAAAGGATTAACTTTGATTTTTATATGCAGTATTATAATGATGCTCAATATAATTATTGTGTTGTGTTTAGCGGTTTCAAATGACGGATACAAGGAAAGAGACCGTATTAATAAAATGCATCTTAAAACTCAAGAGGAGTATTATCTTTATCTTAAAGATAAAAATGAGGATATAAGAAAATTTAAGCATGATATGCAGGGACATTTGATAACAATGCATCAGTTAATGGCAAAAGGAGATGTATCAAATGTTGAAAAGTATTTAGAAAAAATAGCAGAAAATATACATTCTGATAAAAAGGAAATAACAGTAAATAATGGCGTTGTAGATGCGATTATTCATCAGAATTTATACGAAAGTAAGAAACAGAATATAGCGTTTAATGTGGAAGGACAATTGTTTGAAGAATGTGGAATTGAGCCATATGATTTGTGTGTTATATTTGCGAATGTTTTGAAAAATGCCGTTGAAGCAAGCGGTAAATGTAATGAAAAATATATTGATATGAAAATAAATAGAACAAAAGAAAATATAGAAATATATGTTGAAAACAGCTGTAATGATGAGGTAATTATAGAAGAAGGAGAATATGTAACAACAAAAGAAGATAATAACAACCATGGATATGGATTGAAAAATGTATATGCAAGTGTTGAAAAGTATAATGGAGTTGTGACCATTGGTAACGAAGAAGGGAAGTTCTATATTAATATATTTATCCCTTTAATGAATTAATGTGTTGACAAAAAGTGCAGTTCGTGCAGGATTTTGTGTCGTTCGTGCATGGCATATTGTATTAACCTAATAAAAATGTTATAACGAAATCACCCGGGAATAAGACAGTACGTGCGGAAAGGATAGGGAGATGACCGTTATTACTGCAAACATTTTTGAATGGTTGATAAGGTTGTTTACTTAACCTAAAAAAACTATATTGATGAAATAGGAGGTAAAAAAATGTCAATAAGATTAAAAAAGTTACTGATAACAATGTTGGTGGCTGTGATGTTCACAACCACTGTGTATGCGGGCACGTTTAATATTGAAGGTGTGGTAGAGGGGGCAACCTATAATGAATGCCATTTTTCAATAGAGACAGAACAGAAAAACAACTATAACAAGGCTACAATTACCTTGAATAGTGGTGCAATTTATCATTACTGTTCGATATACGCACTATCGATTGATTGTATAGACCCAACTTCTAGAACAAACTTTGGTAATTTTCAATCAAATATTACAGTGAAAAATCTGACATATACTAAGACTAACCGTGGAGATTATTATCAGGTTGGAGCAGCAATACAAAGAGGTAGTTATGTAAAGAGAACTACAGTATCAGGAGTATTTACTCCATAAGACATTAATATATCGTAGCCTGAAATTTTATTCAGGCTACGATAAAACCTTATGAAAGGAGTGCTTATGAAAAAGATAAATAAAATTGTATCAGTAATTTTAATTTCATCAATGTTTATAACAGCTTGTAAACCTATAACAGAAGAAAAGAAACTAGAACAGGAAGCAAAATCAAGCAATTCAAAGAAAGAACAAGTGGTATATGATACAGTGGATGATTTGGATTATTCGGGCACTCATATAAAAGGAATGTTAAAAAAGAATTTTAGGGTGGATGCCAAGATTCCAGAATATATACCGGAAGTTGTGGGCGATTATGAGATGTCTAGTATGTGGAAGCATCAAGATGAAGATAGAACAGATGAGTTTGTTAAGTTGGTTGATGATTATTTGGGATATGATGATACGATAACAATGGCTGATATAGGTTATGAAAAAACAGATTTTTCAGAGATGACAGCTATTGCCGATGGAGTATCTGGAATGTATCACAGTAGTAAAATTCCTGAAGAAGATAATTATGGAAGAATACTATGTATACGTGAATCTATGCCAGAATACGGACAGTATAATAAGGATTTTATTGACCCTATTGTAAACGAATTTTTAGAAGCAATGGCACCTTTTGTACCAGACGGCATAGATGGAACATATTCCTGTGTGCATTTTGAAGATTCATATAAGAATTACATAAATAATAAATACGGAGAAAAATCGCCATATTTGTTTTCGTGGACAAAACCTTTGCTATATGAGGAATTTTATATAGTAAGACTCGAGCCACAGATAGAAGGAATAGGTTTTAAATCTATGAATAATAGAATAGGTTATGCAGCGGAAGATGGATATACATATGATGATGTTTTTCGATATCTGGGAGCAGATGATAGTGTTGGTTTTGGAGCAAGCGTGATGAGTTCGGTTCAATTTTTGGATTTATACATTAATGCAGAGGGAGAAGTGTTTTCATTTAATTATTGTTATACATTCGATATAGAAGAAAAGATAGGAGAAAACAGAATACTTCAACCTAAAGATATGATAGAAATTGTGTATAAGGAATATGAAGATGTATTGTTACTTAGTGAGATGGTGGTAACAGAGATGAATTTGAACTATTTAATGGTAATGGGAGAACCAGATGAAAATAAGTTTGTAAACGCATATCTTACACCGACGTGGGAAGTGTATGTGTATGATAAATTGAATAAAAAGTATTATCAGTATGTGTATTCAGCGGTTACAGGTGAAATGTTGAAGGTGAATTAGTTAGGAGTGCTTATGAAAAAGATAAATAAAATTATATCAGTAATTTTAATTTCATCAATGTTTATAACAGCCTGTAAACCTATAACAGAAGAAAAGAAACTAGAACAGGAAGCAAAATCAAGCAATTCAAAGAAAGAACAAGTGGTATATGATACTGTGGATGATTTGGATTATTCGGGCACTCATATAAAAGGAATGTTAAAAAAGAATTTTAGGGTGGATGCCAAGATTCCAGAATATATACCGGAAGTTGTAGGTGATTATGAGATGTCTAGTATGTGGAAGTATCAAGATGAAGATAGAACAGATGAGTTTGTTAGATTGCTTGATGATTATTTGGGGTATGATGATACGATAACAATGGCTGATATAGGTTATGAAAAAACAGACTATTCAGAGATGACAGCTATTGCCGATGGAGTATCAGGGATGTATCGTAGTAGTAAAATTCCTAGAGAAGATAATTATTGGAGAATGGAGTTTATGAGGGAGTCTATGCCAGAATACGGGCAGTATAATAAAGATTTTATTGACCCTATTGTAAATGAATTTTTAGAAGCAATGGCACCTTTTGTACCAGACGGCATAGATGGAACCTATTCCTGTGTACATTTTGAAGATTCATATAAGAATTATATAAATAACAAATACGGAGAAAAATCGCCATATTTATTTTCGTGGACAAAACCCTTGCTATATGAGGAATTTTACATAGTAAGACTTGAGCCTCAGATAGAAGGGATAGGTTTTAAATCTATGAATAATAGAATAGGTTATGATGCGGAAGACGGGTATACCTATGATGATGTTTTTCAGTATTGGGAAGCAGATGATAGTGTCGGTTTTGGAGCAAGTGTGAGGAGTTCGGTTCAACTTTTAGATTTATACATTAATGCAGAGGGTGAAGTTTTTCATTTCAATTATCATCAATCTTTTAAGATAGAAGAAAAGATAGGAGAAAACAAAATACTTCAACCTAAAGATATGATAGAAATCGTGTATAAGGAATATGAAGATGTATTGTTACTTAGTGAGATGGTGGTAACAGAGATGAATTTGAACTATTTAATGGTAATGGGAGAACCAGATGAAAATAAGTTTGTAAACGCATATCTTACACCTACATGGGAAGTGTACGTGTTTGATGTTTTGAATAAAGGGTATTATCAGTATGTGTATTCAGCGGTTACAGGTGAAGTGTTGAAGGTAAATCAGTGTTTTTAGTTAGGTGGTGGATTATGAGAACTATATTAACATCTAAACGTTTTTGGATAACAATGATGTTGGTAGCGTTGTTTAGATTTTTGGATTTACTTCCTTTAATTGTTTCGTATTCATATGTAGAAAATGGAAAATGGCAAAATATTTATGATGTAGTTGGCTTGCACCAATGTATAGGTATATCAATGTTTGCGTTGATAATTAGAATGGTGCCGGTACTTACATATAGTAGCGAGTTCTGTGATAATTACAAATCAAATTATCTTACATATGCATTAATGAGAAAAGGAAAAACATATTATTGCGTTACGACAGCTATAAAATGTGCTTTAAGTACGTTTTTGTGTGTTTTAATAGGTGAAGTTATAGTTGTATTGGGGCTTATGACAATATTAGATTTTAATCACAATACGACGGTTAATGTACAAGGGGTTGTGATGAATGATGGGCAGGCAATTTTTGATATTTCTTCAAGAATTTATCTGTTGTCACTAAGAGGGGCGTTCTATGGCGTGGTTACAATGCTGCTTTCGATTTTTACATTGAATAAATTTGTTATTTATTCTATTCCAATAATACTTCATTTCTTCTTTATGTATTTTGGAGTGGATTATTTAAAAATTGATACAATGTACAATCCAGCAATGGTGTTTGACTTTTTTGCATTAGGTTATGAAAAACCGATTCAAAGTCTTATATATTCGACAGTGTATCTTATTGTAACGGTTTTCATTTTGGAACGACTAATGGAGAAAAGGATTGAGAGGTGTTACTAATGAGTATGTTAAGAATGGCTATGACAGATATCGTAAAAGCATTCAAAAATCCTAAGTTTTGGATACTTGTTATACTTGGAATGTTTTTCTTGTCTAGCGAAACGAGAGAATTGAGAATGCTTGCAAGTCAACATGAATTAGGAATACCACCTTTTATATATCCTATATATATGCTGGACTGGAGAGGGCGTATGTATTCACTTGTATTAATTGTAATGCTTATGAGTGAAGCTCCGTTCTATAACGACAATGAAGTTTATGTTGCGGTGAGAGTGAACAGATTTAAGTGGTTGACTGGTAAAATAATGTTTATTGTGTTGATGTCTTTTGTATTCCAGGTAATTATGGTTGCAGTATCAGCGTTAGTGCTTGAAAATAACTTGGGATTGGGTAATGAGTGGGGAGATGTAATTGTTACATATATTAAGTCAATGCAAGGATTGATTTCCGAAGGTGGAGTTATTTCTAACGATAAATTATTGGAAATGTCGCCATTGCCGATACTTGGTTATGAATTTCTATTGATGGTATTAATCAGTATTATAATTGGATTAATGACATTTATTTTAAATGGTGTGCTGCAAAGTTATGTAGGAACAGTAATTATGGGTGTGGTAGTTCTGTTAGATATTTATTTAGAGGATTTTTCGTTTGTGACTTTTTCAAATGCAATGTTTGAAATGCCTACTAAATGGATTGATTTAAGTTACATTATTTCTTCCAAGGAACTATCTTTTAATGGTGCATTAGCATATATGAGTATTATGATTCTTGTGCTCGCGATGGTATGCTATGTTTTGGTTGGATTAAGAAAAATAAAGATGGTAAGAAACGTGTAGGAGGGCAAAAATGAAATCTGAAAAATATATAATAGAAGTAGTTAATGCTGTGAAAAAATATAAAGAAACTATAGCGGTTAATGATGTGTCGTTAAATTTTGAAAGAAACAAAATAACGGGTATCATTGGTCGAAATGGTTCGGGAAAGACTGTTTTGTTAAAATGCATTTGTGGTTTAACAAAACTTTCATCAGGCAAAATAATGGTGGACGGTAAAATTATTGGTCGAGATATTGAAACACCTAAAAGCATTGGAGTTATTATTGAAACCCCAGGATTTATACAGGAATTTAGTGGTTTGAAAAACCTAGAAATCCTGTATATGATGAATAATAAAAAGGACAAGGAAAAACTGAAAGAAGTGATGAGAACTGTAGGTTTAAATCCTGATGATAAAAAGCGAGTTTCAAAATATTCTCTAGGAATGAAGCAACGTTTGGGAATTGCACAAGCGATTATGGAAAACCCTGATATATTGATTTTGGATGAACCTACAAATGCATTGGATAAGCATGGAGTTGATGAATTCAGACAATTGCTTCTTAAATTAAAAGGCGAAGGAAAAACAATTATTATAGCAAGTCATAATTCGGCAGATATCGAGTTACTGTGTGATACTGTTTATGAATTAGATGGTGGCAAGATAATATAAAATGTATAAAAACCTCCAAACAGGTTAATAATGTCAAAAAGACAATTAATCAGTTTGGAGGCATTTTTGTGAAAAGGGGATATATAGTAATATTAATTGTGTTGTGGTCGCTAGCTTTTGCGCATTTTATAAACAACAAGAAAACGTCTGAGACGGACATAGTCACAGCGTTTTCTAATGATATGTTTTTGAGTACAAATAGTCATATTGAGGCGGTCGCGTTATGTGGTAATAATTATGTTAGTGAGGAAGCTAAAGTTGATATAATAAAATCTGTGGCGGGTAAACTAGGGATAAAAGATTATACGTTGGATTGCGCATCAAGTGAAAAAACGCAAGATAACAGGCTTGTCGCTACTTCAAAATATGCAAACACAGAGATTAAGTTTGTTACTGTGAAAAATGAGAATGATGCGCTTGTTAAGCGTCAGTATTTGATGATTGATATTAGCATTTCAAATTCATTGGAAAGTGCTGTTCTTTATCGAGACAAGGTGGAAGATATTCTTGAAAATATGAATTATAGTGCAGAGGTTACATTAACTCATAAGGGCAATATCAGTGGGAATTTGAGCCTTGACGAAAAGAATAGTATTACGGACGATATTATTAAAAGTCTTAATGCACAGATAGTGACTGAACGCAGGGACGAGAAAATATACACTGTTTATGCGTATACTGAGGCGATAGATGATTATGTTGTAAATGGCACATCAAAGACTAATGTTAATGTTGCCATCTCTTATGATGAGATTGCAAATGAGACAAATATTTATATGGCTACGCCAATTATTAACGAGGATTATTAAAATAGAACCATCAAAATGATGGTAAAAATATATTGACACGCCATCAAAATGATGGTAACATCAAAGTGAAATAACTATGTAGTAAAGGTGGTGTGTTTGCATGAAACAGAAAAGATTTGCGTTACCAGAATATATTACTGGCAAGGATATAAAAGGTTTACGAGCGCGTTTAGGATTGACGCAGGAAGCATTTGCGGAATTGGTTTCTGCTTCAAAACCCACGGTTGAAAGATGGGAGCGCAGTGAAAAGATAACAGGACCTATTGTTACATTGGTAAAGATACTTGGTGAGGAAGTTGATGTATGCGAAGAACTGAAGATTCCTGAAAGAAAAGGAAATTTGCGTTTGTGGTATATGTATAATAGTGAAGTGTGCGCCATAATTGATGTTGATGAGCGTATGCAGAAAGTAAGATTATACAATTACACTGTAGATATATTTAAAAGGCCTTTCGGTAAGAATGAGAAGCCAAGTTTTGCTGAATATGAAGAGTTTGTTGAAGGAAGATGTTTTCCGCGAACGAGAGATAAGATGAAGATTATGCTTGATGCGCTCGAATTGCCATTTTATGAACCGATAATGATTATAAGAAAGACAGAGGGCAGGATGGCAGAGGATGATTTTTGGATAAAGGTAGAGTAGTGAGGTGATTGATATGGTTGAGTTAATTGAAAAGGATATAAAAACTAACGATAGAAAATCCTCAAAAGGAAACCAGTTAAAGTGGGAAAAGGATGGTATATGGTATAAGGCTGATTATACTGGCTACGAGGGATTGAGTGAGTATATGGTTTCTCATTTGATTGTTAAATCCAATGTAAACGAAGCTAGTTACATCTTGTATGATACTGAAAAGATTCATTACAAGCATAGTGAATATACTGGTTGCAAAAGCAAGGAATTTTTGTCAAACGACTGTCAGTTAATCACTTTGGAACGCCTTTTTCATAATGCGTATAATCAAAGTTTAACAAGTTGTATATATAAATTGGAAAGTAATAAAAGCAGACTTGAATTCATTGTACAGGAAATCGAGAGGCTTACAGGTCTTAAAGAGTTTGGTAAGTATATGAGCATGCTTATGACAATTGATGCGCTGTTTTTAAATGAAGATAGGCATTTACATAATATTGCAGTCATTCTTGGACCAGAAGGTGAATATACATATTGCCCTGTCTTTGACAATGGCGCTTCATTGCTATCTGATACAACTATGGATTATCCTATGGGAATAGATTTGGCAAAGTTACGAAATGAAGCAAAACCAAAGACTTTTATAAACGATTTTGATGAGCAACTAGAAACTGCGGAAATGTTATATGGACAGCATATTAAATTTACATTCACAAAAAAGGATGTAGATGAATTGTTGGCACATGAGAAGTATTATGGGGAAGATGTGAAAGAAAGGGTTAAGCAGCTTATATATTGGCAGATGCAAAAGTATAAATATTTGTTTAAGTAATAAATTTTGGACCTATTTTAGGATTCTGTGGACATATGTCCAAGGAATCTTCAAATAGGTCCAAATTTTTGTTGAAATTAAAAATCTAATCAAACATACCTGATGTTAAATCTATTGTCATAGCAGGGCGCACGCCGTAGCCACCAAAAGCTACAATACCAGTTTCGTAAGTTCTTTCAGCTTTCGCACCATGACTTACTAAATAGCACTCACTTACTGAGTCTTCAACCGGGTCTCTCAACCACCATGGACAGTTTGTGGTCTTGAAAGTGTCTAAACAGTAATCTCTGTAGAAAAAGTCTTTGTTGTTATTTACGGCTGCATCCGTAGGTGCTGTAAATAATGGAAGACCTGCTTCTTTAAACCATACAAGTTCATCTTTTGATAAGAGAAATACCTTGTCCGTTGTAGTGACCTTGTCGCTGTCGGACAATGGAGTGCCATTAGTTTCTACAGTGGTATCTTTAATGACCGCTAATTCTGTTTTGGAGAAATTACTCAAAAAGCCTGCTTCTAAATTATAGCCGTTAACATGGTCTGTCATAGTGTCATCCAATGGTCCTAAATCGTTGTACGTAACATAACTGTCTTTAGAATTTAGCCATATTCTTAAATGAGAAACATCCCATGCATTATTGCCCCATAATTTTGCCTGAAGTTCATAGTCATCTGCAATATCAGGCGAGCCGAAGAAATAGTGGTTGCCGTCATCTCCTAGAGCATACTCTTTGCTACCTGCACCACGAATGCCCTTGAATGCAATAATATTTTTTGTAATGATTACAGCTTCCGTTTTATCTTCTGAAATGTGAATAATGTTCCACTCAAGAGGCTCATTATTATATGTTCCAAATGTCAATGTATCGCCTAATTCAACAGTCGATGTGGCGTTGTCACCGCTAGGAGAAGTGCTTGATGATTCTTCATTATCATCGGAGTTCTCAGTGGTGTTATCTACCTTTTGTGAATTTGAATCGTTATTATCTTCTGTGTTTTCATCCGCTATGTTAGTTTCATTTTCCTTAGTTTCGCTGTCATTATTTTTACCTAATAGCAACATGCAGATAACTGCAACTAAAGCAATGAGTGCGATAGCAATGGAAATAATCGGCAACAGATTCTTCTTTTTCTTCTCTGGTTTGCTTGCATGAGGCAATGCAGGAGCGATTTTTTCACCTTTTTGTCTTTGGAATTCCTGAATGCCCTCTAAAACATTGCTATAGTCGCCTTTGTTGGCAGTAAGCCACTGATGAGTCATAAGGAAATACTGCATTGACTTAGATAAATCAACATCTTCAAGGCTGTAAACAATTATCGGTGTACCGCGACTTACAGCTCTCTCAACCTCTCTCAAAACATGTGGTGACTGGTTCGCTCTGCCAGACATAAGCAATAAAAATACGTCGCAACGATCCAAACCATTTAATATCTCAGACGCGTATTCGTGTCCTGTTCGAATGTCTCTCGGAGCAATAAAACACTGAATATCAGAGGCTTCCAGTGTTCGGCAGATATCCTGCGCTATGGCTGCATCCGTAGAGGAATGTGATATAAAAACGTACATAACTACCCTCATTTCATTTGTAATAGTTTGATTTTCTAAATACTATTAAAATATAGCAGAAAAATTATGTTTAGCATAGTGATTTTGTAGAACAAATTATTAAAAAAGTATAAACTTTTGTCGTTCGCGCATCATCTATGGACTATGGTTTACAAATGTGGTATATTATGTGTCATAAAATGTGAATGAATTTCGTGAAAACGAAAGAGAGGAATAGGAGTAAACTATGAAAAAGAAAATTATTATTGCAATGGGAAGTGTAGTTTTATTAGTTGTTTGTGTTTTGTTGGTTAAACATTTTTTCTTCAATGAATCAGTTGTAGAGGATGGTGATCCTATTGTGGAGATTCAGTTTCCACAGGCAGCAGGTGGCGGCAGTAGAGATGTCGTATTTGAATTCAAGGATAACTATGATATTAAGAATGAGGAAATTTTGAATACATCATATACTACAAATAATAATGATATTGACAAAAAAGTTAAAAAAATACGTAGTAAATATAACGTATCCAAAGAAGAACAAGATATGAGGGATATTGTTATGATTGGAGAAGGTGGAAAGACTATAACAAAATTTGGTGATAATGCGATTGATTTCCAAAATGATGTTAGAGCAGAGGGTGAAATTTCTGTAAATGATGAAGAATGCAGAGAAATAGCAGAAAAATTGTTAAAGAAATTGGATTTATTGCCAGAGGGTATGGAGTATGGTGGAATTGGCGAGGAAGTACAGACAGATTTACAAACGAATGAAGAAACTGTATTGGCAAAAACGGTATATTTTTATCGTGAATTGGATGGTGTTTCTGTAAGTGGAAAATCAAGCGTTTCAGTGACAATTGTTGGAAGCGGTGACGTGAAATCTATTTATTATGCATGTGGCGAAATAAGCAAAAAGCATGAAATAGATGACGAAAATATTATTTCATTGGAAGAGGCTATTGAAGCATGTAAAAATTTTGAAGGCCAAGTTGTTATTCCTGACGAGGCAGATACTGTTAAGGTAGAAAGTGTAGAAGTTGTTTATTGGGAAGATTCAACACCAGGTAGCGAAAATAAAGCGATTCAACCTGTATATAAATTTACAGGAACAGCTTATATAGATGGAGAAAGTTGCGGAGAGTTTTTTGCTTATCAGTCGGCATTGAAGGAGTAAACATGATAAAAAAACTGTTATTATGTGTAACAATTTCAGCAATGTTTCTGTTTAAAGCATGCGCTTGGAGGTTTTTTCAGCGTATAAATATAGCATCCGAAAATTAAGTGAAGATTCGGACAATGCCTATGTGATGGAAGTGCCATTGGCTGATTATGAAGATACATATGTAGATATAATTTTTACTAGAGAAGATAAGACGATTAATATGAAAGTTCCACATATTATTTCAAAAGCTGGTGATGAGATTGATGTAAAGGGAAATACATTTTCGATTAATGGGGTTAAGTTTGGCGAGAACATAAAATTAGCAGATGGTAGTACTTATATACTTAAGTATGGTATAATACATTTACTTGGTGCTTAATTATATAAAGTCAAGAGTGGATGATGTAATGAACTAAATGAATTGAGAAAGGAGTTATTATGAGAAAAATAGGATATGTAATTATAATAATGGTTTTGATTTTTTCCATGGGAGCGTGTGGAAATGCATTAGTATTCGAGGTGAATTATGAAAAAGTGTGAAACTGAAAAAGAGTATGCAAAGGGTATTTCTTGTGTTTTGACTATAGCAGGAGTTCCTTTGATGATATTTTTTATATTTTCTATTTTATCAGCTGATTTAAATATTGGTGATAAGGTGGGGATTATTGCTGTCTTTACAGTAATATTTTTGATTATGGAAATTGTATATTTGTTGATGTGGTATCCTTATTTGAGTAGAAAAAAGAAGGCTTTGGCATTAGGGAAAGTTTATGATGGAAAGATTATAAGTATAAATTATAGAAAAAAAGCCAAGTGGCTAGTACTTCGTCATACTAATTATTTTACATTGACTGTGCAATACAAGGACAAGATTGTGAAGAAATTTAATGAAGATGTGTATATTGGTGGACCAATGCATTATATTCCTAGAAATAAGGAGTGCAAGGTATATGAATATAGAGGTAAAGTCTATATGCAGGAGTTTCCATATATTGAAAAGAATGAATTTTCTTCTATGACGAAAAAAGTTATTGAGAATCATATGAATTCTGGTAATTTACGTGATGTGAATATGATGAAGCAAGTGCAGGCAATGGTAGAACCTGAAAAATATCTTGCCTCAATAAATTTAATAAACGAAAAGGACAGAACTTGTACCAAGAAAGAGGAATTGTTCGAATATTCTAATGATAGTATTGCTAGTTTATCAGAAGAGGATTTTGAGAAGGCTTTGTTGGAAAGAGAATGTATACCAATGAAATTTTCAAACGCTCATATTTTAACGCCAGCATTTATTATTTCAAAGGATGGAAAGAGAGCATATGTTTTTGTTGAATTGAGTATAAATTCTTCTGAACTGTATTGTTATGAGGATGTGGGATATTTTGTGGATGTTTGCAAATATCTTAATGATAACGCGGATTTGTATTTCAATGGAAATAGAGAAGAATTTATTAGTAAATTAAAATTACTAGTGGAGAAACACTGCAATAATTTCAGATTAGAGAAAGAAGATTTCGAACTGAAACAAGTACTGGTTTCGGTTAGGGATATTAAATAATGCCGTTTTATAAAACTTTGTGGTGTTTTCTGGTTGACAGAATCCTATAAAATCATTATAATCTATATAATTGAATATAAAAAAGGCTATGATGAAGAGAGTAATTTGTTTAGGAAAGTTATAGAGAGCCTGCGATGCTGGGATGCAGGTACGAGTAGAATTCAGATGAAAATCACTTCTGAGCCGCAGTCCGAAGGTGCGAAAACATTGGTAGAGGCTGACGCGATTCCTTGCGTTAAAGGAAATCATATTAAATGTCTTAAGTGACATGCGTATGTCGTAAAGGTGGTTAACAAGATTTTTCAGGCTCTTGTCCTATTACGGACAGGAGCCTTTTCTTACTATATAAGAAAGCTCTTCGAACTTCCTATCATATGAAAAACTTGTTGGTTTAAACTGTGATGTATGCAAGCGAGGTACAGATGAGTAAAAAAATACATTGGTACCTCGGGAAAAAATAAAGAAGAGGTACGGAAATCAAAAAATCAGTATCAAAAATGGAGGAAAATTATGTACAACAAAGTATCAACTGACATGAATTTTGTCGACAGAGAGAAAAAAGTATTAGAGTTCTGGAAAGAAAATAAGATTTTCGAGAAGTCTATGGATAACAGAAAAGAAGGAGAGACATATACATTCTATGATGGACCTCCAACAGCAAATGGTAAGCCTCACATTGGTCACGTTTTAACACGTGTTATCAAGGATATGATTCCAAGATACAGAACTATGAAGGGCTGTATGGTTCCAAGAAAGGCAGGATGGGATACACATGGTCTTCCTGTTGAACTTGAAGTTGAGAAAATGCTTGGACTTGATGGCAAGGATCAGATTGAAGAATACGGTATGGAACCTTTCATTGAAAAATGTAAGGAAAGTGTTTGGAAATACAAGGGTATGTGGGAAGATTTCTCAGGTACTGTAGGTTTCTGGGCTGATATGGATAATCCATACGTTACATATGATAATAACTTTATTGAGTCTGAATGGTGGGCATTAAAGCAGATTTGGGATAAGAAGCTTTTATACAAGGGCTTCAAGATTGTTCCTTACTGCCCAAGATGTGGTACTCCATTATCTAGCCAGGAAGTAGCGCAAGGCTACAAGGATGTTAAGGAACGTTCAGCAATCGCTAGATTTAAGGTTGTAGATGAAGATGCTTATATCTTAGCTTGGACAACAACACCTTGGACATTACCTTCAAACGTTGCACTTTGTGTTAACCCAAATGAAGAATACTGCAAGGTTAAGACTACAGACGGATATACTTACTATATGGCTAAGGCTTTACTTAACACAGTTTTAGGTGAAGAGAATTACGAAATCGTAGAAAGCTTTACAGGTAAGGATTTAGAATACAAGGAATACGTTCCATTATTTGATTTTGCAAATGAAACATGCGCTCGTCAGGGCAAGAAGTCACACTTTGTTGTATGTGACACATATGTAACTCTTACAGATGGTACTGGTGTAGTTCATATTGCGCCTGCATTCGGTGAAGACGATGCTAAGGTTGGTAGAAATTATGACCTTCCATTCGTTCAGTTAGTAGACGGTAAGGGTGAAATGACAGCTGAAACTGGCGATATGGCTGGTGTATTCTGTAAGAAAGCTGATCCAATGGTGTTGCAGAAACTTGAAGATAAGGGACTTTTATTCAGCGCGCCTAAATTCGAACATAGCTATCCTCACTGCTGGAGATGTGATACTCCACTTATTTACTATGCAAGAGAATCTTGGTTCATCAAGATGACAGCAGTTAAGGATGATTTGATTAGAAATAACAATACAATCAACTGGATTCCTGAATCAATCGGTACAGGACGTTTTGGTAACTGGCTTGAAAATGTACAGGACTGGGGCGTTTCAAGAAACCGTTATTGGGGAACTCCAATGAATATTTGGGAATGTGAATGTGGACATCAGCTTGCAGTAGGCAGCAGACAGGAATTAGCTGAACTTAGCAAAAATCCTGACGCAGTAAATGTTGAACTTCACAGACCTCACATTGACAATGTAAAGATTCCTTGTCCATGCTGTGGAAAGGAAATGACAAGAATTCCAGAAGTTTTAGACTGCTGGTTTGATTCTGGTGCAATGCCATTTGCTCAGCATCATTATCCATTTGAAAACAAGGATTTATTTGAACAGCAGTTCCCAGCTGACTTCATTTCAGAAGCTGTTGACCAGACAAGAGGTTGGTTCTACACATTGCTTGCAGAATCTACACTTTTATTCAACAAGGCTCCATTTAAGAATGTTATCGTATTAGGTCACGTTCAGGATGAAAATGGTCAGAAGATGAGTAAGTCAAAGGGTAATGCAGTTGACCCATTTGATGCACTTGAAACACATGGCGCAGACGCAATCAGATGGTACTTCTACATCAACAGTGCTCCATGGCTTCCAAACAGATTCCATGACAAGGCTGTTACAGAAGGTCAGAGAAAATTCATGGGTACACTTTGGAACACATATGCGTTCTATGTATTGTACGGAAATATTGATAAATTCAATCCTGCAGATTATAGCCTCGAATACGATAAGCTTGCTGTTATGGATAAATGGTTATTGTCAAAACTTAACACAGTTGTAAAGACTGTTGATGACAATCTTGCAAATTACAGAATTCCTGAAGCTGCAAGAGCATTACAGGATTTCGTAGACGATATGAGTAACTGGTATGTAAGACGTTCTAGAGAGCGTTTCTGGGCGAAGGATATGCCACAGGATAAGATTAATGCATATATGACATTGTACACAGCATTAGTAACTATTTCTAAGGCTGCAGCTCCAATGATTCCATTTATGACAGAAGATATTTACCAGAACTTAGTTCGCAATGTTGACAAGAATGCACCTGAAAGTATTCACCTTTGCGATTTCCCAGAGGTAAATGAAACATTTATCGACAAGGAACTTGAAGACAATATGGAAAAGGTTCTTAACATTGTAGTTATGGGTAGAGCTTGTAGAAATGCTTCGAACATCAAGAATAGACAGCCAATTGGCAAGATGTTTGTTAAGGCAGAATACGAACTTTCTGATTTCTACAAGGAAATCATTGCAGACGAATTAAATGTTAAGGAAGTAGAATTTACACAGGATGTTAGAAACTTCACATCATACAGCTTTAAGCCACAACTTAAGACAGTTGGTCCTAAGTATGGCAAGCAGCTTGGCGGTATCAAGACATATTTAACAGAACTTGATGGTAATGACGCTATGGATAAGTTAAATGCAGAAGGCGCATTAAACTTTGAAATTGACGGCGTTTCTATTTCCCTTACAAAAGAAGATTTACTTATCGAGACAGCTCAAATTGAGGGCTATGTGTCAGAAAGCGACAACAATGTTACTGTTGTTCTTGATACAAACATTACTCCAGAACTTCTTGAAGAAGGCTTTGTAAGAGAGATTATCAGCAAGGTTCAGACAATGAGAAAAGAAGCTGATTATGAAGTTATGGATAAAATCTTTATTTTTGTCGACAAAAATGATATAATAGTAGATATTCTTGAGCGTAACAAAGACAAAGTAATGTCAGAAGTATTGGCTCTTGATATAAAATTAGGTTCTATGGATGACGATTTAGATATATACAAGAAAGAATGGAACATTAATGGTGAGGACGTTTTATTGGGCGTAAAAAAGAGTGTTTAATATTTCTTTAGCATAATTTATGGGTAAAAATTATATATGTGAAAATACAAATTTAAAGAAAGGAAAAGAGTGTATGACAGAAACTTTAAACTTTTCAAAAGAAGATTTTAAGAAACAGGTCAAAGATTATGTAAAGATTGTTTCTAGAAAGACTATTGAAGAAGCTTCTCCACTTGATATTTACACAGGTGTTGCTTATGGTCTTAAAGATTACATTATTGACCAGTGGATTGCTACTCATAAGGAATATGAGAAGCAGGATGCAAAGACAGTTTATTACTTGTCAATGGAATTTTTAACAGGTAGAGCATTGGGTAATATTATTATCAATCTTTCTGCCAGACAGGAAATCAAAGAAGCTATTGAGGAGTTAGGTCTTGACCTTAACTTAATCGAAGACCAGGAGCCAGATGCAGCTCTTGGTAACGGTGGTCTTGGTAGACTTGCTGCTTGTTTCCTTGACTCACTTGCAACTCTTGGCTATCCAGCATATGGTTGCGGTATCCGTTATAAATACGGTATGTTCAAGCAGAAAATCGTTGACGGTTATCAGGTAGAAGCACCAGATAACTGGTTAAAGAATGGAAACCCTCTTGAAGTAAGACGTGAAGAATACGCTTGTGAAGTTAAATTTGGCGGATACACACGTTGGGAAAGAGGCGAAGATGGAAGAGAAAGAGTTGTTCAGGACGGCTATCAGTCAGTTAGAGCGATTCCATATGACCTTCCAATCGTAGGTTATGGCAATAATGTAGTTAACACACTTAGAATCTGGGATGCTGAACCAATGAATCAGTTCGTTCTTGATTCATTTAACAAGGGTGATTATATTAAGGCTACAGAAGAAGAAGCATTAGCTAAGAATATCGTAGAGGTACTTTACCCATGTGATGATCACTATGCTGGTAAGGAACTTAGACTTAAACAGCAGTATTTCTTCGTATCAGCAAGCGTTCAGACTGCTATCAATAAATATATGGATAAGCATGATGATGTTAAGAAGTTATACGAAAAGGTTGTATTCCAGTTAAATGATACTCATCCAACAATCTGTGTTGCAGAATTGATGAGACTTTTAATTGACGAATATGATTTAACATGGGATGAAGCATGGGCTGTTACAACAAAGGCTACTGCTTACACAAACCATACAATTATGGCAGAAGCATTGGAAAAATGGCCAATCGAGTTATTCTCTAAGCTTCTTCCAAGATGTTATCAGATTATTGAAGAAATCAACAGAAGATTTGTTAATGATATTCAGGCTAAATTCCCTGGTGACCAGGAGAAGGTTAGAAAGATGGCTATCGTATATGATGGTCAGGTTAAGATGGCTAACCTTGCTATCTGCGCAGGTTTCTCTGTAAATGGTGTTGCTAGACTCCACACAGAAATCCTTAAGAATCAGGAATTAAAGGACTTCTATCAGATGTTCCCAGAGAAGTTCAACAACAAGACAAATGGTATTACACAGAGAAGATTCCTTCTTCATGGTAATCCACTTCTTGCAAATTGGGTAACAGACAAGATTGGTGATGAATGGACAACAAACCTTTCACACATCAAGAAGCTTGAAATTTATGCTGATGATGCAAAGGCTCAGCAGGAATTCATGAACATCAAGTACCAGAATAAGTTAAGACTTGCTAAGTACATCAAGGAACACAATGGAATCGATGTTGACCCTCGTTCAATCTTTGACGTACAGGTTAAGAGACTTCATGAGTACAAGAGACAGCTTCTTAACATTTTACATGTAATGCACTTATACAATGAAATCAAAGAGCATCCAGAAATGGATTTCTATCCAAGAACATTTATCTTTGGTGCAAAGGCAGCTGCAGGCTATAGAAGAGCTAAGCTTACAATCAAGCTTATCAACAGTGTTGCTGATGTAATCAATAATGATAAGTCAATCGATGGAAAGCTTAAGGTTGTATTCATTGAAAACTATAGAGTATCAAACGCTGAATGGATTTTCGCAGCTGCAGATGTCAGCGAACAGATTTCAACAGCAAGTAAGGAAGCATCTGGTACAGGTAACATGAAGTTTATGTTAAATGGTGCTCTTACAATTGGTACAATGGATGGTGCTAACGTAGAAATCGTTGAAGAAGTTGGTGCAGATAATGCATTTATCTTCGGTTTAAGCTCTGACGAAGTTATTAATTACGAGCAGAATGGTGGATATGATCCAATGGAAATCTTCAACAATGATATGGACATTAGAAAGGTTCTTATGCAGTTGATTAACGGAACATATGCTCCAGACGATTCAGAAAGATTTAGAGAGATTTATGATTCATTGCTTACAACTAAGTACGGCAAGGCTGACACATATTTCATCTTAAAGGACTTCAAGTCTTATGCGCAGGCGCAGAAAAAGGTTGAAGCTGCATACAGAGATGAAACAGGTTGGGCTAAATCTGCTATCTTAAATACAGCAAACGTAGGTAAGTTCTCATCTGACAGAACAATTGAAGAATATGTACAGGATATCTGGAAACTTGAAAAAGTTAAGGTAGAATTGTAATTTTAAAAGAAGTCATAACGCGCGTTATGACTTCTTTTTCTTTGCCTTCACTGTAAACACTGCACATCCAACTATCATAGCGACAAATATAAATCCGATAATAGTCGTCGTGGTAATTTTTGTTTTTTGTTCCTTTTCCCTAGCCTCTTCAAGTCTTGAAGATTCCTCTAAGGATTCTTGTCTGGATTCTTCTTCTCTAGAGGCTTGTTCTAAGGATTCCTGCTCCCTTGACGCCTGTTCCAAAGACTCCTGCTCTCTTGAAGCTTGCTCTATAGATTCTTGTTCCAATCTGCGACTTTCTTCTTCGGCCTTAAGTCTGGCTTCTTCCTCGGCAGCCTGTACCTTGTAGGTTTTTAAATTGCATAATAAATCGTTAGTAGTATCTTCACCCACGGTTGAGCGCCATAAACCAAACTTGGCGCAACTGTAAGCATTGGTGTCTGAAACATAAAACCACCATTGTTGCTGAGAAACATGTTTTGTATAGGCTTCCTTGGCAATATCAAGAGCAGTTCTATTTGCGTAGTCTTCTTCAAGAGGAATGTGATAGTCCAAAGTTATCATATTTTCTTTATACAAATGTATGTATGTCTTTGGAACATCAAAAGTTCCGTAAGTTGTTGCAGAATCGGGATATTTAGTAGCATCATTTGAACTGTTTACGGCTTCCATAACTGCTTTGCAAGTGAGCATATGATAGCCATGGCCGTATTCTCCATTAATGTCGTGAGTAGCAACAACCTGTGGCTTAAAGCGACGAAGTTGCTCTGTTACATATTCAACCAATGCATTGTAATCGTATTGACTTTCTGCTGTAGCTAAATCTTCTGATTTGTAGTCCTTAAACGGCGCGCTTACAGGATAATGTCTTATGCCAGACTCCCATAAGCCGTCCAATTTTTCATGTTCACGAACCTTGCTCCAACCCCAAAACTGGGTCATATAAACAACTTGGATGTCGGCATCATAGGTGTAAGTGTATGTTGGCAAAATACCGCCAAAAAATAATATTTCATCGTCCGCGTGGGATGAAATAATCATAATGTCGGCATTTGTACAACTAGGCTCCCAAACCTGTACATCATGTGGCAATTCGCCCTCACCAAAAATTCGAATAGAAGTAATTCCCATTTTATTGTCAGGAATATTGATGGTTACAGATGAAGATGGCAATTTAAGTGCGACATATTCATGAATGAAACCTTCGTTTCCACAGGAAATATTGCCACCAGCTGTCGTAAGAGTCCACGGAACTGTCGGACAGTCCCAAGTGATGTAAATGCCGTAAATAAGAGCGTTTTCTGTGGCTGTAATTGTAATGGTATCACCTTTATTAAAACTAACTAAAGTAGTGTGCGAATCGTCTGTCAATGCCGCCTGATTGCCATTTGTGGACAAGTCAAAAGACGGTGTCAGTTCGCCCGCATTTGCTTCAAATGAAAATGCAAATAAAAGTAAAACCATCACCACTATATATAAACATTTTTTCATAGGTTATTCTCTTTTCTTAGCGTTTTTTATGTGGTAAGTCCGCTGGATAACCACTTCTCAATTTCTGCATTCCGCGTCTTAAGGCGTCTTTTGAATTCTTCCAATCGGCGTCCTTGTTCTTGTAATCAAACATTTCAATAAGCCAACTGACATCTTCGTAAACGCGGTTCATTGACTCTTCCATCACGCCAAATACCAATGGGAAGAAGTCTTCTTTTTGCTTGTTATTAAGCTTGTCATCAGCATTCTGGCAAATATCGCCGAAATGGTGAAGGCAAAAGCCCTTGCTATTTTTAATCATCTTGCTCATAGCTTCATCCTTTTTGTACATATAAAAGAAAGTATCCATGTAGCGGCTGTAAGTTTTGTTAAAACGCTTGCAAATATAGCATGATTTATCACGCATTTTAGCCCATTCGGCAATATTATTTTCGCCTTCGTTTTTCTTCTTAAATAATGAAGATTTTGAAGGGGAAAACATTTTCATCTGCTTTTTCATTTCAGCCTGAACTGTCTCATAGTGAGTTTTTAAAATCCAAGCATTGCCCAATGTATTGCCATAATCAAACATTTTCTTGAAATGTGTTTTACAAAAGCCGTCAGCATCAGTCTTGTCTCTGATATCGCTTTCCATATAAGATGTATTCGAGCCCAAAAGCCCGTCTAATAAATCGTTTTCAATTTTTCTTTCCACGAAGCAGAATGGACATTCGTCATTGGCTTCGAAGGCCTCGGTGAGAGGGATTGTGTATAATGTTTCTTCCATAATAAACTCCAATTTAATATATTTAATAAGATAATTCTACTTAAGGGACGAAACAAAGTCAATCAATAAAATAAATATTGACAAATAAAATATTATATATTAAAATTAAGAATAATTACTAATTTAATAGCTTCTATTTAAATATAATTATTAAGAAAGGAGGCATATATGGCGACATTGAATCGTAGTAAAAGCAGAGAAGCGATTGTAAGATTTTTAATGACCCGTAAGGACCATCCGACAGCTGAAGTTATTTACAATAATGTAAGGCAGGAGTGCCCGAAGATTAGTCTTGGCACGGTATACAGGAATTTAACATTGCTGTCAGATATAGGAGAAATCCAGAAGATTTCTTGCGGAGATGCATCGGAACATTTTGATGGAAATGCAAAACCTCATCCACATTTTGTTTGTAACAAGTGCCACCGAGTTGATGATTTAGAGATGGATGATTTGAATTTTTTGAATACATTAGCAAATCAAAAATTTGGAGGAATAGTTGAAAAACATCAATTGATTTTTTACGGAAAGTGTGAGTTTTGTAAGGAAAATTAATATTAAAATAAAAAATGAGAATAATTCTTAATTTTTTGTTGACAAATTAAAAATCATATGTTATATTAAAACAGTAATCATTACTGATTTATGAACCAACGGCCTGGCGGGTACAAATGTGCATAATGCACACAGCGCAATTTTATTAACCCGCCTAAAGGTCAAAAGATATTATTTAAAAAGAAAAGGAGATTAAAATTATGGCAAAGTATGTATGTAGTGTTTGTGGTTATGTTCATGAGGGAGATTCAGCACCTGAAGCCTGTCCAGTATGTAAGGTAGGTCCAGAAAAGTTCAATAAGCAGGATGCAGAAATGACTTGGGCAGCTGAACATGTTATCGGTGTAGCTCAGGGTGTTAGAGAAGATATTATCGCTGACCTTAGAGCAAATTTCGAAGGTGAATGTTCAGAAGTAGGTATGTATCTTGCAATGGCAAGAGTTGCTCATAGAGAAGGTTATCCAGAAGTAGGTTTGTATTACGAAAAGGCTGCATGGGAAGAAGCTGAACATGCTGCAAAATTCGCTGAATTACTTGGCGAAGTAGTAACAAACAGCACAAAGAAGAACCTTGAACTTAGAGTTGCAGCAGAAAATGGTGCGACAGCAGGTAAGGCAGATTTAGCAAAGAGAGCTAAAGAATTAAACCTCGACGCTATCCATGACACAGTGCATGAAATGGCAAGAGATGAGGCTAGACATGGTAAGGCATTCGAAGGACTTTTGAAGAGATACTTTGCGTAAGCTACAAGCCATGCAAGGATAAAATAGTAAGAGACTGGAAGAGGACACTTGTGTACTCGGCCAGTCTCTTGCTATTTTAGACTTATAGGGCGCCAGCCCGACAGCGATAAATGCGTAAGCATTTAGAGCGGCGCATGGCGTAAGTCGATGTAATAGGGCGCCAGCCCGACAGCGATAAATGCGTAAGCATTTAGAGCGGCGCATGGCGTAAAGGCAACGGCGCCAGCCCGACATGAGGATGAAGCGAAGCGGAATCCGAATGGGCATGGCGAGAGAATTAAGATGCTTGTTATGTCTGCTTTAAGGGGAAGACAGATAAACCTTTCTGTACAAAATGCTGATATTTTGCTTTGATACAGAAAAAGACGAGAAATTTCTGTACTAGCACATTGTATAATTTCTTGATACAGAAAATCTAGCGTAATAATAATGAAATGAGCATATAATTCTGTACTGAGGCGTTTTTTTAAAAATCGGTACAGAAAAAAGATATTTTCATAGAAGATAATGAATCATTCACAGAAAATCACACGTTATCTTTCCTTGTATATTATAAATTCTTGACAAATACTCCTATAGGAGTATAATAAAACTAGAGGTGATAACATTGGATAAAATTAAATTATATCATGGTTCGGAGCGAGTGATAGAAAAGCCTGTTTATGGATATGGAAAAAAGTATAATGATTATGGAATTGGATTTTATTGTACAGAAAGCATGGAAATGGCAAAAGAATGGGCTGTAGCATTTGAGAGAAATGGATATGCTAATGGTTATGAAATTGATTTAAATGGACTTAAAATATTAGATTTAAATGCAAATGATTATTGCATATTACATTGGTTGGCGCTTCTTTTGAAATATCGAGAATTTGATGTGAATACAGCATTGGCGCTCGAAGCAAAATTATATTTGGTCGACACTTTTGGAATTGATTGCGACGATTATGACATTATAAAGGGATATAGAGCGGATGATAGTTATTTTGCGTTTGCACAGGATTTCATTAATGGCACCATTTCGTATCGACAATTAAGTAATGCAATGCATTTAGGTAAATTAGGTCAGCAAATTGTTTTGAAAAGTGAAAGTGCATTTAAAAGAATTAAATTTCTTGAGTTCGAAACTGCTACTTATGAAGAATGGTATTTAAAGAAAATGTTGCGAGATAAAAAGGCGCGAAGAGACTATTTTGATGTTGAAAAATATAAAAGAAGAAAAGATGACATTTTTATTCATCAGATTTTAGATGAGGAGATGAAGAGTAATGATGAACGCTTACGACAGAATGTATTTGGATAAGGCGAGAATTGCAATGGGATGTATGCTTGATAGTGCTGTAAATCAGATGCGACTCGATATTGATAAATATTTTGAATTGTTCATTGCGTCTGGCATTGCTAAGCGCTTCGAAAATGGCGATGTAAGTATTATAGCTGGTAAATCCGGAAGAGAAATATTTTGTGATGTAATGATATGCACATCAGGATTGGAAACTCCTATTGTTTGGGAACGTATGGAAGATAAAAGCCAAGAATATTGGGCAGGATGGGCTCTTGTATATTATCAATGGATAAAAAATATACCTTTTGCTGAAATTGTAAAATACATTTCTTTGAGTGAAATTGTTAAAATGTATTATCCATACCATGAGATGGATATTAGACAATTTGTTGATAAAATGGATGAAATCTATACCATAAGACAAGCAGAAACAAAGTTAAAGGAAAGACGCATAAAATTAGAAATGAGTCAATCTGATTTGGCAGCTGCATCAGGGGTTCCGTTAAGAACTATACAACAGTATGAGCAAAGACAAAAGGATATAAATAAAGCAGCGATTGTGACGGTATCTAAACTAGCAAGGGCGTTATACTGTTCGGCGGAGGATTTGATGGAAAATAGGGATAGTTAAAAGAACAACCGCAGTGCCATTTAGACACTGCGGTTGCTCTTTTGGAAAAATATAATAACCGTTATTACTATATGCAAATTAATTTTCGATTCTTACGTTACAGATTGTACACAACTCGCCTGAAAGTGATAAACAAACAGGAAGTGAATGTGTAGGTGGAATCTGGATTACTGATTTAACTGTAACACCGCTGTTTTTCTGAATAATGATAATAGTGTCATCTTCACGGTGAGCAGTGATTTCACAGTCAGAAACACCTTTTTTATTTGTAGCCAACCATTCGCCCCAATCCTTCCAATCGTCGTCAAATGTAGCTTCAAATGTGTAACTGTCTGCGTTTAAGTTCCAACCAAATCCGTCTGAACGTGTAACACAGAATTCTTTGTATGCAATACCACCAACGTTCTGGTCAAGAGCTGAGAACACAACAACAAGTGGTGTATGAAAGTTCTCTCTTGCCTGCTGATAACTGATAGTGTTGTATGTGATTTTCAATGGTTCTTCGCTAATAGGTACGCCGTATGAATGGGCTGTCCACCAACCAATACAATCAAGGTTAGGAATGTCGCCTTCTTCCTGTGACATTGTAGTATTACTAATCTTTATAGGAGTAATAGTACCCTCGTCAATAGGGTCGATTTCATTTTCAATCTTGAAATCACTCATTGTACAAGCTTCGCCAGTGATTGATAAATAAACTTCTTTATCTGCATATTCTGCTGGCAATGTAGTTGTTGAAGTTGTAATAATACCGCAATTTTCAATACGAACCAATACATACTGATGGTCTCTTACGGCTGTTACAGAACAATCACAACCCGCTTTATTCTGGTCTAACCAAAGTTCCCAACTTTCCCATTCAGGCATATGGAAGTTTTCGTAAATGAAATCCTCACATACTTCCTTAATAGCATAAGCATCTGAACGTGTAGTTGAATGCTGTGTATAATTGTTTGTTGCCTTGAAACCAACAGGTGCAGCTTTACCATCGTCTGATGTGTAAATAATAGCAGATGGTGTATGCCAGTTGCTAGTAGCACCCTGAGATGTAACATTTTTAAATGTCACATGTACTGGGTATGTTGATAATGGAATACCAAGTGTCTGTTTTTGACGAAATACCATACTGGCAATCGGTTCTTTGTTAATCGCTCTAGTCAATAAAATATCCATATAAATCCTCCTTTAAAGAATACTTATCCCCCGATTCAAATATTCTTTTTTTTCGCGTTCTAAATTCTTGATTGTATTATACTATAAAATTTGGATTTAGCAAACAATTATTTGAAAAAAATGGGCAAGTTTACGAACTTGCCCTGGAATTTACTATAGTTTAATATGAAATTTTATGTATTGTTGCATTGCAGCCATCAAAAGCATTGAAGTCAAGAAAAGTAGTTGCAGGTATATATATTTCAGTAAGTGAAACACAATACGTAAAGGCATAGGTACCTATTGTTTTTAAATTTTTAGATACTTTAATTGAAGTAAGAGTACGAAGTTCCTCAAAGGCATACCCTTTGATTGTAGTTACAGAGTCTGCCATTTCTATACGTGTTAGTGCAGGGTAATTGGATTCGTAACCATAGCCATCGCTTTCTTGATGAACACCACCAAAATTATATGCTCCAATACTTGTTATACCATCTTCTATTATAACAGTTTGTATATCGCTTAAGTAATCATACCATTTATACTCTGCAATGTTTGGCCTGCCTGCACCTGAGGTGTAATCCGGCATTGCCCCGGATCCGTATATAGTCAATGTATTTCCTTCTAATTTCCATTTTACACTACCGCTTACAGTACCTGAAGTGGCAGGTGTACTTGGTTTGCTAGTTGTTGTCTCTTCTTCTTTGTCTACAACAGTTGTAGTGGTTGTTGGCTGTGTAGTAGTTGGATTTTCCTTGGTTGTAGTATTTTCTTTAGTAGTAGTATTTTCTTTTGAAGTGCTTGATTCTTTAGATGCATCTCCGTTGTTTGAACTGCTACTGTTATTATTAGAATTACCTGAGTTACTTGAACCACCATTGTTAGTAGAACTATTATTCGAACTTCCACCATTCGAACTTCCATTATTGTTATTTGAACTTCCGTTATTTGACGAATTTCCATTGTTAGAGGAACCGCTATTTGACGAACTTCCACTATTTGACGAACTTCCATTGTTAGAAGTTCCACTATTATTCGACGAACCACCATTATTTGATGAATTATTTCCATCGTTGGAAGCGACTTTTGAAGTCTCGTCTTCTCCGTCGTTTGAAGGTTTTTGATTCTCGCCTGAAACTTCACCGTTTTCATCTGTTTCTGAAGCGAATTTATCTAACATTGCGCCTGCATCTGTTATTGGAGCCTTAGTTTCTTCCTCTTTTGCTTCCTCTTTAACGCAAGCGGTTAAGGAAAAGAGCAAAGTAATAGAAAGGCTAATATATAAAAGTTTCTTTTTCATTGTTTTTTCTCCTGAATACTTAAAATAATTATCTGACTACGTATGTTATGTAGGCATCAAGGGCGTAACTTTGCATTACAGAGCCCGCTGGTCCATAAACTGTTAATGTTGAAGGCGGAATGTTTTTAAAAACATTATCGCCTAAACTTGTTAAACTACCAGGGATTGTAAGAGAAGTAAAAGAAGTGCAATCTTTAAATACTTCATCCCCGATGGAAGTTAGTCCGTCGCTTATTGTAATTGTAGTCAAACTAGTACATTTATAAAATGTTCTATTTCCTAAAGTTTTTATAGCACCTGGAATGTTTATCGGTCCAGTCAATGAACTGCATCCGTTGAATGCGTTGTCACCAAGTTTTGTGAGACCGCTTGGAAGCGTTACACTTTTTAATTTTGTGCACCCGTAAAAAGCCTTACGCTCAATGCTTGTAACAGTGGCTGGTATTTCAACAGATTCTAATGCTGTGAAATCCGCAAATGCATTTTGACAAATATTTGTCACACCACTTTTAATAATAACTTTAGTAATATTTGAACGAGAATCATACCAAGGAATGTCGCTCATAGCACCATTTCCTGAAATAGTCAGAGTTGAACCACTAACCGCCCACTTGATACCGTTGGAATTACCTGAAGGAGCAGTAGTTGTTTCCTCGCCACCAGAAGGCTTTTTAGTCGTTGTCTGCTCTGTGGTAGCAGTTTGTTTCTTAGTCGTAGTCGGTTGTTCCTTAGTAGTAACATTTTCTTTGGTTGTAGTGTTTTCCTTGCTTGTAGTAGGATTCTTTGAAGTAGAATCATTGTTGTTTTTGCTAGAAGAAGGAATATTACTGTCCGCAATTTGCTCTGAAGAACTGTTCTCGCCAGACTCTTCATTAGGAGTAGTTTCGTTTGAAGCAAAACTGTTAAGCAAATCATTGGCATTGGCAACTGGTGCCTGTGTTTCCGTTTCTTCTTCGCTATCGCATGAACATAATATAAATAATGATAATATCAAAATAAATAAATATAATAAACGTTTTTTCATAGGTATTCATCTCCTTTATAAGTTTAACACTACAATAAACATTGAAAAAAGTCAATGTTTTTGATATGATATCTTTGGTTAAATTAAGTAATTATGATTGGAGAAAAGTGTGGATAGAATAGTTTTTAAATGCATCATGTGCGGTGCGAATTTGAAAATGGAAGGCATTACTAAAATTGTAAAATGCCAGTATTGTGGAACGAATCAGACTATGCCTAGAAGTGACGCTTCTGAAGGTGAGAATTATCTTGCGAGAGCGTTTGTTCTTATGGAAGATGGTCAGTTTATAAAAGCAAATCAGTATTTTGAGAAGGCTTTGGACGAAGACGCTTTTGCTTGGGAAGCATATTTAGGTAAAGTGATGGCTAAGGTAAAGATTGCGAAGCCAGAAGATTTTTGGAATATTGATGCAAATGAAGATATAGAAGAGTTTTTTAAAACAGTAAAAAATGCTAGTGAATATGACAAAGCAATTAGATTTGCAGGTGAGGATGCAGCTAAAAGGCTTATTGATTTTCGCGAGAATTTGTATAACAAGATATATGAGAGAGCAAAAACTTATATGGATGAAGAAAAGTATGATGAGGCTCTCGAGTTAATTAAGCGACTTTATGGGTATAAGGATACTGTGGAATTGCATGATAAGTGCCAAAATCAGGCTACTTATATGGAAAATGAAGGAAACTATCAAAAGGCAATTGGCTATATGGACAAAGGTGCGTATAACAATGCAGTGAATTTGTTTAAAAGATTAAAAGATTATAAGGATTCTGCAAAATTGTATGATGAAGCCAGATACAAACGAGCAATAGAGCGAGAAGATAGTGGTGAGTATATGGAGGCCATTGTTTTATTTGAAGAATTAGGCGATTATAAGGATTCTAAAAATCATAAAAAATCATGCGAAAAGGTAGTTACTGAAAGAAGATATCAGTATGCCAAAGGTAAATTGAATGGAGCTACTGAGATTGATGATGTTATAAGAGCAAAAGAAGTATTTAATGAAATCATAGATTATAAGGATTCCAGATATCAGATTAAAGAATGTGATGATGAAATAGCAAGATTAACTGAAATAGAAGAACGAAAAAATAAAGGTATTTTTAAGTTCTTCTAAATAAATAATTCAAATATGAATACTGTTAATACAGCGGCGGCAGCAACTTTTACAAGGCTGCCGCCTTTTGTTGCCACAATGAGTGCAACCACAAATCCTGCTAATGCTGAATAGATTCCGCTTGTAGCGTATAGAATCGCAGGAAATGTCATTACAGACAATGTTACATAAGGCACGTAAAATAGAAAGGACCTTATGTATTTATTTTTAATTTCAGTTCTTATGATGGTAAGTGGCAGCAGTCTAATAAGATATGTCACTATTGCCATCACAAGTATGTATATGTAAATGTTAGCGTTCATTTTTGGCGTCCTCCTCTATAGGGAAAAGAAAAGCGGCTATTCCTGCAATTAGGATAGTCAATATTATAATAGTGAAACCTGACGATATTTTATTAAGTATCGGCAAGTATTTAAATAAAAGGCTCGCAATCATTGAAATGATAACCAATCCTCTAATTATCTTATTTTCTTTTGCAGGTGGGATGATTATGGCAATAAACATTCCGTAAAGTGCCACACCCAATGCGCTTAATATTCTTGCAGGTAAAATGCTTCCTGAAAGTGCTCCTAAAAATGTTCCTAAAGCCCAACCTGGTGATGCCACGCATATTGCACCATAGCAATAATAAGGACTCAATTTCTTTGGACGTGCGCTACAAATTCCAAATATCTCATCTGTGATTCCGTAAGACATAATAAATCTATGGAAAAATGGATATTTCGTGTCCAATTTTTGCGAAAGCGAACACGACATCAAACAATATCTTAAGTTAATAATAAGCTGCGTAAAAGCCATTTCAATGTACGACGCACTCGCCATAATAACGCCTAATCCTGCGAATTGTCCTGCACTTGTTAAATTTGTAAGGGATAAAAGTGTGGATTGAAGGATGCTAAGTCCACCTTTTACCGCTTCGATTCCGAATGTAAATGAAACTGCCATATATCCTAAGGCAATAGGTATTCCATCAATAATTCCACGCTTAAATGCTATTTTTTTATCTTCACTCATAGTTTAAATCTCCATAAAAAATACAACACTATTATATACTTATAAATTGTTTTTTCAAGTGGAAAATATTTTCTGTTGACAAAAACTAAATTATAGAATATTATAATTTATGTGATGTAGTAATCAATACTACATAATAAAGAGAAAAGAACATTAAAAAGTGACTTGTGATATTTGAAAGGTGTTTAAGGTGGTTGAAATGATTGAAAAATTAAAGGATCCGGGAAGTGCGATAACTCATTTTATTGGTATGTTGATGGCGGTATTTGCAGCTACTCCGCTTATTATGAAACTTGGTGATAATCCTGATAAGGTGCATTTAGTGTCGTTATTGATATTTATTGTAAGTATGATTTTGTTGTACACAGCCAGTACATTATATCATTCTTTGAAGTTGTCAGAAAAAGGTACAGAAATATTTAAGAAGATTGACCATATGATGATTTTTGTGCTTATTGCGGGAAGTTATACTCCTGTATGTATGATTGTTTTGGAAAAGAATGTGGGAATTCCGTTGTTAGCGCTTGTATGGGGCATTGCTATTGGAGGAATTATTATTAAAGCTTGTTGGATTAATTGTCCGAAGTGGTTCTCGTCGGCGTTGTACATTGCGATGGGATGGACTTGTGTGTTGGCATTTACGCAGATTTTAAATGGACTTTCGAGACCTGCATTTTTGTGGTTGTTGGCAGGCGGAATTATTTATACAATCGGTGGAATAATTTATGCATTGAAGTTAAAAATGTTTAATCAGAAACATAAATATTTTGGTTCTCATGAAATATTTCATTTGTTTGTAATGGCTGGCAGCGTGTGTCACTTCATATTGATGTATAAATATATTACAATTATGTAAAAAAATATGTAAAGGGCTTTCCACTTATGTGGTTAGCCCTATTTTTTGCTATATAAGAAAGTTCTTCGAACTTCCCTATATAGCAAAAAATGCTCCGAGAGGATGCGCACTCGCGCGAATGGAAATATGTCGCAAATGCGACCGCGCTCGGCGCGAGAATTTCGCAAGCGAAATTCTTTGTTCTTAGGAATTTCCTGCGCAAGGAAAAGATTTATAATAAAGCAACAGGCTTTGAAAGGTTAGGAAACGAGTTAATCGCGTAGAAGAGCCCGTTTGCGAACTTTAAGATTCAAGTGTCAAAAGGTCATCATCTCATCACACTATATTATATTAGTATTATCCGTAAAATGTGCAAAATTATTCATAATTTAAATAATCTAATGGATTTACTGGTTCGCCGTCTTTCGTGAGATTAAGAAGTAAGTTTGGACCTTCCGTTGAGTAAAATCTTGTTGGCTGATTTACATAACCAATTAATTCGCCTTCTTCCAAAGTGTCATTTAAAGTAATGGCAATGTCCTTTAATTGTCCGTATTTTAAGAGATAACCATTGCCTAAATCTACGACAACATAAGTTCCGATTTCTTCGTTTGTGGCAACTTCTTTTACAACACATTTGCTAGATGCGTATACAGGTGTGCCAACATCACTTTGAATACAGATGGAATCAGAACATTTGTATAAGTCTAGTGTTGGAAAATAAACAGTATTATCCATATCGTAATCAATAATAATATTACCGTCTACAGGCCATGTTAAGATGCTATTTGAAGTGAAATTCAAACTTTTTGCAGGTGCGTTTACTGAAATTTCTGTGCTACTTGACGTTTCCTGCTCTGGTATCGTTGTTGGTTCTTCAACTACTTGAGGTGTTTTAGTTGTTGGTTCCTCATAGTTATTTGATAACTCATTATCCTCAAATGGGAGTGGATAATTTGAAGAAGAATCGTAGCGAGTTTCTTCATCGTTTAAATCCACAATTTCATTCGTGTTTTTATTATTATTGTTATTTTTTGAATCTAATGCCATACCACCGATAAGTGCAGCGGCGGCTACTACGCTGATTGCTGATAATGTAACTACTGTCTTGTCTTTGAAAATACTTTTTTTATAAGCCATATATTTTCTTCCTTTCTTGTTTGATTTACATAGTAGTAGTCTTAACAAAGAACGAAGAAAATATACTTAATGGTGTTATTCTACAATTACATCAGTATAAAAATATGTAATTATATCTGTATAGGAACTGCCGTTTTCGGCCATTTTAGTGGCTCCATATAAGCTTAATCCTAAACCGTGTCCATTTCCTTTGCATATAATTCGAATTTGGTCCTCGTAATTTTCAAACTCAAAATAAGGCGATTTTAGTTTGAAAAATCGTTGGATTTCATCGCCTGTAAAGGTTTTATTTCCTATCTGGATAGAGGAAATGTAACCAGCGCTACAGCGGGTAAGAACCTGCACGTTTTCTAATGGATTTTCACTGGATATTTCCAATTCACTTGCATGTTCTTTAAGGGTATTAACAAAATCATTCTTATCTACGTAAGTTATGGTTAAAAAATCAGGAGATTCGGTGTCATAAGAACATTCCTTTGAAATGAGATATGGGTAATCTTCATTTTTTAAAGCCTCACTACCATTTCGAGTTTTGCCCGTGCTAATAGCATGAAAATATGGAATGATAAGTTCTTCATAATGTTTAATTACTTGACCTGATGTTTCGGACGCTGCGGTGGTTAATTTCTTGTAGTATTCAGTGTAATCATCCCCTGCAATGGTTTTTAAATCATCATAATAAATGTAGGATACATCCAGTTTTTTTACATTTATGCTAGGATTGTCCTCCATGTGCCAGAGAATGTATGTACGCATTACCACAGCCTGCGCTTTTAATGATTCTATAGGTGTGTCGATTGGCAATTGACTTGCTAAAACACAAGGAATGAAGTCTTCGACATCTATTTGTATGGTTCGGTTATTTTGCTCTATTATTATAGTTTGTCCGCTTTCATTGGTTGGTTGTGTGCCTGGTTTTTGGCGTCCGCTGATAAATAGTGTAAATGCTGTTGGAAACAAAAAACAAAAACCAACTATGATAGTAAGTTTAAATATTTTATTTTTCATAGGTCCTCCTAATTGCAGTATTTTTATATAAACTTGAGTTGATATTATATTTTATGTGAAAAAAATATGAAAAATACCAAAACCCCTTTTATTTTTAGTGAAAATGTGCTATAAATTAATGGTGTGTAAAAATTGCAATAACTTGAAAGGTTAGGTTTTATTAAGATGAAAAAGAGATTAATTGCCTTGTTAATGTGTACAGGGCTTGTAATTACAGCATTTTCAGGATGTAAAAAGGGTTCGGATGGTGCTGAACAGGAGACAGGTTCGACAGAAGAAAAGACAGAACTTGTATGGAGCATTTCTAGAGAAGATTACTTCGGATTGGAAATCGAAGAGAGCAAAGCGCATATCACTGATGAAGAATTACAGAAATATATCGACAGTGATTTAAAGGCTAATGCAGAGGAAGTTGATTTAAAGGAAGCGCCATTGGAAATGGGACAGTACGCTGTTATCGATTTTGAAGGAAAGACAGATGGCAAAACAGTTATCAGCAAGTCAGACTATGAAATTGAGTTAGGCGCAGGTCAGGTGCTTTTTGAAGGATTTGATGAAGGACTTGTTGGTAAGAAAAAGGGCGATAAGTTTGACCTTACATTAAAGTATCCTAAGGATTACGAAGATGAATCACTTCGTGAGAAAGAAATCGTGATTTCTGTTACTGTTGATAAGGTATTTGATTTAAATATACCTGAATTAAATGATGAATATGTAAAGAAAGTATACACATATTTAGGCATTAGCACTGTTGAAGAATATAAGGCTGAATATAAGCGTACTATTGAAGAAAAGATGCAGTACGATGTTTTATGGCCACTTGTTATGAAGAATGTTGTTATTGAGATATATGATTCAGAAGAGTTAAAGAAGAAGGCTACACCAACATTTGAATACTATGAGTATATGTATTCACAGACAGAAGGTGGATTAGCAGGTGCCTTAGAACAATCAGGAATGACAGAAGATGAATTTTATAAAAAGTATTGTGAAGATCCAGCTAAAGAGGAAATCAAATACTATCTTATAAGAGATTATATTGCAGAAACTGAAAAGATTGAAGTTACAGATGAAGAATTCGAAGCTGAACTTAAGAAATCAATGGAATTATATGATGTTGAGACTAAGGAAGAATTTTATAAAAAGTTTGAGTCTCAGGGTTATGATGAAGAATATTTCAGAGATAACTTCCTTACAAACAAGGTTGTTCAGTTTATCTGTGAAAATGCTGTAGTAGTTGAAGATGCTGAAAAGGAAAGTGAAACAGCAGCTACTGAATAATAATATTTGGGTTGGAGAAAGTAAAATTTCTCCAACTTATTTTTTTGTGGTTTTCTACATTGAAATGTGGTAAAATAATAAATATGTGAAAATGTTTAATGATTGGAGAAAATATGAAATCTAAGTTTGGCGGAAGAAAAACGGCAATGATGATGGAGTATGGTAAAAAGCCACTTCATAATATGAAAATACTTTTGAAATGGTTATTTATTTCTATAACCACAGGATTAATAGTGGGATTGTTTAGTGTTGCGTTCGCACATTGCATGAATTATGTAACCAATTTTAGAGAAGCACATGTCTATATCCACGCCGCGTTACCTTTGGCGGGATTATTAATTGTGGCATTATATAAAATTTGCAAAAAGGAAAATGAAAAGGGTACAAACCTAGTGCTATCTTCTATTAGTGAAGAAGATGATATACCTGTTACGATGGCTCCGCTTATTTTTATTTCTACAGTAACAACACATTTATTTGGTGGTTCTGCAGGTAGAGAGGGGGCTGCATTGCAGCTTGGCGGAAGTATTGCTAATAGTTATGGAAAAGTCTTTAAATTAAATAAAGCAGATAAAAAAGTTATAATCATGTGTGGTATGAGTGCTGCATTTGCTGCATTATTTGGTACACCTATGGCGGCGGCAATCTTTTCGCTTGAAGTTGTAAGCACAGGAATTATGTATTATGGTGCGTTGTTGCCAGCGATTTTTTCTGCATTAGTAGCTTCTAGATTTGCTGCTGGTATGGGAATTCATCCAGAGGCATTTCATGTTACAGAAGTACCTGAATTTTCGGTTGTATCTTGTGGAAAAGTAACTGCTATAGCTGTGATTTGTGCAGTTGTAAGTATTTTGTTCTGCTACAGTTTAAGAAAGATAAAAGGCTTACTTAAAGATAAATTTGAAAATGCTTATGTTAGAGTTGTTGTGGGTGCATTGATTGTTATTCTACTTAATTTGGCGTTACAGACAACAGATTATATGGGTGCAGGAGTGCATGTTATAGAGAGAGCATTGGAAGGAAATGTTGTCTGGTATGCGTTTTTGCTTAAGATATTGATTACATCCATAACTTTAGGTGCTGGATTTAAAGGAGGAGAAATTGTTCCAACCTTGTTTATAGGTGCGACTCTTGGTAGTACATTAGGAGGATTGTTTGGAATGTCTCAGTCTATGTGTGGTGCATTGGGTATGACTGCATTATTCTGTGGCGTAACAAATTGTCCAATAACATCACTGTTGATTAGTTTTGAGTTATTTGGATACAAAGGAGTTGAATATTTCTTGATTGCAGTGGCTATAAGTTATCTAATGTCAGGTTATACAGGTTTGTATGGTAAACAGCAGATGATGTATTCAAAAAGTAATGTTAGTATAAGAGAAGAAAATTAGTTAACTAGATTAATTTTTAGGAGGCAAAGTAATGATAAAAATATTAACGGACAGTACAAGTGATTTGAGTGAAGAATTGTTAAAAAAGCATGATATTACGGTGGTTCCGCTTTATATTCATTTGGGGGAAAAGAGTTTGAAAGATAAAGTTGAAGCCAGTCCTGAAATGATTTATGAATGGTCGGATGCTAATAATGCGACACCTAAAACTTCGGCTCCAAGTATTGGAGATGTTATTGACATTTTACAGCCTTTTGATGAAGAGGGAATGGATATTATTTATTTGGGAATCAGTTCGGAATTGTCCACAACTATAAATGTAATGCAACTTGCGGCAGATGAATTGGAACATGCAAAATTGCATATTATTGATTCAAAAAGTTTATCAACAGGCATTGGTTTACAACTTTTGAGAGTTGCAAAGATGCGTGATGCGGGTGAAAGTGTTGAAAATATCATTAAAGAAATTGAAAATTCAGTTGCTAAGGTAAGAGCAGGTTTTGTAGTTGATACATTGACATATTTGCATAGAGGTGGAAGATGTAGCGGTGCGACAGCTCTGTTTGCAGGCGCATTAAAAATTAAACCACAGATTGCAGTTGAAAATGGAAAACTTGATGTTGCCAAAAAGTTCAGAGGAAATATTAAATCTGTAGTTGAAAAGTACGTTGATGGTCTTATGGATGAGTTGAAGAATGCAGATGAAGACTACATTTTTATCACTCATAGTGGTGGTGTTGAAGACATTGCAGATGATGTAAAAGATAGATTAGAGGCAATGAATTATTTTAAAGAAGTACATATTACAAGGGCTGGTGGTGTTATCACATCGCATTGTGGTCCAAAGACATTGGGTGTGCTGTTTTACAGCAAATAGGAGGTAGGAAATGAAAAAGGTATGGGCATTGGGTATTACATTAGTTCTTTCGATGGCATTATTGTCAGGGTGTAAGGATAAAGCAGATTCTGCTAGCGAAGAACAAACAACAGAAGAGAAGAAAGATGCTGTCGACAAAAACGATGGCAAGGATGATAGCATCGATATAACGATTAATATGACTCCGACAGGTGAGATTTTAACAAAGGACAAGGTTAAACATGTTACGGTTCATGACCCGTCGATTGTTAGAGATGAGAAAACGGGAATGTACTACATTTTTGGCTCTCATATGGCTTGGGCAAAGTCTAAAGATATGGTTAACTGGTCGTTAATGTTTAACAATATCAATAGTGATTACAGGGAATTGTTTGCAGAGGAAGCGAAGTGGGCTGCAAAGGCGGATTCTTCATATGATGTTAGCGGGAATCTTTGGGCTCCGGACGTTATTTATAATGAGAAGATGGGCAAATGGTGTATGTATATGAGTGTAAATGGACCAAAGTGGAACTCAACAATTTGCCTTTTGACAGCGGATTCACCAGATGGTGATTGGACTTATGTTGGACCTGTTATTCAGTCGGGTATGTCCAATGGATTTGGTATGACTTTTGATTACAAAGAGGCTACAGGGGAATCAACAGTTGCTACAAACAGATATACTCTTCGAAAAGGAAATCCTCAGTGGGAGCCACATGCAATTGATCCATGTGTTGTTTATGATGAGAACGGCGACTTGTGGATGAGTTATGGTTCTTGGTCAGGTGGTATTGGTCTTTTTAGATTGGACAATGAAACTGGACTTCGTGACTATGAGACAACTTATGAGTACAAATCAGGTGTGACGGACCCTTATTTTGGATATAAGATTTCAGGCGGAAATCAGAGAAGTGGTGAAGCTTCTTATATCGAAAAGATAGGGGATTATTATTATCTCTTTATTACATACGGAGGCTTAGTTGCAAATGGCGGCTACAATATGCGAATTTTTAGAGCGGAAGACATAACAGGACCTTACGTGGATATGAGTGGTGATGATGCTAGATATCCATTAAATGCAGGAGATCCAGGAAGCAGTGCTACTGGTGATACAAATGGAAATGTCGGAATTAAGGTTATGTCATATTATAAATGGCCATTTACAAGATTAGCACAGGTTGCTCAAGGCCATAATTCTGCTTGGACAGAAAGTGATGGAAGAAGCTTCCTTGTATATCACAGAAGAACTAATGACGGAACTGAAGGTCACGAGGTTAGAGTTCATCAGATGTTTGTAAATGAGGATGGTTGGCTTGTAACAGCACCTCATGAATATCGTGGTGAAATGATTTCCGAAAAGGGCTATGATAATGAAAAACTTGTTGGTTCGTATACAATTTTAGAACAGCGTCAAAGTATTAATTATACTACATTGGAATATGTTGAAGCTAAAGACATTACATTGAATGCAGATGGAACGGTGACTGGCGATTACAATGGAAAATGGTCTGTTAAAGAGAATACTCCTTATGTCACAATCACAGACGGTGATACAACATACAAGGGAGTATTTATTGAACAGGCTATGGAAGATACAGATTATGTGACAATGTGTTTCACAATTCTTGGTGATAATGAATTGTCTGTTTGGGGGAGCAAATATCTTGAAGGCCAGGATGCAATTGATATTTGTGTAAAGCAGGGAACTCTTTCGATACCTGCAAAGGTAGAAAAAGATATAGAACTACAAGGTAAAACTCTCTATGGAACAACAGTTACTTATGAGTCAAGCGATACATCAATTATCTCAAATGACGGAAAGGTTACATATCCTGAGGAAGAGACGAAGGTTACAATTACTGCTACATTTAAAAATGGTGATGCAGTTGGAACTAAGGAATATATCGTTCGAGTGATTGCACTTTCAGACGTTGATATGGAAGCCTTTGACAGTTTGTTCTTTGAGAATTTCAATGATGGAAAGAAGACAGAATGGGGCTCACCTAATGCGTTGGGAGCATTAACACTCTCATCGGATAATGATGATAGAAAGCAGTATCTTCAGTTTATTAGTGGAAATGATTCTGGAAATAGAGCTGCTTACAGAAAAATTGACGAGGCAGTAAGTGGTAAATTTACATTGAGTTTTGATGCAAAATTAACAGCGGGAACAATGTCTAATCGTTCTCAAAGTGCTTTTGTTGTATTGTCTAGTGATTCTAAAGGTTATGATGCAAATGCAGTGGCTACGGGCGGATATCTTTTGAAACTTACAAATGAGCCACCAGCGGATGCGAATGGCAACAACGAAAATAAGAGTAACCAGACAAAATGGAAACTCAATGATACAGAAGAAGTTATTGATATTCCTGTTGATACATGGGTTACTATGACTTTAGAAGTGGATTCTGCTTCTAAAACTGTGAGATTGGTAATAACTGATTGTAAATTGGGAACTACTTATTTTGACAATAACATAACTCCTGCTGGTGCGTGTGATTTTGCAGGATTTCAGATGTTAAGAGGTCGTGGTGTGGGTACAATGAGTATTGATAGCATTAAAGCAAAGTAGGATAAAGGTATTAGTAAGAAAGGTTAATATGGTGTGGGCGTGAAAAAAGAAAAAGGTATGTTATCAAATGAGACTATATACAAAATAATGCAGTGGTTACCACCGTCGGTTACAGCGCTATTTTTTGTGAAAAATGTTATTGCAAAAAATGTGGCAGCGATGATTGTTATTGGTATATGTCTTGCGGCATTTATTGGGATTTTGGTAGTGGCTAAGGTCAAAAACTTAAGTATGTATGCAAAAGAAAGTGCATTGGCGTTGGCATTACCTGTATTGGTTTTTATTATTTCAATGAGCAGTGGTGAGTCGTTTAGTGATGATTTCCCAATGTTCTTGGCTGTTATAGCTTTGACGGGTATGTTTTTAGAGCCTAAACTTACGAAAATTCAAATAGTCATAATGGACATTATGTTTATCATTATGTATTATACTCATCCTGAAAAGGTGGAAAGTCCTTCTCAGTTTAGATTGTGCTTTATTGTGTTCACATTGGCGGCGGTTTTATTCTATCAGGTTATTAAAAGAGGTCGCGCATTTATTGAGATTGGAAATGAGAGAGCGGCAGAGGCTGAAAAATTATTGGAATCAATAAGAACAATGGGCGTTTCATTGAAGGAAGAATTAGATGTTTCGTCAGAACAGATAGATTTAAGCACTGGAGCATTACAAGACCATTCGGTTTATATAACAAAAAGCGCAGATAATGTATCTGACAGTTGCAGTATTGTAAATGAAAACATTAAAGAGGCTAAAGAGCAGATTGAGCAACTCAATGAACAGGTAAGACATTTTGAAGATGCTTTGGGCGAAAATAAAAACAATGTATCTACAATGAAAAATCAGGTTGAGTCAGTGGGCGAGATGATTAGTGAGTCTGAAAAAGTATTTAGAGATATGGAAGAACAGATGAACGAAGTGGTTGGAATCGCAAATGATATCAACGATATTTCATTTAAATTAACCTTATTAGCATTGAATGCTTCGGTGGAATCTGCAAGAGCAGGAGCGGCAGGCTCGGGCTTTGAAGTTTTGGCAAATGAAATGCGAGAACTATCTGAAAGCAGTGCAAAATTCTCTGATATGGTAACGGATGTTGTAAAAGAATTGCTTAAGCGAGTTGAAAAAACTTCTATGAGGTTCTCTGATAGTGAAGCTGCGATGAAAGAATCTGAAAAAACAATGGCAGAATTAACTGGCAGTTTTGAACGATTAAGCAAGCAGTTTGGCATATTATATGACAATATTGAAAAGCAGAACCATAGTGTTAATTGCATTGATGATATCTTCGGTACATTTAACCAAAGAGTTTTAGAAATGCATGACAGTTCTGTGACTAATCAGCAGGCGGTTGCCAAAATTGTTGAGACAATGAATGAGTATAGAAATAATGTTTTAGAGATGGTGGATAATACGCAAGGAGCGTAGTGGAGAAATTGTATATTGACATTCCTAGTCGCAACTGATAAAATTACACAAAACAAAAGGAAGGAGAAGCCCATGATTACTTTATTATTTAACATGAACAATATGAATCAGCAACAACAGCTTATTGTTAAATCTGACAATGGGCTTTTTGTGTTGTGTTCATAACAAGAATCTTTCTTTATTAATTTGAACTATACGGTCGAAAGCTCAATGTGAGTTTTCGGCCGTTTTTTGCGCGAATAAGCAGAGTCAGAAAGATGATTTTGCAGATGCTATGCTCGCATAAGCAGATGCAAAAGATGGAGTAATAAAGGAGGTGTACTATGCCGGAACAGTTAGAGCTTCCCCAACAAGGGCAGCAAAGACAAATTATAACAGATAGCAGAAAGGAAGAAACAACTATGATATGTAAAAGATTGAATTTAAATGAACGCCCAGTGTTCCCTAAACGTGCAATTATTACGGCAGGTATGCCTTATGGAAACAAGAATCTACATTTTGGGCATGTAGGAGGTATGTTTATTCATGCAGATATTTTTGCTAGATTTTTAAGAGATAGAATTGGAAAGGATAATGTTATTTTTATTTCTGGAACGGATTGCTATGGTTCTCCTATTATGGAAAGTTATAGAAAGTTACAGGAAGGTGGTTATGAAGGAACTCTTGAAGATTATGTACGTGGTAATCACGAAGGACAGAAAGAGACTTTGAAAAAATATGGTATCAGTTTGGATTTTTTTGGCGCATCAGCTTTGGATGACGCGGGAGATATTCATAAGCAAGTTTCGGGCAAAGTTTTTAAAACCTTGTATGATAATGGGTATATAAAAAAATTATCTGTACCACAGTTCTATGATGAAGAAAAAAAGATGTTTTTAAATGGAAGACAGGTGTTGGGAAAGTGTCCGATACCGGGATGTTCTTCGGATAAAGCATATGCTGATGAATGTTCATTAGGGCATCAGTTTTTACCATCCGAACTCATTAATCCCATTAGTAGCTTGTCGGGTAAAAAGCCTGTTCTTAAAGATGTTGAAAATTGGTATTTTGATTTGGAACATTGCATTGATATGATTAAGGAATATAATGATTTTCTTCGCAAAAATACAAATACTCGTAAGTATCAGTTGGAAACAGTAGAAGAGTTTTTGAAGAAGCCATTATTGTACGTGCCTAGAAAATATATAGTAGATTTGGAGAAAATGTCTTCAATGTTACCGCTTCATAACCTGATTGATGAGGAAAAGAAAGCTTCTGTGGCTTTCGAGTTTGAATCATTAGATGATAGAGATAAGGCGAAAAGTATTTTGGATTCTTTGAATATTCACTATACTTCAGGAAAAACTTTGGTTCCATTCCGTTTGTCTGGAAATGTGGAATGGGGAGTACCATTTCCTGAATGTGAGGAGTTAAACGATTTAACTTTCTGGGTATGGCCGGAATCATTATGGGCACCGATTTCCTTTACGATGGCTTATTTGAAAACTATGGGTATGGAAAATGATTTGTCAAAATGGTGGTATGATGATGACGCAAAAGTATATCAGTTTATCGGTGAGGATAATATTTATTTTTATTCAATAGCTCAGACTGGATTGTTTGCAGGTTTGCAGATTTCGAAGGATGAAAAGCCAGATATGGAAAAAGTGCATTTATCACATATTATTGCTAATCGTCATTTGTTATATATGGATACTAAGGCAAGTAGTAGTTCTGATATTAAGCCGCCTACAGCAGATGAATTGCTGGAATTTTATACCAAGGATCAGCTACGAATGCATTTTATGAGCTTAGGACTGTCGTCAAAAAGTGTTGGCTTTAAGCCACAGGTATTTATGAAAGAAGAGAATAAAGTTGGCGTTGATATGGTTTTAAAAGATGGGAATTTAATTACCAACGTTTTTAATCGTTTGATTCGAACCTGCTTCTATGCTATTCAGAATAACTGTAATGGTAAAATTCCAAAAGGAGAAGCCTGCGATGAAATCAGAACCATGGCTGAAAAAACAGTTCTTGAGTACGAGCGCCATATGTATAATCATGATTTTCATCGAATTTCGTATGTACTGGATGATTTTATACGAGCAATCAATAAGCATTGGGTAAATAATGTAAAGGTTGCAGATGCCACAGGGGATAAGGAACTTAGAAAACAGCTGATTATTGATTGTTTTTATGCTTGTAAGATTATGGCGGTTTTAATTCATCCAATTGTACCGGAAGGCTGCGAGATGTTTAGAGAATATCTAAATATGGGAGAGGAATTATGGGATTGGAATTGCATTTTGGAGCCTATTTCTATTTATGTTTCGGATATTGAGAGTCATGAATTGAAATATTTAGAGCCTAGAGTGGACTTCTTTAAGAAACATGAATGTCAGTTTGAGGTGAAGTGTATTGACAAATATTAACGAATGTGGTAACATAAGTTAACAAATGGTAAAATAGAAGCGATTAGCGTTTATAAAACTGTGACATAGGAGGCGAAGTGCATGTATATAGAGGAACGTCATAAAGCTATATTAGACTGGTTAACTGAATATGGAAGTATCAGTAATGTTGATATACAAGAAAAGTTCGGTGTTAGTTATGAGTCGGCAAAAAGGGATTTGAGGATTCTTGAAGAAAAGGGTATGCTCAAGCGTACACATGGAGGTGCATTACCGATAAGACAGGTTGCTATGACGAGACCTTCAAATCAAACAATCAAAGATTATGGAGAGATAAAGAAAAACTATTTGCTTATAGCAAGAAAGGCAATTGAGATGATTGGAGATAATGATGTTATTTTTTTATCATCCACAACAATATGTCTTTTGGTTGCTCAAAGTTTGCCTGAAAATAAGAGAGTTAGGGTAGTGACGAATTCTATTATTATAGCAGAAGAATTAAGAAACAAAGAGCATATATCAGTTATTTTGCTCGGAGGAGAAATGGATAATAAAGGAAATTGTTATGATTCATTTGCAATAAGTATAGTAAGCAAATTAAGAATTGACAAAAGCTTTGTTTGTGCGGCAGCAATTTCAGCTGATTTTGGATTGTCGATTCAGAGGTCATCCGCAATTAGTTTTTTTAATGCAGTCATGGATAGTTCAAAGAAAAATATTGGTTTGTTCCCAAAAGAAAAGATAGGATTTGATTCTATCGTAAGTATCTGTCCAGCTGAAAGATTGGATGTATTAATTACAGATTGGGATGCAATGGAAGAAGATTTAAATCTATTTAGAGAAAAAGAAATAGAAGTTATTGTTGTTGAAGAAGAATAGTATTAGGAGGGGAAGATGTATTGTAGTTTACTAAAAACAACTCAAAACACCAGAGACTTAGGTGGATATAAAAAACAGGATGGCAATCTCACAAAATACGAAAATATTCTTCGTAGCGATGTTCAAAATTACCCTGGCGAAGAGGATTTTGAGTATTTAATATCAAAGAATATTACAACTATTATAGATATGCGTGGTGCAAAGGATGTAGAAAGAAAACCTAGTGGATTTTTTGGAAAGAGCGTTTTTGCATATTATAATTTTCAAATTATCGAAGGTAGTGGCGTACCAGAATCTGTAGAAGCGGTGCCTATAAGTTATATGGATATTGCAAAAGCAAAAGCGATGCCAGAAGTGTTTAAATGCATTGCCAACGCAAATACGGGTGTAATGTTTAACTGCACTGCTGGAAAAGATAGGACTGGAGTTGTATCGGCTATTTTATTGCTTCACGTAAACGTTAGTGATGAGGATATTATAAAAGATTATGTATTGACTAAGGAATATGGCAGAGAACGCCTAGAACTAGTGCATAAAAACTTTCCGGAAATTGATATGAATATAGTTACACCTTGTGAAATGTTTATGAAAGAGTTTCTTAAGTTATTTAGAGAAGAATATGGTGATACAAATGCCTATTTTAAAAGTTTAGGTTTAAGTGAAGATGAAATAAGCGCTTTGCGTGACAAGTTATAGGAGGAGAAAATGATATGGCGACATGGGTTACACATTTAATGGTTGCAGACGAGGCAATAAAAAGACTACCATTTCTTGAAAAGCACGAGTTTTTGGTTGGAAATATTGCACCTGATTGTAATGTGGAAAATGAGGATTGGACAAGTTTTACACCGTCAAGAGAAGTGACTCATTGGATGGGAAATGAACGTAAAACAGCGTCTGATTGTGATAGATTTTTACATGAATATGTTGAAACGAAAGATAATTTAGATATTAAAGAGAAATCGTTTTTGCTGGGATATTATGCGCATCTTATAACTGATGCGGAGTTTCAAAGACTTATTCGTGATGAAAAAAGAGTGAAGGCGGCTTGGGATAGAATAAAGAACCATCCGGTTCTCAGTAAACAGTCGGTGGGTATGGATGAAACATGGGATTCTGTGAAAATACTTCTAAAGAGTAGGGAACGAATGAAAGATTTATACGCATTGGAGAGGGAGTATTTGGATGAGCACCCAGAATCTGGATACATAACAGATATTATGGGATTGGAAGAATTTCCAGATTATATTGATTATTTACCTGAAGGTGCTATAGTTCGCAAGGTTAAGGTTATGGGCTATATGCCTGAAAAGGAAGTTAGTCAGTATCCATACATCGGTATGTCGAAGGAAGAATATGGAAGTTTTGTAAAAAGGGCCATAGAGTTGGTTGTGGAAGCGATAGAGAGGTATTGGAAGAATGATACTAATATTTGATTATTTTGAAACAATTGCTCTTACAAAGGTGATGGACTTTAACCTTGGGCTTAAACCATTATGGGAGAAGCACTACAAGGATAAATGCTCCTTTGAAGATATTTCGGCTTTTGGAGATGAACTGTATGGAAAGTTGCAGGAATATCATAAGAAAGGTTTGGAGTACGCTTTTGTAAAAGATGAATTGCCTGAATATGCGGCTAAATACGGTGGAGATGTTATCAAGATGACAGTGGAGGAAGAGGCTGAATTTTTGATGCATTGTAATGTAATGGAAAATATGCCACATATTCCAGAAGCCTTGGAAGAGTTTGAAAAAATGGGAATTCCAATGTATGTATTGTCAAATAGCGGATTTACAGCTGAAGCATTATCTATACTCCTTGAAAAATTGGGAATACGAAAGTATTTTAAAAAGATATGGTCTAGTGCTGATTTTGGAAAAATAAAGCCAAGTAAGGAATTTTTTGATATGGCTATAAATAATGCATTGGCGGACAATCCTACAGAAACAAAGGAAAATATTGTGTTTGTAGGGGATACATATAATACAGATGTTAAAGGCGCCAATGACGCTGGTATAGATGTGATATGGTTAAATCACAAAGGGGAAGAAAATAGGGATAATTTGAAGGTTTGTAGTATAAGTGATACGAGGGAATTGGTTGAGTGTGTGAAGAGGAGGGGTGAATCTTTACACTCAACCATTGGTTGAACATTGTATCAACCAACAAGTTATTGTTTGATATAGAGTTTAATGATAAAAATTGTGATAGTATATTGATTGAAAAGTTACCTAATGATGACACTATGAGAATTGTAGTTGCAAGGGGACACCATATATTATCTTCTGATGAAATTAAGGGTTCAGGAAAGAAGATAACAGTTAATCTAGAGGATATGGCTAATTGCGTGAGTGTATCTGGAAACCAGAAGATGATAGATAATTGATAAAGAGTCAGTTGTTCGAGAATTTCGAATAACTGACTCTTTGATGATGATTATGTAAAAACTTCTTGATAATATATACTAATGTGATAGAATATATACTAGAAGTGTTACCAAGTACGGTAGGACGGTTGCTCTCCAATCTGGGAGTACAAGCCCAGTTTACATAGATGGTAAATTGTGCCGTTTTGTCAGAGAGGAGTTTGTTTATGATATTGATTTCATATGAAGCACTAATTGCTTTAATCGCATTATGCGGTGGAGCTGGTTATTTGCTCGGAAAAGATATTAATAAAACAAAAAAGTAATCGTCCCACGTCAAGAGATTGATTACTTTTTTGTTTAATAAAGTCATTTAATTTCAGGGCAACCGTTCTACTCGGTAGCACTTTCTTTTTAGAATTAATCTATCTATTTTTATTATACACAATTGTAGTGTTTTGTAAATAGTTAGGAATTACTTTTTCCAAAGTTCTATAGTTTTTAGCAATTTTTCTTTTGTACTAGTATCCAATTTAACAATGGCTTCATACAATGCTCTGTCGAGCGCAGTTTCTGAATAATCTGGTTCTAACTCACCAATAAGTGAATCTAAAGAACAACCAACAAGCTTAGCATAATATGTCAAGATTCGTAATGACATTGCGGTGCGACCATTTTCTACATTGCTGATATATCCAGGTGTAACGCCAAGTGCTTTGGCAACTTGGTCTTGAGTTAAGCCATTTTTGATTCTCAAATTTTTAATGAGATTGCCGTAATTTTCCTGTTCCATAATTGTCCTCCGTATACTAAAGATATTATAAGTATATAATGTATTTAAAAAATATACAATACAAAATAAATGTATGGGGCAAATTTTTCTCATCCTGCCTATTATAATGTAACCGAAAGGAAGGTTGATTATATGAAAGTAGATATTTATTCAAGAAATGCAATTGAGGAATTGATTAATCAGGATTTCCCAGAAAATGTAGCGGTTATAAGTTTTTATGACCCACCAGGCAAGTATAAGAATGTGGAACCTCCTGTAGATTACAAAGGAAAAGTAAAAAAACTTTTTCAAGTTGCAGTATATGATATTGACATAGAAGTGTTAGGTGAATTTGGGCTAAATTTTGATACATATTTTACAGAAGTTGAAGAATTGGCAAAATTTATATTTGAATCCTATAATGAAGGATTAGACATTATTTGTCAATGTGAATATGGTCAAAGTAGAAGTGCCGCATGTGCCGCTGCAATTTTGGAATACTTTGAAAGTGATGGTATTTCTGTGTTTAGGGATTATAGATACTATCCAAATCAGTTGATATTTAATAAGGTGTATGAGGCACTAAAATTGCAAGGAAATGATGTATGAAGGAATGAAAAGTTTTTTTGGTTCGGGGTTAAGTGTAGAGATAAAGTCGTAAGGTATGGCATCTATGTATATCTCATTTAATGATAGATATGATTGAAATGTAATTAAAATAGAAGTATAATTATGTTTATTAGATAAAAATATAATGAGGTAACATTATGTTGATTAGCCAGCGTATATATGAATATATTGAAAAAAGAAAAATGACACAACTTGAATTTTCCAAGAAAACAGGTATTTCACAAAGTACAATTAGTGATTGGCGAAGAAAAGGAACGAATCCTTCTGCTGATAAGATTATGATAATTTGTGAAGTTCTTGATATTTCTCCTTATGAGTTACTGCAAGGAACGGAAAATAAAAAGCATAAAGAATATCGCTCTACAGACTATGTTGTTGTTGGTAGAGATACGGAAGAATTTTTATTACTCGAAAGTTATAAAGGTTTGGATACAGATGCGAAAAAAAGATTGGAAAGTTATGTTAAAGAATTGAAAAATAAGTGATAGATGCTTGCGGAGATTAGGTTTTAAGGCATGTTTGTGTTGACATGTCTTAAATTAAATGATAATATATCGTATATACGATATGGAGGTATTTGTATGGGTACATTTGCACATATTTTTAAGGGAAAAGGATGTATTATACCAGAAAGCAATAGAGAAGAGTTGACTTCAAAGGTGGAAAAGGTATTTAGGTCTGGTGGAATGATGAATATGGAGTGGATTAATTTGTGTGGTAAAAGCATACAAACTATACATAAAGTTAGTATGCAAGAAAAAGGGATGAATGTTTGCTACAATTATTTTGAAGATGATTTTTGGGAGAATGCAGGTTATGATAGGAAAGAATGTTGTGTGTGGAGTAATAAAATAGGATGGAGTTATTTTCATTCTACGATTGTTGCAGCATACGTGCTTGAGGAATTGTATACGGACGGTGTTTCGATAACGATGGTAGATGGTGATCCGGTAACTTCATGGGCATATGTTGGCTGGCTTAATTATTTATTTGGTGAGAAAAATCATATAAAAAATTTTGATCCGTGGAAAGTATTTGAAGAGATTCATTATTCTTTAGATGAATGTGAGGAATGTATAGAATGGCATGATACTGGGGATAGAAGATATGCGTTTATCGGCGGTTGTGAGATCTGTGCAGTGAGAAATGGATATGAGCAAGCATTGGACATATATAACTCTAAAGAAAAAGGAATTCTTGAAAAATTTGCATTAAATGAAATGTTAAGTTTTGTAGAGAAATTGAACCATTATATGGAAAATTGTGAGCAGGATAAAAAAAGTCAACTGCAAATGTTGATGGAAATGATTCGGATATATTATGAAACTGATGAATTATCAATTGATAAATTGTATGATAAAGAGGAAATGCTTAATCCGATTTTAACTGCTATGGCATGTTCAGATGCACCTGCGTTTGCTGTAAAAGTAATTTCAGAAATGTACGAGGTCGATTTTTGGGAGTTATGGATACAAATTCGCGATGTGGTAAGAAGAAAAATGGTAGCTGCATACGGAAATGGTGAATATTATGTTTTACCGATTTCAACAGAAAAGTTTTTTAAACAATCACCAGATGATATGATTATTTATTGGGAAGAAGGGTGTGGATTGGAATTTTCTAAAGAATTACAGGATTGGTTTGAGGAATTGAGAATTCAATATAACAATATACTATGCGAAGAATTTACCATTGACAATGTTTTATCTTATGTGGTTGGTTTATTAGAAGATGTAAATGATAATTATTATAATATATATGCCTTCAGCAATTTCTTTGAAGAGACATTAGAAAATTTGAAAGATAAGAGATATCAAACGGTATGGAGAATGTTTGATAATATGATTCACGATCCTGATATGATAGAAGCTGGCAGTGTAATATTTGTGCCAGATGGACTAAAGCATGAAAAAGAAGGTTTGTATTATTTAGGTGAACAACCTAAAAGGAGATTACTCGGTAGTTGGTGTTTTATGGAACCGCATAAGAAGTATAATAAGGCAAGAGTAACTTTTCGTAGGTATATGGCATTGATGGGGAATAATGAATTAAGGAGTAGGGTGTTAGGATTTTAGTTGTGTGTTGATAAAAAAAGGATAATTGAAAAGCGGAATTTTTCTTAATTAAGTAAATTAATAATAAATGTTGCATATGTACAAATTTCTGTGTATAATAAAAATAGAGATGATTAATCATCAGGTGAGTCCTACCATATAAGTGGAAACGATAAGAGAGATACCCGTTGCGATGGGTACTACCAGAAGGCTATGCAATTGCACGGCCTTTTGTGTTGTGGAGGAAGAGTGGGAAGTCGATTTAAACTATATAATGTTAACATAAAATATATTAGAAATTTACATAATGTGGATGATAATGTTCCATCTGTGTCACCTCAGATAGGCAAAAGCGAACGACCATTTTTAGGTATTATTGTTTTGATAAATGGTTCTAAGTTTTGCATTCCTCTTACCTCTAATTCTAATAAAAAAGGTAAAAAGTTACAAAATATGCGTGAAAATATTACGTTTCGAAAAATATGTGATAAAAAAGGTAAAGTCTTGGCTGGATTAAATCTTAATAACATGATACCAGTTAGAGAGGAATATATTTCAGAAATTGATATCAAGATTCATTCATTTGATTCGCAGGAAATTTGTCGTTGGAAGAAATTGTGTGCCAAAGAACTTGAATGGTGTCAATCGCATCAAAAAGAGATAGAGAGATTAGCAAATGAATTATATAGAATGTATGTGTCAGAGGAGTTCTTTTCTAAACGGAAAATTTGTCTTAACTTTCCAGCGTTGGAAAGGGAGTGCAATAAAGCGAGAAAATTAAAAACATTAGAAATTGACTAAATGTAGGTCATAATTTCTTGATAAAAGCATACCTTGTATAAAGAAAAAACAAGGTATGCTTTTTTATGAAAAAATATATTGAAGAAAGAGTAATAGAAATCGCTAACTACATAATTGAAAATAATGCAACAGTAAGACAGGCGGCAAAGCAGTTTGGGGTAAGTAAGAGTACGGTACATAAAGACGTCAGCGAACGCCTTGAAGGCATAAATGCAGTGTTGGCGAGGGACGTAAGAAAAATACTAGATGTGAATAAAGAAGAAAGACATATCAGGGGTGGTATGGCAACGAAGGAAAAATATATGGGGAAATTTTAAAATCTTAAACAAATCTTAATAAATTACACTATTGGAAATTAATAAAAAACTTGATACAATATGCCTAGAATTAAATGCACGGTGGAGGAATTATGTATAATATTTTGGTGTGTGACGATGAAAAGGATATTGTGTCAGCTCTTACTATTTATTTAAAAAGCGAGGGCTATAATGTATACGAAGCATTTGATGGTCTTAAAGCTGTAGAAATAGCACAAAATGAAGAAATACATTTGGTTTTGATGGATATTATGATGCCACATATGGATGGAATAACGGCTATGGTTAATATACGTAAGTTTTCAAATGTTCCTATTATTTTGTTGACTGCAAAAAGTGAAGACACAGATAAGGTGCTGGGGTTGACTATAGGTGCAGATGATTATATTACAAAACCGTTTAATCCTGTTGAATTACAAGCGAGAGTTAAGTCTCAAATACGAAGATACACTATGCTTGGGGCAAGTGTTTTATCAGAAAGAAAACTAGAATGTGGAGCACTTGAATTAGATGATAAATCTAAAATGGTTTATCTGGATGGAGAAAAAGTAAATGTTACAAAGACAGAATACGAGATTCTTAAACTTTTGATGAGTAACCCTGGTGTGGTTTTTTCTCCGAAAGAGATACATAGCAAAGTGTGGAAAGGTGAATGTGTTGTAAATGAGAATGCTGTGGCGGTTCATATACGACATTTACGAGAAAAAATAGAATATAATCCTGCTGAACCAAGGTATGTGAAAGTGGTTTGGGGACGTGGATATATGTTCGAAAAATAACATTAGATGAGGGAAGAAGGTGTGTTCTAATGATAAGAGAATTATCGCGAGGCTGGATGAAGCTGTTGGTTGGCTTAGTAAACATAGTGAGTTTGCTTATGTTTACATTGACATTGTTGGCATGCATTATGTATACAAAATGGGAAACTAAAGATGCAGCTATACAATATGGCTGTGAAGAAATTGCAGAACGATATGCGATGGATATGGTTCAATACAAACATAGAAGTGGAAATAGCGCATACAGAAGATATGAAAGTAGTGGTATAGATTACGTAGTTATTGAAAACAATAAAATTGAATTTGAAGTATGCAACAAACTATATGATAACATTCCGTTGGATGGAGTGATAGTGCCAATGGATTTTTTTGATTATTTTTATGTATCACCGATAGAGTATGAGGGTTGTGGTTACGGAATTTCATATAGAGGAGTAGATACTAGTAGTCTGTATGGAATTTTGTCAAGTAATGGAACGTATGATTTATTCTATTACGATAATAATGATGTAATCGGTGGAATAGATTTAGAAGACTTACAAATAAATAAAAATGTAAGATATGTGTGCATTGCATATAACATAAAAAACGATGCTTCAGAAGATGCTAATATGTCTTTATGGAAAAATATAGTAAATATTGTCTATTCGTCAAAAATTACTATGATTGTATCGATGGTTATTTTCTTCTTTGTGTTTTTAATTACATTGGCATTTTTGATAGGTACTTTGGGCAGAAAATATGGAGAGAAAAAAAATAGATGTAATTGTATTGACAAGATACCATTAGAAATATTGTTGGTTGTATTTGTTGTTGCTGAAGGATTTTCATTTGGATTTTTAGAAGATATGTTGCACTGTAATGATGTGTCGATGAGTATTGTGGCTCTTGGAATAATAGAAACATTATTAGTGCTAATAATATGTCTAGTTGTCAAGAGAGCAAAGAGCGGAACGCTTTTTAAATATACATTGATTGGTTTGCTTATTAGACCTCTATTAAAAATATTGAATGATATAAAAAAAGATGTAAATCCTCTTATAAAAGTTACATTTCAATGGTTTTTAGTTACACTGGTAGAAATAGGGTTTGTTTTTGGATTGTGTGAAAATATCGTTGCGTGTTTGATTGTATTTTCTATATACAAAATATTAGAGTACATATTTGTTGTGATTGTAACTTATCAGATATCAATTATTAATGAAAGTGTTAGATGTGTTGCGGAAGGCAAGTTTGATGAAAAGGTTGATGTAGATAAACTGGAAGGTTCGTTTAAAGAGTTGGGAAGTAATATCAACAGGATTAATGATGGTATTGCTAACCTTGTTGATGAGAGAACAAAGAGTGAGAGAATGAAAACTGAACTTATCACAAATGTTTCTCATGATATTAAGACTCCTCTCACCTCGATTATCAATTATGTTGACCTTCTTAAAAAAGAAAATATTAATAATAAAGTAGCCAATGAATACATAGAGGTTTTGGATAGACAGAGTGAAAGATTGAAAAAATTGATAGTAGATTTGGTTGAGGTATCTAAAGCAACTACTGGAAATATGGAAGTCGAACTAGAAGTTTGTGACGTTGGTATGTTATTGACTCAAGCGTTGGCAGAATTTGCGGATAAATTGGAAGAAACAAATCTAGATGTTATTGTGTCACAAAGCGAAGAAAACATACATGCATATGTCGACGGAAGACATCTTTGGAGAGTATTTGACAATATTATAAATAATATTTGCAAGTATGCAATGAAAGGAACAAGAGTTTATGTGGATGTAAGAGTTGTTGAGGGTAGGGTATATGTCGAGTTTAAAAATATATCGGGTAAGCCATTAAATATTTCCGCCGATGAATTAATGGAAAGATTTGTAAGAGGAGATGCGTCGAGAAATACGGAAGGTTCAGGCCTTGGACTATGTATAGCAAAGAATTTGACAGAACTTATGGACGGTTATTTACAACTTACAGTTGATGGGGATTTGTTTAAGGTAGCCTTGGATTTTAAAAAAATTTAAAAAAATATAATTTTTCACAATTAGTACAAACTTTAGACACAAATTCATATTATATTATAAGAGTACTATTGATAACATAGTATACAACTTAACATTTTCATAACTCTACCTGCCAGGAAACTGGCAGGTATCCCCCGACGTTTTACAGGCTATTGCTTATGCAGTAGCCTGTTTTTTGTGCGAAACAATGAGTAGCGCCAGTAAGGAAGAAAAAATAATGATATTGAAAAGGTTGCTTGCAAGTTTTTCAATATCATTATTTTTTCTTGATTATTGATGCGACGAATGTCGCATCAGGGATAGTGTTCGAGGAACACTATCCCTGGCGCGTAGAGGAAAAAGATGCTTGCAAGATTTTCTGTGTTCATGTACTTGGTTGCTCCCTGATGCGACGAATGTCACATCAGGGATAGTATTCGAAGAATGCTATCCCTGGCGCGTGAAACTATGTATCGAACAGTTACCTTTTGGACCTTTTATAAAAAAGAGTGGACCAAAGTCCAAGAAAAGAGTAAAAAGGTCCAAAAGGTAGCCGAGGTGTAAAGGAAAAGAAAACTTTTGGACCTTTTTCAAAAAAGAGTGGACCAAAGTCCAAGAAAAGAGTAAAAAGGTCCAAAAGGTATACGAGGAGGAAAGGGGAAGAAAACTTTTGGACCTTTTATAAAAAAGAGTGGACCAAAGTCCAAGAAAAGTAGAAAAAGGTCCAAAAGGTAGCCAAGGTGTAAAGGAAAAGAAATCATTTGGACCTTTTTTAAAAAAGAGTGGACCAAAGTCCAAGGAAAGAGAAAAAAGGTCCAAATGTCATGCCAGCCAGCAAAAATAATCAAGAAAAATAAATTATATTATTTCACCTCTAAAGTTTTCTGTGAAAAATGACGATAAATTTATCGAAATTGTACATAAAATTTTTAAAAAAAGTTCTTTCATATTTTACCATTATTGTATATAATGTAGATTGGTATATAATTACTAATGCTATTTTAATCATGTGGTGATATTAGCCACATACAAATATAGATACAATAGGTTTTATAGAATGGAAGGAGAAATTTTATGTTAGCAACAGATATCGGAATAGATTTGGGAACAGCCAGCATTTTGGTTTACATCAAAGGAAAGGGCGTAGTTTTAAAAGAGCCATCAGTAGTAGCTTTTGACAGAGATACTAATAAGATTAAGGCTATCGGCGAAGAAGCTAGACTTATGATTGGTAGAACACCTGGTAATATTGTGGCAGTTAGACCACTTAGACAAGGTGTTATTTCTGACTATACAGTTACAGAAAAGATGGTTAAGCATTTCATTCATAAGGCTATTGGAAAGAGAATCTTAAAGAAGCCAAGAATCAGCATTTGTGTACCAAGTGGTGCTACAGAAGTTGAGAAGAGAGCGGTTAAGGATGCAGGTTATCAGGCAGGTGCTAGAGAAGTATCTATTATTGAGGAACCTATTGCAGCAGCTATTGGAGCAGGTATTGATATTTCAAGACCATGCGGAAATATGATTGTTGATATAGGTGGTGGTACAACTGATATCGCAGTTATTTCTCTTGGAGGAACTGTTGTAAGTGCATCTATTAAGATTGCCGGAGATGATTTTGATGAAGCTATCGTTAGATATATGAGAAAGAAACACAATCTTCTTATTGGTGAAAGAACAGCAGAAGAAATTAAGATTAAGATTGGTGCAGCTTTCCCTAGACCAGAAGTTGAAACTATGAATGTTAGAGGTAGAAACTTGGTAACAGGTCTTCCTAAAACTATTGAGGTAACATCTGAAGAAACAGAAGAGGCACTTAGAGAAACAACATCACAGATAGTAGAGGCAGTTCACAGCGTTCTTGAAAAGACTCCACCTGAACTTGCAGCAGATATTGCTGACAGAGGTATTGTACTTACAGGTGGCGGATGCTTGCTTCAGGGTCTTGAAGAACTTATTGAAGCTAAGACAGGAATTAATACTATGACAGCTGAAGATCCTATGACAGCAGTTGCTATAGGAACAGGTAAATACGTAGAACTCAATATGGACTAATCCCTACTAGGAAAGGTATAGGTAGCGAAATATGGTAAGAGGACTGTATACAGCCTATACTGGCATGGTTAATCAGCAAAAGAGACTCGATACTATTACTAATAATCTTGCAAATGCATCAACAAATGCGTATAAAAGAGAAGGCGCGACAGCGAGAGCATTTGATGAAATGTTAGCAGTAAAGATTAATGACAGAACTACAGGGTATATTACTAAAGGCATTGGAAATATGAGTCTTGGTGTTAAGATTGGTGAAAATTATACTGATTACAGCCAGGGGGCATTCAGACAGACTGAAAACACATATGATTTAGCACTTGAGGGAAATGGATTTTTCGCTATATCATTTACTAACAAAAGTGGAGTAGAATCCACAAAATATACCAGGGATGGTGAATTTACAATAGATGTAGACGGTTATTTGCGTACAAAAGATGGCGATTATGTATTGAATGATGCAGGCGGATTTATCAATGTACCAACAAATGCATCAAAGGTTGCGATTACAGCAGTCGGCGAGATATATGCGGACCAGCAGTATATTGACACTATACAGGTAGTTGATTTTGAAGATTACAATTACTTGAAAAAGTATGGTGAAAATATGTATGAAACAGTTGAAGGTGCGACATTTGCAGATTCTTCGGCTATTATGCATCAGGGATATTTGGAAGCATCAAATATCAATGCAGTAACGGAGATGGTTGAAATGATTACTATTACCAGAGCGTATGAGAGTAATCAGAAGGCATTGCAGTCAGCAGACGAGATGCTTTCAAAGGCTGTAAATGAAGTAGGTAAATTGGGATAATAGAAAGGTCGTGACACTATGATGAGAGCATTATGGACAGCGGCATCTGGTATGACTGCACAGCAGACTAATGTCGATGTTATTGCAAATAATTTATCAAATGTAAATACAATTGGATATAAGAGTGAATCAGCACAGTTTAAGTCACTTTTATATCAAACAATACAGTCAAAGACAACTAGTGCAAATGGTGAAACAAAGCCAGTTGGTGCACAGGTTGGTTTAGGTGTAAGAAATTCATCAATTACATCAAAATTCACACAGGGCTCGCTTACAGACACAGGGCTTGATACAGATTTTGCGATTGATGGACAAGGCTTTTTCGCAGTTATGAACACTAATGGAGAGACAGTGTACACAAGAAACGGTTCGTTTAACTGGTCACTTGGAAATAACGGCGGTGTAATGCTTTGTAGTTCGGAAGGATATCCTGTACTTGATACATACGGGATGGCTATTGAACTTTCAAATGAATATCACACAAGCAAACTTAGCATTGATGCAGATGGAAATGTTTGTTATCCAGATGAAAACAACAATCCACAGCCTATTGGTTATCAGATAGGTATTGTGCAGTTCCAGAATCCGGGCGGTTTGGAGAGAAGTTCGGGAAGTACATTTAAGGTGACAAATGCATCGGGTGAAGCTTTGATGGAAGTTGATAACGACCATTTACAGAAGTCAAAGGTAAGACAGGGATATGTTGAAGCGTCAAATGTTCAGGTTGTTGATGAGATGGTAAATATGATTGTGGCACAGCGTGCTTATGAAATGAATTCAAAGGCAATTCAGGCAGCTGATGAAATGCTTGGTCAGGCAAATCAGCTTAAGCGTTAATGATTTGAAAGGAGAGAGCTATGGCGGTTTCATTGGATGGATTGTATAGTGGATATGGTGATATCTACAGTAATAACAAAACAGATGCCAAGCTTGATGAGTTGAAAAATTCCATCAATAACACTAGTAAGACAAGTACTGAAGAAGAGTTGATGGATGTATGCAAGGAATTTGAAGCATATTTCATTGAACAGATGTATAAGTCAATGGATAAAATGGTTCCAAAGTCTGAGGAGTCTTCAAATCATTATATGCAAATGTTTGGAGATACTCTTACACAGGAATATGCTAAAAATACTGCAGAACAGGGCGAAGGTCTTGGACTTGCCCAGATGCTTTTTGAGCAGATGAAGAGAAATTACGGCATTGATTAAAATTAAATACTAGGGGCAGACTTCCTTGGTGGAAGTCTGCCTTGTGTTTTTAGGAAGGTAAGTATGGTTAAAATAGAAGGTTATGTAGAAAGAATTGTATATAGAAATGAAGACAATGGCTACACGGTTATGACGGTTGTTGAAGACAACGAGGAATATACTTGTGTAGGCACTATTCAGCTTGTCAATGAAGGGGAATACATTGAAATTGAAGGAGATATGACTACTCATGCATCGTACGGTGAGCAGGTAAATATTTCTTCGTATGCCATAAAGGTACCTGAAGATGAGATTGCTATAATTAGGTATCTTGGCTCTGGTGCGATTAAGGGTATTGGGCCAAAAATGGCAGACAGAATAGTAAATAAATTCGGGAAAGATACATTTAGAATAATTGAAGAAGAACCAGAAAGATTGTCGGAGATTAAAGGCATTAGTACTAGAATGGCTATTGAAATAGCGTCGCAGTTGGAAGCAAAAAGGGATATGAGAAAGACCTTGATTTTCCTGCAACAATTTGGAATTTCACTCAATCTGGCTATTAAAATTTACAATAAATATGGTCTTGATACATTTACTATTGTTAAGACAAATCCTTATAAATTGGCTGAGGATATTAATGGAATAGGTTTTAAAATTGCTGATGAAATTGGACAGAAGGCTGGAATTGACAAGAATTCGGATTTTAGAATAAAGAGTTGTATATTGTATGTTTTGTCGCAGTCTGCGGTGGGTGGACATGCATATTTGCCCAAGGATGAACTTATAGAATATGCCAGCAATATGCTAGAAACCACTATTGAGGATATTGAAAAATACCTTGTAGACTTGGTATTTGAGAAGAAATTAGTGGTAAAAAATAAAGAAAATGTATATGCGGCGAATTTTTATTATACGGAACTTGGCATTGCTAAAATGCTTGTGGATTTAAATATTTCGGAAAAGATAGATGAAGAAAAACTTTTGAAAAAACTTGAAAGTATCGAAAAGAAAACAAATACTGAACTTGACAAGATGCAAAGGGATGCGGTTATTACATCAATGAAAAATGGAATTTCCATAATCACAGGTGGTCCTGGTACCGGTAAAACTACAACTATCAATACATTGATTAAAATGTTTGAAAGTGAAGGTCTTGAGATTCTTCTTGCAGCGCCTACAGGGCGTGCGGCTAAGCGTATGTCGGAGGCTACAGGCTTTACGGCACAGACCATACATAGACTACTTGAACTTAATGGTTCACCTGATGGCGGAATTATGAATTTCGAGAGAAATGAGTCGAATCCATTGGAGGCGGATGTAATCATTATTGATGAGATGTCAATGGTTGATATGTTTTTGATGAATGCACTTTTAAAGGCTATTACTGTCGGAACTAGACTTGTGCTTGTGGGTGATGTTGACCAGTTACCTAGTGTTGGTGCTGGAAATGTTCTTAGAGATATCATTAAGTCTGAAAAGTTTAATGTTGTAATGCTTACAACGATATTTAGACAGGAAGACCAGAGTAGCATTGTTATAAATGCCCATAAAATCAATAACGGCGAGCAAATTATGCTTGATAATAAAAGTAAGGATTTTTTGTATGTTAGAAAGCAAAATACAAATGATGTTATCGAGGCTACAGTTAAACTTGTTAAAGATAAATTGCCTGAATATGTAGGTTGCGATATGGCAGAAGTGCAGGTTTTGACACCAATGCGAAAAGGCGTTTTGGGTGTTGAAAATCTTAATATCGTATTACAAAAATATTTGAATCCGCCATCACCTTCGAAAAATGAAAGAGAGATGGCTGGTGGAATATTTAGAGAAGGCGATAAGGTTATGCAGATTAAGAATAATTACCAATTGGAATGGGAAATCAAGGGACTTCACGGTATTGCGGTGGAAAAAGGTCTCGGTGTATTTAATGGCGATATGGGACGCATTAAACTTGTAAATACTTACGCAGAATACTTGGAAGTCGAGTTTGATGACGGAAAATGCGTTATGTATCCATTTAATCAGTTGGATGAATTGGAACTTGCTTATGCAGCAACTATTCATAAATCACAGGGTAGTGAGTATCCAGCTATTGTATTTCCTGTTCTTACAGGTCCAGCGGTTCTTATGAACAGAAACCTATTATATACTTGCGTAACTAGAGCCAAAAAATGTGTAACTATAGTGGGAATGTCAACAACGGTTCAAAATATGATTAGTAACTGCAATGAGCAGAAGCGATATTCTGGACTTGCGGACAGAATTATTGAGATGTATTGTGAGGAAGTGTAGGATTGCTAGAGAGGTTAGTGAGCATTTTGTATCCAAATGTTTGTCCAATTTGTGGAAAAACATTGAAAATAAAGGAGTTGCTGTGTAAATCTTGTGATAAACAACTTGAGTATATAAAGGAACCTATATGCAAGAAATGTGGTAAACAATTGGAGATTGATGAGCAAGAGTATTGCGGTGACTGCAAAAAATATATGCATGTATACGACAGTGGACTTGGAATTTTTGCATACACGGATGACATAAAAAAATGTATATATGATTTTAAGTACAATGATATGAAAATTTATGCTAAATTTTTTGGCGCAAAGATGGCCGAACGTAGTGTGGATTATATAAAACACTGGGATGCTGACGTGATTATCCCTGTTCCTGTATCGAAGGAAAAATATGTGAAACGTGGATATAATCAAGCGGAGCTTATTGCAAAGGAATTGTCGAAACAATGCGGTGTTCCTATGGATAACAAGGTTTTATATAGGAAGAAAAATACTAAACCTCAAAAGGAAATGAAAAGAGAGGCTAGAAAGAAAAATCTCGAAAAGGCTTTCATTATAAGTCGAAATGTAGTAAAATATAAGAAAGTAATTTTAGTGGATGATATTTATACAACCGGTAGCACTATTGATGAGTGCGCGCTAGCATTGAAGGAAGCAGGAGTATCGAAAGTATACTTTTTAAGTTTATCCATTGGTGCGGGTGTTTAGTACCGAGTACAAGATATAGGAGGAATTGTATAATGGAAGTAAAGAGTTGTAGAAATTGCAGAAGGTTATTTAACTATATTTCAGGCCCACGTCTTTGCCAGGAATGTAAGGAAGAACTTGAAAAGAAATTTTCTGAAGTAAAAAAGTTTATTGAAGAGCATAAGAATGCTACGGTTAATCAAGTTTCAGAAGAGATGGAAGTTTCTGTTGGGCAGATTAATCAGTGGATTAGAGAAGAAAGATTGTCGTTCTCTGAAGAGTCGGGAGTTCTTTTGCAGTGTGAGAAGTGTGCTGCGAAGATTAGAACAGGTCGTTACTGTGATGCGTGTAAAGTTGCATTTACAAGAGAATTAAGTAATGTCTATAAGAGAGATATGGCTAATATTTCGAGAGCTAATGAGAAGAAAAGTGAAGAGGATAAGATGAGATTCCTTGGAAGGAAGTAGATGGTTGGGAATAAAATTAATAAGATTATAATTTGGATATCTATATTGCTAGTTATATTAGCTATACTGTATTTCATCTTTTTATCAAAATTCACATTGTATCGTCGTTTGCATTTTGATATACCAAAAGATGTGGATGTAGTAGAAATTGATAGGAATATTAATGTTAAGACATTGTTTAGAATTGAGAATGAGAATTTATCATTAAAGTTTGAGTTAAATGATGAAGAAACAGAAAAATTCATAAAACAACTGGAGGATGAAGGGTATTATACATATTCGTCAGCAACTAAGAAAGTGCCACATCCGGAAAATACAGTAGATGGTTGGGATTTGGATTATGACAAATTAGAAACATTATATACTAAAGATTTTACTAGAAATAAAATATTTGTTTCCAGATGCCATGTGCGTGTGTTTGTAACGGAAAGTGTAGATGGTGTGAGACAGATTTACGTTGACTATACTGGTTAAAATAAAATGATAAGCAGAATGGAAAATTTTGCTTATCATTTTTTTATTTTGCCTATTAAGTATTTAGGAAATCTTCCGATAAATTATATGTAAAAATAAAAAAGGAGGCGTTCATTATGCGTATAGATGCTTACAATCAGATTTCACAGGTATACGGTGTTAATGGCAAGATGAAGACAAACGCTACATCTAAAGCATACAACACAGACAAAGTTGAGATTTCAAGCTTCGGTAAGGAATTACAGATAGCAAAGAAAGCAGTTGCAGAAAGTGAAGACGTTCGCTCAGAAAGAGTTGCAGAATTAAAGAGCAAATTTGATAATAACACATATCAGTTTGACGCTAGTGATTTTGCAGATATGTTAATCAGAAAGTATCAGGAGATTTAAGGAGAGTACCAAAGTGGCAAGTTTAATTGATGAACTTATTAATGTTCTTGAACAAGAGAATAAAGAATATGAGACACTTATGTTACTCTCCAAGGAGAAAACTCCTGTTATTGTTAAGGGCGATTTAGAAAAATTGCAACGCATTACACAGGTTGAACAGGAGTTTATTGGAAAGATTACAAATCTTGAAAAGAAGCGTACTGATGTCATGAATGATATTGGAACGGTTTTATCGAAAGATCCAAAAACTATGAGAGTAGTTGATGTTATTGAGATACTTTCAAAACAGCCAGTGGAACAAAATCGTTTGTCAGAAGTTCATGACAAGTTATTGACAACATTGGAAAATTTTAAAAAGTACAACGAAGTTAATGCGAATCTTATAAAGGAATCTTTAGAGATTATTGATTTTAATTTGAATCTCGTTACAAGCCTGTATCAGGATACAGGTATTGCAAATTATGATAAGAATGCGAAGAGCATTTCTGCCATGGGAGCGACAGGTGTCTTCGATAGAAAGAGTTAGAAAGCAGGTGATGGGATGTCATTAATGACAAGTATATATACAGGCGTGTCGGGTTTGAGAACAAGTCAGAATGCACTTAATACAACTTCCCACAACCTGGCAAATATTAATACCGATGGTTATGTTAGACAGCAGGTATCATTTGCGGATACCAGATATATGCAATACGGTTTTAGTGTTGTAAATACAATGCAAGTAGGTCTCGGTGTCGTTTCAGCAGAAACTAGACATTTAAGAGACCTTTTATTAGATAATTCGTTTAGATTAGAAAGCGGAAGACAACAGTTTTATGCTTCTCAGTATGAGGCTGTTGAAGAAGTGGAAAGTATCTTTGGTGAAACAGAAGGTACAAGATTCCAAAATTCATTGAATGATTTGTGGGAGGCTATGAGTGAGGTTGCAAAAACTCCTGATAGCAATACTGCAAGAGCTGGCCTTGTTATGAATGCAAATACATTTTTAGCAAGAGCGGAAGCAATGTACGATGAACTTTACAGCTACCAGTTGAATGTAGATACAATGATTCAGGAAACTGTGGCTAAGATTAATAAATTAGGCGATACAATATATGAACTTAATATGCGTATTCAGTCGGTTGAGGCGCCAGGTGTTGAAACAGCATCGGATTTAAGAGATGTAAGAGATAGAGCTCTTGATGAATTGTCGGAGCTTGTGGACATAGATGTAGAAGAAAATGCTACTGGTCTTGTAAAGGTAAGAGCAGAAGGTCAGGAATTCATAGTTGAAGATGGATGTTTCCATATGGGAATGGCACAGCTTGACACAGAACTTGATTCAGCATTTTATTCTCCAACATGGCCTCAATTAGGTGGTGCGGCAGTATTTAATCTTCATATTGATATAAATACAGGAAATAATAATGATATCGGTCGTCTTAAAGGTCTTCTTCTTGCAAGAGGAAGTTATGCAGCAAATTATACTGATATACCAATAAGACCGGATCCGGCGGATTATAATTTAAATGACCCTAACGAATTGGCTACATATAGAGAAGCGTTAGAGAATTATAATGAAGAGGCACATCATTACAATTATTATGTTGACAATACAGTTATTATGAAGACTCAAGCGTTGTTTGACCAACTTGTAAATGGTATTGTAACTACAGTTAATGATTTGCTTTGTCCAAATATCACAACTAGCCTTGAAAGTAGTGTGACATTTACAATTCCTGCGGGAACTGTTATTGAGACTTTGGATGGAGCTCTTAAGAATCAGCTTAGAACAGCGGTTGATAATGGCACGGCAGCAGTTGATAAATTTGGAGCATTGACAACTGATACAACTATTACATTGGCAGCAGGAACAGAAATTACTTGTCTTGATAGCGAAAAGGCTTCGTATGGACAGGATGAAAATAAAACTCAGGGTACAGAACTTTTCTCTAGAAAGGATGTTAAAAGATACACAGTTCTTGAGGGAAGTGATGGAAAAACATATCATGTATACAATCCTTACACTGAATTTGGTACGGAATCATTGTATTCATGTAGGAACTTAGAAGTAAATAAGGTGATTCAAGATAATTACGCATACTTACCATTTACAACAAAGGAAGAAGAAATTGATTTGAAACTTGGTGAGGAAATATTGGCGGCATGGGATAAACCATTTAAGAATCTTGACCCAAATAATATTACAAAGAAGGACTTTACTGATTATTACAGTGCAATGATTGGAGAAATAGCAAATGATGGTTATATGCACAAGTCTATTTCAGAAAATCAGTCAACAGTAGTTCTTGACATTGATTCTAGTAGAGAATCAGCAATGGGTGTTACATCTGAAGAAGAACTTTCTAATATGATTAAGTTCCAAAATGCATATAATGCATCTTCAAGATATGTTACAACTATAGCAGATATGATTGATACGATTATCCAGAAGGTAGGACACTGGTAAAAACAAATAGGAGTGAGGTGTAAACATGGCTAATACATTTTTTGGATTAAACATAGGCGTTTCCGGATTATATGCGGCTAATGCAGGCGTTGATGTTACAGCAAACAATGTGGCAAATGAAAATACAAAAGGATATTCAAGACAGGTTATTAGTCAGTCGGCAACTGAACCTATAAGAGTGTTTCAAAGATATGGTATGATTGGTAGTGGTGTAGAGGTTACATCCATTGACCAAATGAGAGATAAATACTATGATGCTAAGTATTGGGATAATAATTCCAAACTTGGTGAAGAAAGTGCAAAATATAACTATATGATTCAGATTGAAGACTATTTTGCAGAAACTGACGAGACTGGATTTTCGAAGGAATATAGCAATATTTTCAATGGTCTTGAAGATTTGGTTAAGACTCCTGAGGGTAATACTGAAAGAGTAACTTTCCTCAACTATTGCGAAAGTTTTCTTGAATATATGCAGGAACTTAAGACAAACCTCATTAAGAGTCAGGAAGATTTAAATTCTGAAGTTGCAAGTAATGTTGACCACATTAACTCTCTTGGAGCAGAAATTGCAGCTCTTAATAAAGAAATAAATGTAGTTGAACTTACCGGTGCAAAGGCAAATGAACTTCGTGATAAGAGAGCTCTTTTATTGGATGAGTTATCTTCTATATGTGAGATTTCTACGAAAGAAGTTTTGTATGATAATGGTAAAAGTGATTTTACCGTAAATATCGGTGATAAGACATTGGTTAGTACATATGATTACTATACACTTGAAGTTGTAAGTAGAGAAGATAGAGCTGATAAGCATGATGCAGTTGGTTTGTATGATATTCAGTGGTCATATGGTGAAAAATTTGATCCAGTTGGTTCAAATATTGACGGAGCGTTAAGATCTCTTCTTATTATTAGAGATGGTAATAACTATGTTCCAGAAGAAGGCAATGACATTTCGGTTCCGATTGATTATAAGGGAGTTCCTTATTATATTGATGAAATCAATGAATTCTTAACAAAATTTACAGGTGCCTTTAATGAAATTCATAGCAAAGGTATGAATATGGAAGGTGAGTCTACAAAAGACATACCGATTTTTTTGAAGGATGATAATGATGTATTTACAGTAAATCAGGACTTGATGGCAAATCCAAGTTGGATGTCTACAACAGTAAATGTCCATGATGGTGCAGCACAGTACGACTTACTTTCAGAAATGATAAAGGTAAAAGATTCGAAAGAATTTGATGGAGGTTCGCCTGAAGAATTTATCCAGTCACTTATTACAGAAATAGCTATTGATACAAGTAAGGCTAAAACTTTAAATGAAAATTATAAAAATATTATCCAAACCATAACTAATCAAAGAGAAGCGGTTATGGGTGTAGATGCGGACGAAGAAGCGATGAATCTTGTGAAATATCAAGAAGCATACGATTTAAGCGCAAAGGTTATTCAGGTTATGTCTGAAATGTACGATAAATTAATTAACGAAACTGGCGTGTAGTTTTAAATTAGAAAGGGTGATACAATGAGAATTACCAGTGGTATGATGATTAACAATGCATTGTTTAATCTTAACAACAACAAAAAATTGCTTAATACATTAAATACTCAGTTGGGTACTACAAAGAAAATTCAAAGACCTTCAGAAGACCCGATTATTGCTATTAGAGCATTGAGACTTCGTTCTACATATAACGAAATTGAGCAGTATTTAGGAAAAAACATTCCTGACGCTAGAGCGTGGATGAAGACTTCCCAGGAAGCCATTGACAGCGTTAACGATGTTTTGACAGATATTACAACATATTGTAATCAGGGTGTTAATGATTATAATACCGTTGAGGAAAGAGAAAATCTTGTAGCATCCCTTAAAGAACTTAGAAATCAGATTTATGCAGATGGTGATGCTGATTACGCAGGTAGAACAGTATTTACTGGGTATAAGACAGATTCAACTCTTACATTCCAGGAGGATGAGTTGGATACTGATTATACAATTACAGAGACTTTGGATTTCTCTAAAGTTAGCAATGACAAGAGAATCGTTGGTTTAGATATTTCGACAACAGAGTACGTTGCAGGTAGTGCCATTACAAATGAAGAACTTCATGTTATTAATTTGGCATATAACAATTTGGCTGTGGGAACTCCAACAGTTACAGTTAATGGTAATGCAGTTGCAGTAACTGTTAAATCTAAAGAAAATATGGGCGATATGGTTTACAATGTTGTTCCAGACAATGGAGTGGTTTATGTTCCTGAAACAGGTGAATTGCTTGTAGGAAATTCGATATATGAAAATATGGCAACAAATGGTGCAACCCTTGATTGTACATACAATAAAGAAGGTTTTCATAAAGGAGAATTAAGACCTGAACATTATTTTGATTGTACAAATCACAAAAAAGGTGTATCATATACTAAGAAGGATCAACCAATTAATTATACGATTAACTTTAATCAGAGTATACAGATTAATTCACAAGGTAAGGATATCCTTACACATGATATTGGAAGAGATTTGGATACAATCATTAATTCGGTTACAAGAGCTGTAGAGGTACAAAATAAAATTGCTGAAATTGAAGGTTTGATGACAACAACTACTGATGAATCAGAACTTGCAAAACTTAGAACTATGCTTGACGTAGCGAAGTTAGAACTTACTTATGCGGAAGAAAATATGGGCGAAGCATTTTCGGAAGGCATAACAAATTTCACAGGACATCAGGATAGATTAAATGTTGAATTGTCTGACCTTGGTGCTAGATTACAGAGATTGACACTGAATGAAGAAAGATTAAATGATCAGAAATTAAATGTTAAGGAACAGAAAAGTGAGAACGAGGAAATTGATTCTGAAATTACAACAGTAGAGTTTATTGCGGCACAGAATGTGTATGATGCTTCATTGGCTGCATCTGCAAAGGTTGTACAGCAGACTTTATTAGATTTCCTAAGATAAGTAGAAAGGTAAGGTAGAAACTATATGAAAATTTTAACAAAAATCTTTGGCGAAATAGAAGTTAATGAAGAAAAGGTTTTGAATTTTAAAGAAGGAATAATTGGTTTTCCAGATTTGAATAAGTTTATGCTTATTCATGATGCAGATGATGAAAAGAAAACAGTATCTTGGTTGCAGTCTATTGACGAACCAGCATTCGCTATGCCGGTTGTTGATCCGTTGGCAGTAGACCCTACTTATAATCCTATAGTAGAAGATGAATTATTAAAACCATTAGGAGATTTGGTTGAGGAAGACATTATCGTATTGGTTACAATGACAGTACCTGCAGACGTAAAGAAGGCAACTGTTAATTTAAAGGCTCCTATTGTTGTTAATTCAAAAAATCTTAATGCATGCCAGATTATTTTAGATGATGATAAATATTTGGTTAAGCACCCAATTAATAGTGAAGAATAAAGCATGAATAGCATTTTAAATGCGGATAAGGAGTCGTTATGTTAGCATTATCAAGAAAAAAAGACGAGGCAATCGTTATTAATAATAATATAGAAGTAACAATAATTGAAATTAAAGGTGACCAGGTTAAACTTGGTATTTCAGCACCTAAGTCAGTTCCTGTATATAGAAAAGAAGTTTATGTACAGATTCAGGAGGCAAATAAAGCAGCTGCATCTGTTGAAACTTATGATGCAATAAAAAATTTATTTTAAGGTATAAAGTTTTTTTAGAAACGTGCCGATAAGAGATTAAAGTAACAGTAATTTGGTATTGTCATTACAAGGAGGTAATTATTATGGCAATTGAAAAAGTAACAAGTCAGGCTGCATATCAGGCAAGCAGCGTGCAACAAACAGCAAAAGCAGTTGAAAGTGTAACACCTGTATCTAATACACAGAGACAGGTGGTTTCTGGCGCTTCTGACATTTCCAAGGAAGGAACAGAAAAGAGAGAAGCATCGAACGAAAACATTAAAAAGGCTGTTAGTGATTTGAATAAGAAGATGTCAAATACAACAGCTCAGTTTGGTATTCATGAAGGAACAAACAGAGTAACAGTTAAAATTGTTGATAAAGAAACAAAGGATGTATTAAAGGAATTCCCAGCGGAAGAAACTTTGGAAATGATTGCTAAAGTTTGGGAACTTGCCGGTATTATGGTAGACAAGAAACTTTAAGATAGGAGGGATATTATGGCTATTAAATTATCAGGTATGATTTCTGGTATGGATACAGATGCTATGATTGATGAATTAGTAAAAGCGTATTCAGTAAGAAAAGATTCCTATGTAAAAGAACAAAAATCCCTTGAATACAAGCAAGATGCGTGGAAAGAAATGAATAGCAAGATTTACAGTTTGTTTAGTGGTAAATTAAGTGCTATGCGTTTTTCTACAAATTATGCGATGAAGAGTATTAAAACATCTAATAGCAATAAAGTAACTGTATCAGGAAGTAGTAATGCAGTAAATGGTACACAGGAACTTAAGATTGAAAGTCTTGCAAAGTCTGGATACCTTACAGGTGGCGTAGTTGCAACTGAAAGTGGCGATGACCTTAAGACGAGCAGCAAACTTTCTGAACTTGGAGTATCAGCAGGAAGACTTAGTGTTACTGTTGCGGGCGAAGAAAGTTATATTGACGTTACAGGCGATATGACAGTTCAAGGCTTTGTAAATCAGTTAAAAGAAAAAGGTCTTAATGCAAGTTTTGATGAAGCAAACCAGAGATTTTTCATAAGCGCAAAGAATAGTGGTGCGGCTAATGATTTTTCTATTTCAGGTGCAGATGCGACTGGAACAGATGTGCTTAAGAACATGGGATTGTATTCAGTGTCTACAGCGGATGTTGAATCTTATAAGAATTATGTTGCTGCAGCGGATGCAGATGCTTCTTATATGACAAACCTTGCTAAAGATGAATATTTGAAAAATCTTATTAATAGTCATGTAAAAACTCTTTCGGATGAAAGAAGTACATATGCTACAAAGGCTAATGAACTTAATTCAAAGATTGCAGAGGAAGAAGATAAAAAGACTTTTGCAGCACTTACAGATAAAGAAAAAACTGATAAGATTACTGAATTAAGTGACAAAATTCAGGCATTAAGAGATAAGATTACAGATGAAAATGCAAAGGGTGACGAAGCGGACAGCGCAGCTATAGATGGATATAATGAAGAAATAGCTAAATTAGAAGCTAAAGTTACATTGTATGAGGAGATTAAGACAGAAGTTGGTTCATCTGATGCGGGAGACTTCAAGGATAAATTAAATACTTACAATGAATCTGTGGATGCAAATATTGAGGCATACAGAGAAGAACTTGAAGAGCCAGCAGCAAAGGTTAAGGAATTTGATGAGGCAATTACAAAAGCTAATGGATATTTGTCAGCAACATTAGAAGACAAAGAGCAGTTTTTAGCAGATAATTCAGTTACAGTTGATTATACAAGCGAAGCATATAATGAAGTATATACAAAATATTCTGATAAATATGATTACGCAAAAGAAATGGTTGCTGCATATGAAGAATATGAAAGCCTTGTAGAAGCAGGTTCTACTGATGAAACAAGACTTGCTGAACTTAGAGAAAAACTTGGACTTAGCCAAAGTGAAACAGGGGCTTCAAGAATCGCAGGAGCTGATGCGAAGATTTATTTGAATGGTGCGATGTTTGAATCCAATTCAAACAACTTCCAGATAAATGGTCTTACTATTACAGCTCATGCAGTTACGGATGATGATGAAGTTATAACTGTTACAACAGATACAGATGTTGATGGCATTTATAATATGGTAAAAGATTTCTTCAAAGAATATAATGAGGTTATGAAGGGCATGCAGGAATCATACAATGCAGCTTCAGCAGGTGATTATGAACCTCTTACAGAAGAAGAAATGGAATCTATGACTGATAAGCAGATTGAAAAGTGGGAAAAGAAACTTACTACAGCTGCTCTTAGAAAGGATTCATCTTTATCAAGTATTATGAGTCTTATGAAGACTGCTATGGTACAAAGTTTCGAAGTAAATGGAGAAACACTCAATCTTGCATCATTTGGTATCAAGTCAGCAGGATATTTTGAGGTTGATTCTAATGAAAGAAATCTTTATCACATTGACGGTGATGCAGATGACAAACTTGTATCAGGAAATGCGGATAAGTTAAAAACAGCAATTGCTAATGATCCAGACAGATTTGTTGAATTCTTTAGTAAGCTTACAGATAATTTATATACACAGCTTAACAAAAAGATGAGTTCGTCATCTCTTAGCAGCGCATATACGGTATATAATGATAAGTATATGAAACAGCAGTACGAAAGATATGATGACAAGATTAGCGATTGGGAAGACAAAGTTGATGCTATAAGAGAAAAATATGAGAAACAGTTTGCAGCGATGGAAACAGCATTATCATCATTGCAGAGTCAGTCATCATATTTCTCACAAATGTTAGGTTACTAAAATATAAAAGATTGGAGACGGGTTTATGACATTACAAAATGGATATAGTCAATATAGTAATAGCAAAGTAATGACAGCTTCGCCTGCACAACTTACACTTATGCTCTACGAAGGAGCTATAAAGTTTTGCAATATTGCAATAGTTGCTATTGAAAACAAAGATATTATGAAAGCTCATAACAATATTCGTAAAGTCGAAAATATTATAACTGAATTCAGAGCTACTCTTAATTTCAAGTATCCTGTTGCAAATGACTTTGAAAAAGTTTATGCATATATCTATGACCGACTTGTTGAAGCTAATATTCGTAAGGATAAAGAGATACTGGAAGAAGTACTTGGTCACTTGAGAACAATGAGAGATACATGGAAAGAGGTAATGGTTCTTGCAAAACGAAATTAGTAATAAAGATTATTTAGGCATATTGATACAGAGTCTTAATAAGAAGATTGTAGTTTTAGATAAGATTCTTGTTGAAAATGCAAAACAAAGTGAAATAATAGCAGCGGAGAAATTCGACTTCGATAAATTTGATGAAGTGTACGCCGAAAAAGAAAATTTAATTAATGAATTAAAACTACTTGATAATGGATTTGAAAAGGTGTATAATAGAGTCAAAGAAATCTTGGACGTGGATAGAGAACTATACAAAAACGAGATAAAGGCTATGCAGGATTTGATTAGAATCATTATATCCAAAGCAGCTGATGTTGAAGTAAGTGAAAAGAGAAATCACGAAGCCATGACGGCAAAGAATGTTATGTTAAAGAAACAGGTAAAAACCGTGAAACTTACAAACAAGGCTGCGGCAGAATATTATCAGACGATGAATAAGTTGAAGGTTGTAGAACCTCAATTCATGGACAAGAAAAAATAATTAAAAATTTTTTAAAAAAGGTATAAAGTATTTCTAAATACTACCGATATATATTATGTAAGGTAGTAAGAAAGAGTACTTACTATACAAATACTATTAACAAATTGTAGCAAATGTAACATAGTTACATGCCACAAACAAATCTGCCAAGGAAGGCAGAGTATATTCAAGGAGGAATTATTATGATAGTACAACACAACATGCAAGCGATGAACTCTAACAGACAGTTAGGAATCATTACAGGAGCACAGGCAAAATCTACAGAAAAGTTATCATCAGGTTATAGAATTAACCGTGCTGGTGACGATGCAGCTGGTCTTACAATTTCTGAAAAGATGAGAAGCCAGATTAGAGGTCTTGAGAAGGCATCTACAAACGCTGAAGATGGTATTTCTTTAATCCAGACAGCAGAAGGTGCTTTAAATGAAGCTCACGAAATTCTTCAGAGAATGAACGAGTTAGCAACTCAGGCAGCTAACGATACAAATACTGCATCTGATAGAACAGCTATCCAGAAGGAAATCGATGCTCTTACAAGCGAAATTAACAGAATCGCATCTACAACACAGTTCAACACAATGAACTTGTTAGATGGTACATTCGCAAGCAAGAACCTTCAGGTTGGTGCTTTGAATGGTCAGAAGATTGGTATTTCAATTGGTTCTATGAATGCTTCTACATTAGGCGTTAAGGGACTTTCAGTTGCAAGTTTTGCATCAGCTGGTATCACAATGTCTAAGGTACAGGCAGCTATCTCTAAGGTTTCTACACAGAGATCAGCACTTGGTGCTATTCAGAACAGATTAGAGCATACGGTTAAGAATCTTGATACAACTCAGGAAAATACACAGGCAGCTGAATCAAGAATCAGAGATACTGATATGGCTTCTGAAATGGTTAAATACAGCAAGAACCAGATTCTTGCTCAGGCTGGACAGTCTATGCTTGCACAGGCAAATCAGTCTACACAGGGTGTTTTATCATTACTTCAGTAATGTAGCCTAAGTAGTATTTAGCTGTATTATTAACAAAATGTGAACTATCGAAAGTGGGTCGTCTTCGGACGGCCCACTTTTTTGGGTAAAGTGATTATACCGGAGCAACTAAAGTAGTGTTAGGTGAAGAGAGTTTACGGAGTAAACTCATAAGCGCCGGCCACGGCGGTTTTTTGCGCGAAACAACGAGCCAAATAGATATTACAGAAAAATGAAACAGTATGTAATAACGAAAATGAAACAAGAATCTTAAGGGGCATACTGGATGCTTGCATCCGAGGATGTCCCTTAGATTGTTGTGGCAAAAACGTGTCTGTTAACAGACATGTTTTCATTTTCGTGTAGATATATTTGGCGAGTGTCGCGACAGTGAGCAAGCATGCTTGCGAACCTGCAAGCGCCGGCCATACTGGGTGCTTGCACACAAATTTGAAAAAGATAAAAAAAATTCAATTTAACTATAAAGTATTTAAAAACAACTCCGATATATATTGTGTAAGGAAGAATACAAGTTGATAGTTATTGTATTCGAGAAAATAGGAAAGAAATAATCATATATATACTATATGAGAATCAAGGAGGAAAACATTATGATAATACAGCATAATATGGCGGCAGCAAACTCAAACAGACAGTTAGGAATCGTAACAGGACAGCAGTCAAAATCAACAGAGAAGTTATCTTCAGGTTATAGAATTAATCGTGCAGCAGACGATGCAGCTGGTCTTACAATCTCAGAAAAAATGAGAAGCCAGATTAGAGGTCTTGATAAGGCATCTACAAATGCAGAAGATGGTATTTCTTTAATTCAGACAGCAGAAGGTGCTTTAAATGAAGCTCATGAAATTCTTCAGAGAATGAATGAATTATCTACACAGGCAGCTAATGATACAAATACAGCTGCAGATAGAACGGCTATCCAGAAGGAAATTGATGCTCTTACAAGTGAAATCAATAGAATTGCATCTACAACACAGTTCAATACAATGAACTTATTAGATGGTACATTTACAAGCAAAAATCTTCAGGTTGGTGCTTTAAATGGCCAGAAGATTAGCATTTCAGTTGGAGCTATGAATGCATCAACATTGGGTGTTAAGGGACTTTCGGTTGCAAGTTTTGCATCAGCTGGTATTTCAATGTCTAAGATTCAGGCAGCTATCTCTAAAGTTTCTACACAGAGATCAGCACTTGGTGCCATTCAGAACAGACTTGAGCATACAATCAAGAATCTTGATACAACTTCTGAAAATACACAGGCAGCTGAATCAAGAATTAGAGATGTTGATATGGCTACAGAAATGGTTTCATACAGCAAGAACAATATTCTTATGCAGGCTGGTCAGTCAATGCTTGCACAGGCAAATCAGCAGACACAGGGTGTATTGTCATTGCTTCAGTAGTATATAGGTATTATAATAATAAAAAGTGTCGTAAGAATGCTTGCGACACTTTTTTTGAAATATGGTGGTGAAAGAATGTTAATATCAGTAAAAATAAAAGAAATGAAGTATAAGTTTGATGGTATTGCGGATATGTTATATAAAGGTGATGGAACAGGAATTGTATCAGTTAAAAACTTGTTAACAGATGCAATATCATTGATTAATGTATTTATAGGGATAATTCCAGTATTAGCAAAAATGGGAATTGATGTACCAAGAGAGGTTTTGGACTCTCAAATCGAAAATTTAAAAAATGGATTGGAACACAAGGATTACTTTTTGATAGCGGATTCATTAAAGTATGAGATAAATGATACATTGACAGTAATAGGTGATTTAGTTGCAGAGGGTGTGATAAAAGATGAAGAACTATTTTGATGAGAATTACGAGGTTTTGTTAGAAAGAGATGAATATAATGAATACATTATAAATGAAAAGTGTGAAGAGTGTAATGTATTTATTGATTGTGATGTAAAGGGCAATGAGGTTATAGGCATACAAACGGGTGGACGAAATTGGTATTTAGGAAGCCGTTACGATAATGAATATTACCTTAATACATGGTTGAACAGTTTTGAATTATCGAGTTTCAAAGCCGTTATTTGTGTGTTCGGAATGGGTGACTATAAAGGAATAGATAAACTGGTAAATAAGTTTCCTGAAAATCCGATAATAGTGTATGAACCTAATTTGTCATATTTTAAAACATTGATGGAAGCATATGATTTGACAGATATATTTAAAAAGACGAATGTAGCATTTCTTTCGGGAAATGCGGGATTGAAAATGTTCAAAAATCTTGCTTACATGTACGTAGATATAACAAATTACAAAACGTCAATATTTAAGATTAATACTCAGTACGGAACTTTATATGCAGAAGAATTGGATAAATGGAATAATATTGTTCAAGATTGTGTTACAGGTATGTTGACTGATAAAAATACATATAAGAAATTTGGACAAGAGAGATTGGATAACAATTTGGCAAATTATTATGATTGTGTTAAGTCGAGAAATGTAAAAGAATTGATTGATGTTGTGTCAAACTGTAATGGAAAAACAGCAATACTTGTTGCAGCGGGGCCGTCATTGGATAAGAATATTCAGTTATTAAAAGAAGCAAAAAATAAAGCATTCATTTTGGCAGTTGATACGGCTATAAAGCCTGTTTTGAATGCAGGAATAGTGCCAGATTTGACAATTTCGGTTGATTCTCATAAACCACCAGAGTTATTTAAACAAAATGGTGAATATGTTGATATACCGATTGTTGCAGATTTACAATCTAATGCGGAAGTTATATCTGGATATAAGGGAAAGAGGTTTTATTCGTATAATTTTGATAAAAGTTTTTTCAACATATATATGAAAGAAGATTATATGGAAGTGTGCTTGGATAGTGGTGGTTCAGTTGCTAATGATGCATTTTCATTTTTAGTTAAGTGTGGATTTAAAAATATTGTATTTATTGGTCAGGATTTGGCTTATAGTAACACTAAGACTCATGCAGGCGCTGCGTATGATAACGAAGATATTATTAAATTTGAAAAGAGTGATAAACATTTTCTTATAGAAGATATATATGGAGAGCAGGTGTATACAGAAGCAAACATGGATCTTTATAGGAAGTGGTTTGAACGAAATATCGCAGAACATGATAATATTCAGTTTATAGACGCTACTGAAGGTGGAGCGAAAATAAATGGAACAGAAATTCTTTCGTTTAGGGAAACAATTGATAAATATGTGAAAGATTTACCTTTTGTTGATTTTGAAAGTATCATAAAGAATATAGAAGATATATCTAAAGAAGAACTTAATTTACGAATGGAGCGATTAAAAAAAGTTCCAGATGAAATTCGCGAAACAAAAAAGGACATTATTAAAGCTATGCGATTATATGATGAATTGGAGAAACTTAACAGAGAAAATAAGCAAGGTTCATCTAGAGTTGCAAAAATCACAGGGGAAATCAATGAACTTGTAAATAATATTGAAGATGGTTTTTTTGTGGCGTTTACAAGTAATATTATTGATGACACTGAATATGATATTTTGGAAGAGATATATGAAGACAAATCAAACTTATATGAGGAAATTAAACTGGTTGTAGATAGTGGAAGAAAAATCTTAAACAAATATCTTGATAAATATGATGATATAAGTGGAAAAATAATTGAAATGGTAGAAAACGCCGTAACAGAATCAAAATGACAAAAATAACGCACGTATCAATTTTTGATATGTGCGTTATTTAAATATATCCATTGAATAAGAATCCACTATACATAGATGTTACATATGGACTTGGCATATTTCTTGTAGGATGTGGATAAGTAATCATCTTCTTATCAATGTACTGGATAGGATTCAAAGCTATGTTTTCAGACTTTCTAACCAGTGAATTTTTAAAATTATTTAATTTGTCAAGGTTATCTGTCAAAGTTCCCTCTCTTGCAGCCTGCGTAAGAAGGGACTCATCTAACTGCAAATGACCATCTGGCAACACTGAAAAACCAGATGCATCTAGTGAATATTTATAATTTTTTGCAATTGAAGAAATATCTCTGTAAAAATGTCCAGACTCATAAGTGGTGGTCATTTTGTTTTTTGCAAAATCTACCGTTTGATTGTAGGTATCTATAAATTCTGAAATATTATCAATCAAAGCGTCAAAGTCAGGTTTTAAACCGATGAGGGTTTCGTCGCCTTCTACGTTTGTTCCGACCAATTCGATTTCAAACTGGTCTGGAATAGATATAGTGTTTGAGGCAGATGTTTTTTCGATACCATTAACAGTAAATACAGCATTTGACGGTTCGGAATAAACTCTGTCTAAACCTAAAAATTTAACGGCATCACCATTTTCTTCACCAGGAGTATCGGCTATAACAAAAGTCAAACCTTTATTCATATATGAAGAAACACCAGTGGCATCTGAAGTGATTTTAAGTGCTGAATGACCGGTAGCATTTTCTATGACTTCAGCATTTACACCGACATTTGATTTATTGATAAGTCTTGATAAACGTTGCTGAATATCAAGGTTTGTGTCGTTTGGTTTTACATTGAACTGGAACTCGTATGTGTAGTCGCCTATGCTTAAATCAAAGGAATATGGACCTTTAGATAAACCATAAGAGTCTTTTTGTAAATAATTACTGATATTTACTTGCGGCATAGCAAGCTTCTCTACAAATAATTCAATGTCGTCTATATCGGCGGTTTTTTCAGATGATGGACCAATATACTTGGCTTTTGCAACTTTGTTATTTGATGAAATGGCCTTTTTCTTTGAGGTTCCTGAAATGTTGCCATGTTCATCTGTAAGTGAAGCAGCTACATATTTTAACTGTCTGGCTGTTTCTTTTAAGTCAATAGCGTACTGTTTAACGCTATCAGTAGACGCAACTTTATAAAGTGGAGATTTTTTATTAATCTTCAACATATTATTATAGACGTCTCTTAATTCATTTTTCTTGTGGGTATCGTACTTTGATACACTTCGACCATTATTATAGGTAGAAATATAGTAGCTTAACGCGTTGTTAACCATCTGAATCACCTCCTTGTTCAGAACACTAACCGTGGTAAAAATCCATTTTTACAATTACAGTATAACATTTTACAGTAATTATGTCAACTACAAACAAAAAATCTTATTTTTTTCTTGACTTGCAATAATGTTTTATGTTATAGTAGTCGGGCGATGGAAGAAGTCTTTTTTTTGTGCGCATTTTTTTAGGAAGCAGAAAATGCTGATTTTAAAAGGAAAAGCACAGAAAAAACGCAAAACAAAAAATGAATATAAAGCGAGGTGGATAGTTGTGCGCGTAAAGATCACATTGGCATGTACGGATTGTAAGCAACGTAATTACAACATGACTAAGGACAAGAAGACACATCCGGACAGAATGGAAACAAAGAAGTATTGTAAGTTCTGTAAATCACACACATTACACAAGGAAACAAAGTAGTAAGAACGGAGGCAATTATGAGCGAAACTATGGAAAAAACTCCAAAGAAAAAGGGCTTTTTCGCAGGTGTAAAATCTGAGTTCAAGAGAATTACATGGCCTGCTAAAGCTACTGTAGCTCGCCAGACATTGGCAGTTGTACTAGTTACTATTGTTTTAGGAGCTGTTATTGTTATCGTTGATAACATCATTCAGAGCGGCTTGAATTTTATTTTATAATAAGGTGATTGTATGGCAGAAGCAAATTGGTATGTAGTTCATACTTATTCTGGTTATGAGAATAAGGTAAAAGCTAACATTGAAAAAACAATTGAAAACAGAAAACTTCAGGATCAGATATTGGAAGTAGCAGTTCCAATGCAGGATATGGTTGAGGTTAAGAATGGTGCTAAGAAACAGGTATCAAAGAAGATGTTTCCTGGATACGTTCTCGTTCATATGATTATGAATGACGATACATGGTACGTTGTTCGTAATACAAGAGGTGTTACAGGTTTCGTTGGTCCTGGATCAAAGCCAGTTCCTCTTACAGAAGAGGAAATGAGACCACTCGGTATCAGAGGACCAGAAATGGTTATTGATTTTGAGGTTGGAGATTCTGTTTCCGTAACAAGCGGTGCTTGGCAGGACACTATTGGTGTCATAAAGAGCATCAACCAAGGAAAACAAACAGTAACTATCAATGTAGATATGTTTGGTAGGGAAACACCTGTGGAACTTAATTTCACAGAAATCAAAAAAATTGAGTTTTAATTAACTCGAAAGCAACTTTTAAATTGGCTTTACATAAAGCCTGTGGGAGGATACGAGGATTTATTCCTTTTTAGTCTTCCGATATTACCACAAATTAGGAGGTGCCTATTATGGCAAAGAAAGTAGAAGGATATATTAAATTACAGATCGCTGCTGGTAAGGCAACACCAGCACCACCAGTTGGTCCAGCTCTTGGTCAGCACGGTGTTAACATTGTTCAGTTCACAAAGGAATTCAATGCAAGAACTGAAAGCCAGGCAGGAATGATCATTCCAGTTGTTATTACAGTATACGCAGATAGAAGCTTTAGTTTCATTACAAAGACTCCACCTGCAGCAGTATTATTAAAGAAGGCTTGTAAGATTGAATCTGGTTCAGGCGTTCCAAATAAGAACAAAGTAGCAAAGATTTCTAAAGCAGATCTTCAGAAAATTGCTGAAACAAAGATGCCAGACTTAAATGCAGCTTCAATTGAGGCAGCTATGAGCATGATCGCTGGTACAGCAAGAAGTATGGGTATTGTTGTAGAAGACTAATAGAAACTGTAAAACAATTTAACGTGGGAGGTACGAGCTTAAAGCTTGATCCCGATATTACCACTAGGAGGTTAATTAAATGAAAAAAGGAAAGAAATATTTAGAGGCTGCTAAGTTAGTTGACAGAACAGTTCTCTATGATACAGACGCAGCAATGGAACTCGTTAAGAAGACAGCTGTTGCTAAATTTGATGAAACAATCGAAGCTCACATCAGAACAGGTTGTGACGGACGTCATGCTGAACAGCAGATCCGTGGTGCCGTTGTATTACCACACGGTACAGGTAAGGAAGTTAGAGTATTAGTATTCGCTAAGGGCGATAAGGTAGCAGAAGCAGAAGCTGCTGGTGCTGAATATGTTGGTGGCGAAGAACTCATTCCAAAGATTCAGAACGATGGATGGTTCGAATTTGACGTTGTAGTTGCTACACCAGATATGATGGGTGTTGTTGGTCGTTTAGGTCGTGTACTCGGTCCTAAGGGCTTAATGCCAAACCCAAAAGCTGGTACAGTAACAATGGACGTTGCTAAGGCTGTTGCTGATATTAAAGCTGGTAAGATTGAATACAGACTTGACAAGACAAACATTATTCACGTGCCAATCGGAAAGGCTTCATTCACAGAAGCTCAATTAGCGGACAACTTCCAAGCGCTTATGGACGCAATTATCAAGGCTAAGCCTTCATCATTAAAGGGTCAGTACCTTAAGAGTGTTACATTAACATCTACAATGGGTCCTGGTGTTAAACTTAATGTTGCTAAGCTTACAAACTAATAATTGTATAGTTTTATATTAAATTAAATGAAAAGCAGGTCGATATCGACCTGCTTTTTTGCATAATTATAGAAGATGGTCATTAAAAATGTGAAAAATCCAAAAAGATGGTCATTAAAAATGTAAAAATATTAATAAAATACATTTTTTATGTCGATATATATAATATCGAGCGAAGAAAGAGAGTAGTATTATGAAAAAAATAGTAATAATTGGTGCAAGTGAATTTCAAAACCCATTAATATTAAAAGCAAAGGAATTTGGGTATGAAACACATGTGTTTGCGTGGAAAGATGGCTCAGTAGGAGAAAAAACTGCTGATTATTTTTATGATATAAGTATAGTAAATAAAGAAGAGATATATGAAAAATGTGTTGGAATACAACCAGATGCGGTTGCTACTATAGCTTCAGATTTGGCAAATATAACGGTTCAGTATTTATGTAAAAAATTAGGTTTAATATGTAATAGTGATAAATGTATAGAGAATTCTACAAATAAATATAAGATGCGAAGAGCATTGGAAGAAAATGGTGTTAAAGTGCCTAAATACACAACAATTGTGGATATTCAAGATAAGCATAAAATACAGAAATTTGAATTTCCAATTATTATAAAACCAACAGATCGTTCTGGAAGTAGAGGGATTACTAAAGTGAATAATGGTGAAGAGTTAGATTATGGTGTTGAGAAAGCATTAAAATACTCTTTTGAGAAAGCAGCCATTGTTGAGGAATATATAACTGGTGATGAGTATAGTTGCGAAACTATATCTTGGAAGGGCGAGCATCATATTTTGGCAATTACTAAAAAATTTACAACTGGGTCGCCTAAATTTATTGAAACAGCACATATAGAGCCAGCTAATTTGGAAAAATGTGATATTGACAAGGTGAAAGAAGAAGTAATAAAAGCATTAGATGCTTTGGATATTAAATATGGGGCCGCACATACAGAGTTTAAAATATCAGAAAATGGAGAAGTGAGAATAATAGAAATAGGTTCACGTATGGGAGGTGATTGTATAGGTTCGCATTTAGTTGGTATAACTACAGGGTTCGATTATTTGAAAATGGTAATAGATGTGGCTATGGGGATAGAACCACAATTTGATGTTGGTTGCGCTAAAAGATTTGCAGCTGTAAAATTTGTTTTTGAAAAAAAAGATATAGAAACTCTTGAAAAAATTAGAAAAGAGTGTTCGGAAGATATTATATATATTAGTGAAATTGAACGATTTGATAATAGGGAAATTGTTGATAGTGGGAGCAGATATGGTTTTTATATTGTAAAGGGCAATGGATACAATGAATTGTTACAAAAACTGGAAATATTTGAGTGAAAAAAGTAGGAGGTTTTCGGTATGAAGAAGATAGTAATATTTGGTGCGACAGGAAATTTGGGAATGTATTTTGTGGATTATTGCATGGAAAAGATTGATTCTGAACAGTACGAAATTATTTGTGTTGGTAGAAAAAATAAAGTTTGGTTTGAAAAAAATAATATAAAATTTTATCAAGTTGACATAAGAAATGAGGAGGATTTTGAAAAATTACCGAAAACTGATATTTATGCTGTTGTGAATATGGCAGGATTACTGCCGGCATATACTAGAGATGACAATCCGTTTGCATACCTAGATACTAATGTGGTTGGTGGGCTTAGGGTTTTAGAATATGCAAGAAAAACAGGAGCTGACAGAATTTTATATACACAAACATGGGCTGAAATGGCCGGATATTGGGGGAAAGAAGAGGTTTTATCGCCAAAAATGGAGCGAAAACTTAAGTATGATGGAGATCATGCATTTTATTCGATTACAAAGAGTATGATAGTGGATACTATGAAGTATTATAAGTGTCAATTTGGATTAAAAGATTTTGTTTTTAGATTACCAAATATTTATTTGTATAGTCCTGAAAAAAAATACTATGTTGATGGCGTTGAAAAGTATATAGGATATAGATATATGATTGATAGAGCGATAAGTGGAGAAAATATGGAGTTGTGGGGGAATCCTAATGCGTTTAAAGATATAGTGTATGTAAAGGATTTTTGTCAAATGATGTATAAAGCGTTGTTTGCAAATGTAGATGGTGGAACATACAATGTTGGAACGGGGAAAAAGACGACATTGAAAGAACAAATACAAGGAATTATAGATGTGTTTGGAAATGGAAATGAAATTGTTATGTGTACTGATAAACCAAGTTTTACAAGTTTTGTAATGGATATAAGTAATGCAAGAGAAGAATTGGGATACAATCCAGAATATAGTTATATTGAATATTTAGAGGATTATAAAAAAGAAATGAAAATGAATCGTTTTTGGTAGAATTATTTTGAAAGAATTAGAGAGGCTAAGAAATATGGTACAGTGGATAAAAGATGCAATAAATCTGTGTGTGCAGGCACCTGATATGGAAGAAATCGACATAAAACAAAATTTTGAGGTATTAGAAAAAAGATATAATTTGTTTAAGGAACACGAAAAACTTGAAATTAGTAACACATTAAGAACTAGCTTTATGAGTAGAGATTTAGTGTATATATGTTCGTGGCTATGTACTAGCGTTAAGAGTGAATATTTTCAAAAAGATTTAATGTATGCGCTGTTATCTGGTGAATTTACAACAGATGAATTGATAATGTTAATAGTTCAAACGAGAATATTTATAGAAGGCATGTGGGGTGAAAAGTTCATCTTGCAAAAAAAAACAATTAAGCAGTTGAAAGATGAATTGAAAATTAATTTACCTTATAATGAAATAAATAATAGAAATCAAAAAGAAATTGTTATTATTACAGAACAAATTTTGAATATGTATCATGCCCCTACGAGAATTGTACTGGAAACGATAAGAGTTTTGATTAAAATTGGATATAATGTTACAGTTTTTATTTGTCCTTCTAACAAGGGGTTACCGATTGATGTGTGGGCTGGACCTAGAGGGGTTATGTATAGCCTGAAGGGTATTAGAGACGAAGAATGGGTATTGATACCATATAAAGATATTCAAATAAAGAGTTGTCAGTTTGAATTAGAAGGGGATTATATATCTAAGTATAAGAAAATGTTACATTTTATAAACATTATTAATCCTATTTTTGTATACAATATGGGTATGATTAATCCGATTGCAGATTTGGCTGGAATCTTCACTACAGTTGTTTCGCAAGGAATGACTCAAGAATATCCTTTTTCAGTTGCAGAAATAGTAATGAAGGCGCAACTTGAAGATGAAGATAAAGAGAGAATGTATAATGAATTCCTAGGAGAGGAACAAAAGAAAATATGTATGGATAAAACATTTCCAGTGGTATTTGATGATGGTGGGGAGAAATGCTATAGAGATATGTATGGGATAGGGGAAGATGAATTTGTAATTGCAATTGTGGGTAGTAGACTTGACCAGGAAATTGATAATGAATTTCTTGGGTTGATGAAGAATATTTCGGAAAGGGCTGACAATGTTTCGTTTGCTATTATAGGGGAGATAAAAGAAATACAGGAAAAAGTAGATGTGGTGTTAGGAAATAAAGTGCATTGGCTTGGGTTTTGCAAGAATTTAATTAATGTATATGGGATAGTAGATTTGTATATGAATCCTAAACGAATAGGTGGAGGGTGGAGTAGTGCTATGGCTATTCGAGCAGGGGTTCCGGTTATAACTTTACCGGATTGTGATGTGGCTCTCTGGGTTGGAGAGGAATTTGTTGTTGATAGTTATACGGATATGTTGGATAATGTGGTTAGATATGCTTCAGATAGTGATTATTACAATTGCAAGAAGAATAGTGTATTGGTAAAGAATTCGCAATCGTCAGAACAAGAAATAACAGATTATGTAGTGGAAAAAATAAATAAAATATATGAAGCGATGGAGGTGGATTATCATGTTACCATTTAATGAGCCTATTTATGCTGAAAAAGGAATAGCATATATCGTAGAAGCAATTATTAAAAACAAAAGATTGAATGGAGATGGACCGTTTACTGCTAGATGTACTCAGTGGTTTAATAACAGATTAAAAGTCAAAACCCTACTTACAACATCATGTACACATGCGTTGGAAATGACTTCGTTATTGGCAGATATAAAGCCAGGAGATGAAGTTATTATGCCATCGTATACATTTGTGTCAACGGCAGATGCTTTTGCTATAAGAGGAGCAAAAATAAAGTTCGTAGACATTAGAAAAGATACAATGAACATTGATGAAACACTTATAGAAAATGCAATTACTGAAAAGACAAAGGCTATTGTTCCTGTTCATTATGCTGGTGTTGGATGCGAGATGGATACAATATGTGATATTGCGAAACGTCATAATTTATTTGTTATTGAAGATGCGGCACAAGGTATGATGGCTACATATAAAGGTAAATTTCTCGGTACAATAGGTGATTTTGGTGCATATAGTTTTCATGAAACCAAAAACTATACTATGGGCGAAGGTGGATTGTTTTTAGTTAATCGTGATGAATATGTGGAGCGAAGTGAAATTATTCGCGAGAAAGGAACGAATAGAGCTAAATTTTTTAGGGGTGAAGTGGATAAATATAGCTGGGTTGATGTTGGTTCTTCGTATTTGCCTAGCGAAATGAATGCTGCTTATCTATTACCTCAACTTGAAATGGCGGAAGAAATTAATAATCAAAGATTGAAATTATGGAATATGTATTATGAAGAACTTAAAGAATTGGAAGATAAGGAAAAAATTGAATTGCCATACATACCGAAAGAATGTGAACATAATGCCCATATGTTTTATTTGAAGACAAGAGATTTGAATGAACGTACAAAACTCATAGAATATTTGGCAAATAATAATGTTAAGGCAGTATTTCATTATGTTCCTTTGCATTCTGCGATTGCAGGTAGGAAATACGGTGAATTTGTTGGAGAAGATAGGTATACAACTAGTGAAAGTGATAGATTAGTAAGATTGCCAATGTACTATGCATTGAAGGAAGAAGATTTAAAATATGTATGTGGTTTAGTTAAAACATTTTTTAAGTAAATCATAATATCATGCTTATACCCAAAGATAAGTGTGAGTTTACAAAAAACTAAAAAAATAAAAAAACACTTGACAATCACAAGCCAAGGTGGTATTATCACTAAGGCTTGTGACAAACAAGTTCGCCGAAGACAGTAGGTTCACATGATGTGAGTAAGCTAAAACGCCTACCGAGGAAATCTTTTTTTAATAAATTGATTTGTACCTCTCTGTCTTTGCAGAGAGTTTTTTTCGGCTTTAGATTAAAATAGGAGGCAGAAAAATGGCAAAAGTAGAAATTAAGAAACCTATAGTTGATGAAATCAGCGAGTTACTTAATGGCGCTAAATCAGCAGTTCTTGTTGACTACCGTGGACTTACAGTAGAACAGGATACAAAGCTTCGTAAGCAGTTAAGAGAAGCTGGCGTTGTTTACAAAGTATACAAGAACTCAATGATCAACTTCGCTGTTAAGGGTACAGAATTCGAAGAGTTAAGCAAACACTTAGAAGGACCTACAGCTATCGCTATTTCAAAGGAAGACGCTACAGCTCCAGCAAGAATCTTATTCAACTTCACAAAAGAAGCTGATAAGCTTGAATTAAAGGCTGGTGTAGTTGAAGGAACATACTATGATGAGAACGGTATCAAAGTTATCGCTACTATCCCATCAAGAGAAGAACTTCTTTCAAAATTACTTGGCAGTATGCAGTCACCAATCACAAACTTTGCTCGTGTTATTAAGCAGATCGCTGAAAAGAACGAAGCAAACGCATAATTATTAGAACATAAAACAAATTAAAAGTATTTAAAATGGAGGAAATTAAAATGACAACTCAGGAAATTATTGAAGTAATCAAAGGTTTATCAGTATTAGAATTAAATGATTTAGTAAAAGCATGTGAAGAAGAATTTGGCGTTTCTGCAGCAGCAGGCGTTGTAGTTGCAGCAGCAGGTGGTGCAGCTGAAGCAGCTGAAGAAAAGACAGAATTCGACGTAGAATTAACAAACGCTGGTGATCAGAAAGTTAAGGTTATCAAGGTTGTTAAGGATGCTACAGGTCTTGGACTTAAAGAAGCTAAGGATCTTGTTGATGGCGCTCCTAAGGTTATCAAGGAAGGCGTTTCAAAGGCAGAAGCTGATGAACTTAAGGCTAAGTTAGAAGAAGTTGGAGCACAGGTTACAGTAAAATAATCGTGACGACTTTGAGTAAAGTGTTATAAATACGAAAAGAGGAGCTTGGATGCGAATGTGCTTGCACAATTCGCGATAAGCTTCTCTTTTTGTATGCGTGGACATTCTGCGAATGTCCACGTGTGAATTGAGCGAAGCTCAAGACACTTGACACTTCGAGAGCATAAAAAAAGCGCAGAGAATGCTTACATTCATCTGAACTTTTTATTATTCGTGAACATAGGACGCATGACTTTACGAAGTAAATTTCGAGGTGCTTCTCGATATAAAAATGGACATTGAGGATGAAAAGAAGTATAATATAAATATCTTTTGTGTTCGTAAGGAGGAATAATATGTTTAAGGTTTCAAAGAAAAAATTAGTATTATTAATGTTGATGCTTTTGAGTGTGTTCACATTGTTTGTTGCATGCGGTGAGGAAGAAGATGACGACGATGATGAGAAAAGTACAAGAACGATAAAAAAAGAAGAAAGTCAGGATTTGAAAGTTCTTGATTCTGTATATCAAGCGATGATGAATGGGTTGTCGGTGGAATCAGTATATATAGAATGTAAAGATGGTTTTAGTGCAACTAAGTTATCTGATATATTGGCTGAAGATTCTGAACTGTCACAAAAATTGACAGAAGAAATTGGTGAAGTTCCAAAGTTAAAAGCGGATTGTAATAAGGGTGCGGATATATATATCGAAATTATTGCTGAAAGATATAATATGAATGTAAGAGTTTTCTGTGCAACATCAGCAGATGGAGAACCTGTAGAATGTGAAGAGACAGAAGAGGAAGATGGCAAGCCAAAGAAAATGGAAGTGTTGTCAAGATAGTTTTTTAAAGGTTGAAAATTGTAAAGGTTTGGTCGAAAGACCGAACCTTATTTTTTATTATATTAGGAAAATTCATACTAACTTTTATTTGAATAAATTAACAATTCCTAAAAAAAATTCCAAATTTTTCTTGACATGCTTTTTTTCTTGTGGTATGATGGACAATGCACTATTGTGGCGAAGTGGCTCAATTATGCCCTTTTTTAAGAGATGAACAATTAGTGCTTCCATTAAAAGTGTGCAACTTGAGCAGGTACAGTGAAATCTAAAACATTGTATTGGTTGCATAAAAAAAAGAAAGACAGGGGTGGAATTGTCGTATGGAAAAGAACAGAATGCATCCTGTAAAAACAGGTAAGAGTGTTAGAATGAGCTATTCAAGACAAAAAGAAGTTCTTGAAATGCCTAACCTTATCGAAATCCAGAAAGACTCATATCAATGGTTTTTGAATGAAGGTCTTAAGGAAGTTTTTGAGGATATCTCACCAATTGAAGATTACAACAATCATTTAAGTCTTGAGTTCGTAGACTTTCAGTTATGCGAAGATGATGTGAAGTATTCAATTGAAGAATGTAAAGAAAGAGATGCTACGTATGCAGCTCCTTTAAAAGTAAAGGTAAGATTGCATAACAAAGAGACAGGTGAAATTGCTGAACATGAGATATTTATGGGTGATTTACCACTTATGACAGCAACTGGAACATTCGTTATTAACGGTGCAGAACGTGTTATCGTTAGTCAGCTTGTACGTTCACCAGGTATTTACTATGGTGTTGCACATGACAAGATTGGTAAAACATTGTATTCATCAACAGTTATACCAAACAGAGGTGCATGGCTTGAGTATGAAACTGACTCAAATGACGTATTTTCTGTACGTGTGGATAGAACTAGAAAGGTTCCAATCACAGTTCTTATTAGAGCATTAGGTATAGGTACAAACGCTGAGATCATCGAATTATTTGGCGAGGAACCAAAACTTTTAGCAAGTTTTGAAAAGGATCCTTCAGATAATTATCAGGATGGTCTGTTAGAGTTATACAAAAAAATCCGTCCAGGTGAGCCTTTAAGTGTTGATAGCGCAGAAAGTCTCATTACAAGCATGTTCTTTGATGCCAGAAGATATGATTTGGCGAAGGTAGGTCGTTATAAATTTAATAAGAAGCTTTCATATAAGAGCAGAATCAAGAATTGTATTCTTGCTGAAGATGTTGTTGATATGACAACAGGTGAAGTTATTGCTTCTAAAGGTGATGAAGTTACTGCAGAAATGGCTGAACAGATTCAGAATGCAGCAGTACCTTATGTTCTTATTCAGACAGAAGAAAGAAACGTAAAAGTAATATCAAACATGGTTGTTGATATTAAGAATTACGTTGATTTTGACGTGGAAGAACTTGGAATCACAGAATATGTATATTACCCTGTTTTAGCTCAGCTCCTTGAAGAAAATGATAATGAAGAAGATCTTAAGGATGCTATTATTAAGAATATAAATGCACTTATTCCAAAACACATTACAAAGGAAGATATCATTGCTTCTATTAGTTATTGTATGAATGTTGAATATGGTATTGGTGTGACAGATGATATCGATCATCTTGGTAACAGACGTATCAGAGCAGTTGGTGAATTGTTACAGAATCAGTATAGAATCGGTCTTTCAAGAATGGAAAGAGTTGTTCGTGAAAGAATGACAACTCAGGATCTTGAAGGTATTTCACCACAGTCTCTTATTAATATTAAACCTGTGACTGCAGCTGTTAAGGAATTCTTCGGAAGTTCACAGTTGTCACAGTTTATGGATCAGAACAACCCACTTGGTGAGTTGACACATAAGAGAAGATTATCAGCATTAGGTCCTGGTGGTCTTTCAAGAGATAGAGCCGGATTCGAGGTTCGAGACGTTCACTATTCTCACTACGGTAGAATGTGTCCTATCGAGACTCCTGAAGGTCCTAACATCGGTCTTATTAACTCTCTTGCTACATACGCAAGAATTAATGAGTATGGTTTCGTTGAGGCTCCATACAGAGTGGTTGATAAGAAAGACCCTGAAAATCCAAAGGTAACAGATGAAGTTGTTTATCTTACAGCTGATGAGGAAGATAATTATGTAGTAGCTCAGGCTAACGAACCACTTGATGAAAAGGGACATTTTGTAAATAGTAATGTTTCTGGTCGTTATCGTGAAGAAACTTCTCAGTTTGAGAAGAAGAAAATCGATCTTATGGACGTATCTCCAAAGATGGTATTCTCAGTTGCTACATCTATGATTCCATTCCTTGAAAACGACGATGCTAACCGTGCCCTCATGGGTTCTAACATGCAGCGTCAGGCGGTACCTCTTCTTACAACAGAAGCTCCTGTTGTTGGTACAGGTATGGAAACAAAAGCAGCAGTAGACTCAGGTATCTGTGTTGTTGCAAAGGCTGGCGGTGTTGTTGAAAAATCAACATCTACAGAAATCGTTATTAAGAATGATGATGGCGACAAAGATACTTATAAATTAATTAAATTCTCAAGAAGTAACCAGAGTAACTGTTACAACCAGAGACCTATCGTATTTAAAGGCGAAAGAGTTGAAAAAGGACAGGTTATCGCAGACGGTGCTTCTACAGCAAATGGTGAAATTGCCCTTGGTAAGAACCCACTTATTGGTTTCATGACATGGGAAGGTTACAACTACGAAGATGCTGTATTGTTAAGTGAAAGACTCGTTCAGGAAGATGTTTACACATCTATTCATATTGAAGAATATGAAACTGAAGCTAGAGATACAAAACTCGGACCAGAAGAAATCACAAGAGACGTTCCAGGTGTTGGTGATGACGCACTTAAGGATTTGGATGATAGAGGTATCATCAGAATCGGTGCTGAAGTACGTGCCGGAGATATCCTTGTTGGTAAGGTTACACCAAAGGGTGAAACAGAACTTACAGCTGAAGAAAGACTCCTTAGAGCTATCTTTGGTGAAAAGGCAAGAGAAGTTAGAGATACATCTCTTAAAGTTCCTCATGGTGAATATGGTATCGTTGTTGATGCTAAGGTATTTACAAGAGAAAATGGTGACGAATTATCTCCAGGTGTAAATCAGTCTGTACGTATTTACATTGCACAGAAGAGAAAGATTTCTGTTGGTGATAAGATGGCTGGTAGACATGGTAACAAGGGTGTTGTTTCAAGAGTACTCCCTGTTGAAGATATGCCATTCTTACCAAATGGTCGTCCTCTTGATATCGTACTTAACCCACTGGGCGTACCTTCGCGTATGAACATTGGTCAGGTACTTGAAATTCACTTAAGTCTCGCTGCTAAGGCACTTGGCTTTAACATTGCAACACCAGTATTTGATGGTGCAAACGAAGTTGATATTATGGATACACTCGATATGGCTAACGATTACGTTAACACAGAATGGAGTGATTTCGAAAAGAAATATAAGAAGACAGTTGATCCTGAAATTATGAAATATTTGAAGGATAACCTTGAACACAGAGAATTGTGGAAGGGCGTTCCAATTTCAAGAGATGGTAAGGTAAGACTTCGTGATGGTAGAACAGGTGAATATTTTGATAGCCCTGTAACAATCGGTCACATGCATTATTTGAAACTTCATCACCTTGTTGATGATAAGATTCATGCTCGTTCAACTGGTCCTTACTCACTCGTTACTCAGCAGCCACTTGGTGGTAAAGCTCAGTTCGGTGGACAGAGATTCGGTGAAATGGAAGTTTGGGCTCTTGAAGCTTATGGTGCTTCTTACACATTACAGGAAATTCTTACTGTTAAGTCCGATGACGTTGTTGGACGTGTTAAGACATACGAAGCAATTATCAAGGGCGATAACATACCTGAACCAGGTATACCTGAATCATTTAAGGTTCTTCTTAAAGAGTTACAGTCGCTTGCACTTGATGTAAGAGTACTCAATGAAAATGATGAGGAAGTTGAACTCAAGGAAAGCATTGAGACTGCTGATGCTGATTGGAATTCAATTATGGGAAATGACAACAGATCAGGAGATAACGAAAACTATGCTGCACAAGGTTTCACACAGCAGGAAGTAGAAGGCGATGAATTTGTTGATATTGATGATTCAGATGCTGATATGGATTTTGATATGGGTGATGATTTTGACAGCGATTATGATGAAGAAATGTAGAAGGGAGCGCCGATATGCCAGAAACAAATAAAACAAATGAACCAATAACATTTGATAAAATTAAAATTGGCTTGGCTTCACCAGATAAAATCAGAGAATGGGCTCATAGAACAAAAGAGCCAGAAGATAAAACAAGTGAAGCATGGAAGAGATGGAACGAAGAAGGTCTTGTAACAAAGCCTGAAACTATCAATTACAGAACATTGAAGCCTGAAAAAGATGGTTTGTTCTGTGAAAAGATTTTCGGACCAAATAAGGACTGGGAATGCCATTGTGGTAAATATAGAAAAGTTAGATACAAAGGCATTGTATGTGACAGATGTGGTGTTGAAGTTACAAAGGCAAGCGTACGTAGAGAACGTATGGGCCGTATTGAATTAGCTGCTCCTGTATCACATATCTGGTATTTTAAGGGTATCCCAAGTAGAATGGGATTAATCCTTGATTTATCACCTAGAACACTTGAAAAAGTATTGTATTTTGCTTCATATATTGTACTTGATGCAGGTGATACTGAACTTATGTATAAGCAGGTTCTTTCTGAAAAGGAATACAGAGAAGCTTATGATAAGTATGGTAATGCATTTAGAGTAGGTATGGGTGCTGAAGCTATTTTAGAACTTCTTTCAGCTATTGATCTTGATAAGGATTCAGAAGAGTTGAAGGCAGGTCTTGAAAATGCTACAGGCCAGAAGAAAGCAAGAATTATTAAGAGATTAGAGGTTGTTGAAGCATTCAAGAATTCTGGAAACAGACCTGAATGGATGATTCTTACAGTAGTACCTGTAATTCCACCAGAACTTAGACCTATGGTTCAGTTGGATGGTGGTAGATTCGCAACATCTGACCTTAACGATTTGTATAGAAGAATTATTAACAGAAACAATCGTTTACAGAGACTCCTTGATTTAGGAGCTCCTGAAATCATTGTTAGAAATGAAAAGAGAATGCTTCAGGAAGCTGTTGACGCTCTTATCGATAACGGTAGAAGAGGTCGTCCAGTAACAGGTCCTGGTAACAGAGCATTAAAATCTCTTTCAGATATGCTTAAAGGTAAGCAGGGACGTTTCCGTCAGAACTTACTTGGTAAGCGTGTTGACTACTCTGGACGTTCAGTTATCGTTGTTGGTCCTGAACTTAAGATTTATCAGTGTGGTCTTCCAAAAGAAATGGCTATCGAACTCTTTAAGCCTTTCGTTATGAAAGAACTGGTAGCAAAAGGAATTTCCCAAAATATTAAAAA
>JAGBHK010000018.1 GCA_017935565.1 Lachnospiraceae bacterium
GCTGCAAGGTTCTTCATACCTTCATTAATCATAGCCTGAGCTAAAACTGTAGCTGTTGTTGTACCATCACCTGCTACATCGTTTGTCTTTGTAGCAACTTCCTTAACAAGCTGAGCACCCATGTTTTCGAATGCATCTTCAAGTTCGATTTCCTTTGCAATAGAAACACCATCATTTGTGATAAGTGGTGTACCGTATGATTTGTCTAATACAACATTTCTACCCTTTGGTCCAAGTGTAACCTTTACTGTGTTTGCTAATTTATTAACGCCTGCTTCTAATGCTGTTCTAGCGTCTGCGCCATACTTAATTTCCTTTGCCATGTCTATAAATCCTCCTATTTAACAACTGCTAAAATATCTTCTTCTTTAACGATAATGTATTCTTCTTCATCAAGCTTAACAGTATTTCCTGCATACTTTGAGTAAATAACTGTATCGCCTTCCTTAAGTTCATCTGAAACGTCCTTACCAACTGCTACAATCTTAGCTTCCTGTGGTTTTTCTTTAGCCTGACCAGGTAATACAATACCTGACTTTGTTGTTTCTTCAGCAACAACCTGCTTAATTACTAATCTGTCACCTAATGGTACTAATCTCATCTCTTCACCCTTGCATATGTAATCTATGCAATATCCTTTCTTATATTTATTTTCAGCACTCCCCTTTGACGAGTGCTAATTTTCCTAAAATGTATTCTACAACGGATTCAATAAAAATGCAACCATTGATTTATAAATTTACACTTTTTTCACAAATTGCGATTCTTTTTATCTCTCATATGATAAAAATGATACTGTTGAGCATACCCTCCATACTCACCAAACTTGAGTTTTGCAAATTTCATTATCTCCTCTTTAGAAGTTTCCTTGCCAAAATATGTGTCCTCCATCACTCTTTTAACCCATACATCCACTGGAAATGCATTGCGATATCCAAGTGAAAATAACGCCACACAGTTTGCTACTTTTTCACCTACCCCTTTTATCTTTAGCATTTCTTTTACTGCTTCCTCATATGACAATGCATCAAAAGTATCTCTAGATAGCCCTTCAGACATTTTGCAAATAGCGTCCATTATATATGGTGCACGAAAGCCAGTCTTCAACTGGCGAAAATCATCCTCTGATGCATTTTGTAGTACCTGCAAGTCAGGAAAACTATAATACGTATTTCCTTCATACTCACCAAGTTCATTTCCAAATTTTCTTGAAATGTCCCTAACTATTTTCTTTATGTGTGGAATCTGCTTATTTTGAGAAATAATAAAAGAAATCAATGTCTCATTAAATTCCTGATTTAGAATTCTAATTCCCCATTTATCCTCAATTGCAGGAACTATTTTTTCATCATTTTGCTTCAAAAACTGCTTGATAGTTTCGTAATCAACATCCATATCAAAATAATGCTTCCAAACACATTCATAATCATCTAATGATGTGTTAAACAAAATAACTGTATCCTCTTCCTGCTTTATATGAAGCATTTTTTCATAAGCAACAACAATATATTCCATATTATCGATTTTCTCAAAATTAAAACACTGACCACACTCTAAAATATGTTCAATATTAAAATCTTTTACATTCTGTAAAATTAAATCATCATTTTTCTGTTGTATTCTCATATAATTTATTAATTTTTCCTTTTCAATATGCTATGCAATGCCCTTAAATTTTATCACAAATCTGTAATAAACTAAAGTTTTTTTGTGTTTCTATTGATAATTTTTTAAAAAAGTATTACAATACTTATATCTTTAATTTTAAAAAAATATATACAGGAGGTATATTTAATGAAAGGTTTTAAGAAATTTTTAGTAGCAGTTGCATTCCTTGCTTCTATCGCTGCTATCGTTGCATTACTTTATAGCAAGTTCAAATCTACTGTTGATACAGATGACTTTGATGATTTTGATGATGATGACTTTGATGATGATTTTGATGATATTGACATTGAAAACCGTGGATATACATCTATTCCAGTTGAAGCACCAGCTTCAGAAGAAGATATTGATGTAGACATTATTGAATCTGACGAAGAATAATATTGTAAAATACAAAACAGGGCTCATATGAAGCCCTGTTTTTGTATCTTTATTTTTTAATCATTTCTCTAAGTTCTCTAGCTTTTTCCTTTGTTCTTTCTGATGTTCCTTTTGAAGCAATGACTTCGCTTACATATCTCATCGCATTTGTATGGTCATCCACTTCAACAGCCAATGCCGCAAGCAAATATGTCATAGTTCCTGTATCCATACCACAGATAGGATAATGTTCCTTAAAAGCTGCTGTAGAAAAGCCTTCATACGCCTTTTGAAGATATTTCTTTTCTTCAGCCTTGTACTGCTCAACAATTGCTTTTCTATTTGTGGCATTCTTCGGAAGTATTTCTCGCATTCCACGAAGTATCCATGCACACTTCAAACAAATATATGCCTTTTCACTCATCTTAGCTTTTGTGATAACGGCATTAGCTAACGCTAATTGATATCTAATATAAGCTTCTTCATAAGTGTAAATTTCACCTGGTTCCTCCAAACCTTTGAAATTAGGTGTAATATTTGTCTTAACAAGCTTTATCTGCATATCCGATAAATGATTAAAATATCTTGTTAATGCAGAATAACCACACTTCTTACAAGTAATACAATCATACTTAACAATATCGATACCTTGATATCTCGGACGCAAATCCATATCTGTACCTACAAGTTTTGCTCTATTAGCCTTAACCGTCTTACTCTTGAAGTTCTCACCACAAACAGGGCACTCATATGCCTTATCAAAAAGATAATCATCTTCAGAAACTTTTTCTACCTGCTTCTTCTCTTCTTTTTCAGTTTTTTCTTCTTCACTCTCATAAATATCCATTCCTGAGAGCATCCCCAAACCAACTTTTTCTAGTCCATTAAAAAAATTTTCGCTCAAACCAAGTATTATGCGATAATATCGCATTTCTCCTTTCTAAAATTAATCACCTTTTATTTTTCAATCTTAAAAGAACTCTTCAATGACACAATTCTGTTAAATACAAGATTGTCTTCTGTTGAATCCTTGCTATCAACACAGAAGAAACCATTTCTTACGAACTGGAAACTATCATAAGCCTTTGCATCCTTAACGGATGGCTCAATGTAACACTCTTTTAAAACTGTCAATGAATTTGGATTCAAGTTAAGACTTCCGTCTTCATTATATACACCCTTTTCTTCATCAACAATATTTTCATAAAGTCTTACTTCAGCCTTAACCGCCTCTGCTGCACTTACCCAATGAATTGTTCCTTTTACTTTTCTTCCTGTAAATCCACTTCCGCTTCTTGTTTCAGGGTCATATGTACAATGAACTACTGTTACATTGCCATTTTCATCCTTCTCAAAGCTTTCACACTTAACAAAATATCCATTCATAAGTCTTACTTCGTTACCTGGGAATAATCTGAAATACTTCTTAGGAGGCTCCTCCATAAAGTCTTCTCTCTCGATATATAATTCCCTGCTAAATGGAATCATTCTCTTACCAAGTTCTTCATTTTCCTGATTGTTATCAGCTTCCATGTATTCAACCTGGCCTTCTGGATAATTATCAATAACAAGTTTAATAGGATCTAAAATAGCCATAACTCTTGACTTTTTAAGTTTTAAATCCTCTCTTATACAATACTCAAGCATCGCATAGTCAACAGAACTATTTGCCTTAGAAACACCACAAAGTTCTACAAACATCTTAATAGATTCTGGTGTAAAACCTCTTCTTCTAAGTGCACTGATAGATACAAGTCTTGGATCATCCCAACCATCAACAATGCCATCTTCAACAAGTTTCTTAATATATCTCTTACCTGTAATAACATTAGTAAGATATAATTTAGCAAACTCAATCTGCTTTGGTGGCATAGGATATTCAAGTTCAGTAACAACCCAATCATACAATGGTCTATGGTCTTCAAATTCCAATGTACAAATAGAATGTGTTACACCTTCAATAGCATCCTCAATAGGATGTGCAAAGTCATACATAGGATAAATGCACCACTTGTCGCCTGTATTGTGATGTGTCATTCTCGCAACTCTGTAAATGATAGGGTCTCTCATATTGATATTAGGCGAAGCCATATCAATCTTTGCTCTAAGAACCTTCTCACCATCAGCGTACTTTCCATCTTTCATTTCTTCAAAAAGCTTAAGATTTTCTTCTACGCTTCTGTTTCTATAAGGACTATCCTTACCTGGTTCTGTGAGAGTTCCTCTGTATTCTCTAATCTCATCAGCAGATAAATCACAAACATATGCTTTACCTTTCTTAATGAGTTTAATAGCGCCTTCATACATAAGATCAAAATAATCTGATGCAAAGAATAATCTATCCTCCCAATCTGCACCGAGCCATTCAACATCTGCCTTAATAGACTCAACGAATTCTGTCTTCTCCTTTGTAGGATTAGTATCGTCGAATCTTAAGTTAAACTTACCATTATACTTCTTAGCAAGTCCGTAATTCAATAATATAGACTTAGCATGTCCAATGTGAAGGTAACCGTTTGGTTCAGGTGGAAATCTTGTTGTAATATGATCCACATGTCCTTCCGCTAAATCTTTCTCTATAATCTGTTCAATAAAATTTTTTGAAACAACTTCGTTTTCAGCCATTTTCTATTCTCCATTCGCATTTTCGTTAAATTCTAGTATATTATATAATCCGCTCAAAATCAAGTCTTTTTACTACGACACCACATTTTGTGGTTTTCCTTCGAGGAAACCACGGATATTGTCACATACTATTCCTAAAAGTCGTTCTCTTGTTTCCACTGGTGCCCATGCAACATGTGGTGTTATTGTAATGTTTTTAGCGCCAAAAAGTTTGCAATCAGCAGCCATTGGCTCAACTGTCAAAACATCAATTGCAGCGCCAGCAATCACACCTTCATTGAGTGCTTCTGCAAGGTCAGCCTCATTCATAACTCCACCTCTAGCAGTATTTACAAAGTATGCGGTAGATTTCATTTTGGAAAATACATCTTTATTAAACATTTCCTTAGACTGTTCATTAAGCGGGCAATGCACAGATATCACGTCTGCCTCTCCAATAATCGTATCAAAATCAACGAATTTCACGCCTTCTTCTTCCACTGGATTTCTACGGTAAGCAAGTACTCTCATTCCAAATGCATTGGCAATTTTTGCAACTTTTCTCGCTATATTCCCATATCCAACAAGACCTATCGTCTTGCCTGCAAGTTCGTTCATATCGTAAACAAATGGCGAGAAAACATCACTCTTTATCCAACCTTCATCTTCAACCAATTTATTATACTTACTAATCTTGTTGTAATGATTCAAAATCAATGCAAATGTATGCTGCGCCACCGCATCCGTAGAATAACTTCCAGCATTACATACAGTGATTCCATTTACACCACAATATTTAACATCAATATTATTATAACCTGTAGCAAATAAACCAATATATTTTAAGTTTTTTGCATATTTCAAATTATCTTCATTGAAAACATTTTTATTGCACACAATAATATCTGCATCTGCAATACGTTCCTTAATCTCTTCATCCGTTGACAACGGATAGATTTTAAGTTCACCAAATTCTTTCAACGGATTAAAATATTCTTCATTGTTACTGATTGTCTTCGCGTCTGTCACTATTATTTTCATTGTTCTTGCTCCTCTTTTTAATAACGATAAATGTTGCTGCACCTACAATAACAACCACAATCGTTACGATGATTATTACAATTGCCAAACCACTCTTTTTCTCTTTTTCAACCTTTGAAGTGGTCTCTTCTGAGGTAGTTTCTTGAGATTTAGTTTCTTCTACTGTAGTTTCATCTGTTTCAACCTGCTCTACTGTTGTTTCGGTGGTTTCATCCTGTTCCATAGTTGTTTCATTTGAAGTTTCATCTATTGTTTCTGAAGTACTTTCATTATTCATGTCGCTTGTAGTGATATCTTCTGCACTAGTTTCCTGATTGCTTGTAGTAGTTGTAGTTACATCTGGTTTTTTAGTTGTAGTTTCAGTTGTTGTATCATCTGATGTTACAATCTCACCACCAGATGTAGTTGCACCTGTTTTAACATATTTAAATACATTTAGGGATGCTAAGGCCTTGCCGTTAATATCAAAGAATGATTGATTATCAACAGCTGAACCACCATACCATGAACCAACATCATCAGGTTGGTATTCATAAGCATAGCTAGTTGCCCAACCAGAACCATATTTTTCCCACAATATTTTATTGCTATTGACTACACTTCCACTCCAACTTGTGTCAGATGCAGTATATACATTTTCTTCGTTATCCCATGCTCCATCAGTGTATACCTTTCCTACGCTGTTCCATGCACCTTCCCAATAGCAAACACCCAAAGCCATATCTCCCATATCAGCCATAGCTTTTATAATCGTAACCATATAATCAGCCTGACCTTGTACGGAAACTTTTGGATATCCATCTATTGGCGGATTATTGTGATTCCACTTATTAATTGTATTTGAATGCCCGTCCAATTCTTCCAATGTGTAAGGGTATGAAGTCTCAACTATCATAACCTTCTTTCCATAATTGTTTGCGATATTTTTCAATTGAGTGGTAAGATTCGAAATAGTTCCATGCCATTCAGGATAAAATGATGATGCAAACACATCATAATCAACATTATTATTCTTTAAATATGATGCATGACTATTATATCTATTCTTCTGTGGATCAGTAAAATGCAACGCAATAAGAATATTGTCATCAATTTCTCTTACCGCTTTACTTCCTGCATTAAACAATTTACACATATTATTCCAATCAGACTCACCGCAAAACTTACTTGTAGTTTCATTCCCAATTTGAACCATACCTATATCCACACCTTGATTTTTAAGATATGTAAGGCTTTCTTTAGTATAATCGTAAATAGCAGTCTCTTTTTGTGAAACAGTATAATTTTCCCACTCTTTTGGCGCAAACTGTTTAGCAGGATCCGCCCAAAAATCCGAATAATGGAAATCAATAAGCACCTTCATCCCTGCATTTGTCGCAAGTTTACCAATAATTGCCGCATTTTGAATATCACAATTACCGCCACCATAACCATTTCCATTAGCATCATAAGGGTCATTCCAAACACGAATTCTTATGTAATTTACACCACAAGACTTAAGCAAGTTAAAAAATCCTTTATCATCCAATGCCTTGCCTTCAAAATCTTTGAAAACCACTCCTGATTTCGTCACAGAAACATATGACGAAACATCCATTCCCATTATAAAATCATCATTAATTCCATTAACTTTTGTTACATTTATCCCCGCTCCAGTAACCTCTGATGCATGTGTATTAATTTTTGCCATATGACCTATCCCACCAAAAATAATTGCTGCACTTAACACTAATACAGTTCCTCGTTTAATAAAATTTTTCACCCAAACGTACCTTCCTTTTGTATATTCAAAAAGCAACAGCTTATGCCATTGCTTTTGTATCCCTATTTTTTCTTTGTTTCTGCCTCAGTTTCAACAATTCTCATGCTTGATACGCTTTCTCTAAACAAAGGTTCCCAATCCTTATCATTCATAAATGTATACGCAATAGAATATGTAGCACCATCACAATCATAAATATAGCAAATCTGTGTCATTTCCACTCCCATAAGTTCACAATCTGCCTCAACATGTAATCCGTCAAATCCATCTAATTCTACTTCTTCAAAAACCGTAACCTCTACTTCTACTTCCTGGGCTAATACTTTTTGTAAATTCTTCTTTAACTCAATCTCAATTTCAACTTCACCCGCATCTGCACGTATGGCTGTATTTTCTTCCTTACCATACACAATATTCGAAGTATCTATAGGATAATCGCTAGAATAATAAATCTTACCATCCTTTGACGAGAATCCTGGTGGTACATTCCATTCCAACTTGTACGCCTTTTCCACTTCCTCTTTACATCCGGTCAATGCAAATATACCGCATATGAGCAATAACCCTAATAATAATTTTTTCTTCATGTTTTTTTCTCCATTTCTTATGTTAAATAACCTTTAATATAGTAACATAATTAATCGGATTTTGCAATTGGCGATTGCGATTAAGACATACTAATTCGCAACCTTCGGTTGCTCTTCGCGGGCTTGCGCCCTATATAAAGAAATAAGAACAGGCTCCCTTGCAAGCTTGCTTGCAGTGAGACTGTTCTTATTTCCATGTAAATCATGAAATTTCTCATTAAGACATGCTAATTCGCAACCTTCGGTTGCTCTTCGCGGGCTTGCGCCCTATAAAATAAAAAATAAGAAATTAGAATTTATTGTAAGCAAGCTTACATAAATTCTAATTTCTTATTTTCCATTTTGCATGTCTTAATGCTTTCGCGAAAGCTAGCAACGGGAATCGAACCCGTGACCTCCTCACTACCAATGAGGTGCGCTACCGACTGTGCCATGCCAGCTTGTACTTGACGTACCTATAAAATATAAGATATTTTGTATCTTTTGTCAATATTGAATTATTAATCACAACCACAAAGCAATTTATTACTTAAAATTTTATAAAAGAAGTGATGTCAAGACACTTATCTTCACACCACTTCATCCACATAAAAATCAAATCTCTATTCCATAATTTTATAATTAATATTGTATTCAATACAATACTTTTCCGCCAGACTATCCTTCAGGCATTCCACTGTTAAATACATTTTTGATTTATTAAATACTGATTCCCATATATATTCTAGTTCTGTATTTGCACCCTCAATTACAACTTTTGTTAAACTACGACACTCCCTAAATGCTCCTTGACCTATTTTTTTCACAGTTGATGGAATTACTATTTCCTGAAGTTCATTCATTCCAAATGCTGCTTGTCCTATTATTTCCACATTTTCAGGAATTACAATATCATATAAACTGTTATTATAGAATGCGTTGTCACTTATTATTTTCAATGATTTAGGTAACTTTATTTGTGATATTGAATTACATGCTGAAAATGCAGAATCCCCTATTATTTCTAGCCCTTCGCTAAACTCCACTTTGATCAAACATCTACAAAACTGAAACGCTGCTTCCTCTATCTCTTTTACAGAACTTGGAAGATATACTTCTAAAATACCACGATTATCTCTAAATGCTGCTTTACCAATTTTAGTCACAGGATATCCTTCTATAGTTTCTGGTATAGAGAATATTTTTTCTTTACTTTTATATCCTGTAATAGTAACTTCTCCATCTATAATTTCATATCTAAAACATTCTACTGGTGTATAGTATTTCTCCGTTTCAGGTTCAATTTCAGTTTCCGACTCTTTTTCCGAAGATTGTTCTACTATCTTCTCTTCATTTTTACTATTTTCTTCGTCTTCTTGTTTTGCACCGCAACCTACAAATACCATCATAATTATGAGTAACAAGAAACCTATTCCAAATCCTTTAATTCTCTTATCCATATTTTTCCTCCATTTTTTTAGTAATCCAAAATTATATATCTGAGTTTTGATATCTACTCATTAACAATTCATATTCTTTATGTATTGCTTTGAATGTTTCTTCATCTCCAGCATACACATCTGGATGATATACTTTACACAAATTTTTGTATCGTTTACTAAGTTCTTCCACATTTGAACATCCACTAAAGAATATATTATCTTTTTGCTCATTTATTTGACTTTGTAATGGAAACTTATCATTTTTCCCTTTTCTTACACTCGCATTATAACCAATGTTATACATTTCATTAATCAATTCAACTATCTCATTATATTCAGATAAATAAAATTGTTTTGCTTCATACAAATTCTTTAACTCTCTAAACCTTTTTATATCTTCGGTTAACTGCATTACCTCTAGTTGCGAATATTCCATATCTGGATCGTTCATCAATCCTTTTATTAAAATATCTCCCATATTTAAGTTTTCCTCAGTTACACGTTTAAATTCCTCTTGAGCCTTTTTGACATTTTCCTTATATTCTTGCTCCTCTTTTTCACGTTGTATTCTAATTTTTTCGCATTTTATATTGCGATTATTTGCTAATATTATGAACAATACAAACACAAATACAAACACTATTATCAAAAGGCTTATCTCAACCCATGTTTCAATTTTACTCACTAACTGGCTTATTGTTCCCAAACCAAACCCAAGAATTAATACCGCTGAAATACCATACAACAAGCCCGAAAAAATAATATTAATAAATCCTACTTTTTCAAAATTATATGTTTCATTACAACAGTAACGTAGAATACTGCATATAATAATCGCAATAAATGACGATATGTATTCATCAGTATCAAACATTAATGATATGAATAATCCTACAAACAAACCTACTATAACACCATGAAATAATGTAAGTGCCTTACCAAACATGGGTATATTTTCGAAAAACTGAATTAATCGGAACCATACTACTGTCCCGAATATAAAAATCAAAAAAGTTGCCAATATAAAAAGCCATTCTGGTATTCCTATGAAACTCAATAAATATGCAATTAAAACAGAATAAATAAAAGACATCCTTACCCTCCTTTATTGCTCTTTTACTGAGGATTCATATGTATATTTTTCTAAATTTTTGGTAACACAATCGTTAAATAATAAATCTAATGATTGATAACCCACATACCAATAACTTCCAACAGCAAATGCCTTTCCTGTTAAATATCCCCACACATCTTCTCCATCTGGAACTTTATATTTAGTTAAGTCTACTCCAAATTCACCATCAGCATATTTTATTAGATCAAAAAACTTTGTATAGTAATAATATGTAACTTCATTTTCTGGATTTGACATAGTTACTTTATATATTAAATACACAGAATTATCATCAACTCCATATTGAGAACTATCCTTTGCTACCAACAAATAACTTCCTATGTATTCAAATGATTTTATTATTTCTTTATCCGTCCACTTATTAGCTGCAAATGCTGTAAAAGTATCTTTTGCTTGGTTCTGCATTTTAACTAAACTTTCTTCTGGAATTGAATCAATTGAAGTTATGTATTCGTCTAATCCTTCAACTGTATATTCTTTTTCACTTTCAACTATATGAAATCCATTTTCTTTCCCATAGCGTTCATAGTCCGAATCAATAAAAACTTTAATAACATCGCCATTTTTAAGATTTTTAGTTACATTAGCTTCAAACCCTAAATAATCATTATATTTAATTTTTGTACTATCTATTTCCACTGTTCCATTTGGTGAAATACCACTAAATGTAACAATTAAATCATCAAAAGGGTCGTATGCAACACTTTCTTCTAAGCCTTTGACTTCTACCGATTCACTTTCATATTTAATTCTACAATCATATCTTTTTTCATATGATTTTATATCTTTCACATCCCATTCAAATGTTATTTCATCACCATTTTTTAATTTTTCTGTTACATCAATTTTCCCAGTAATATCTTTTTCCGTCTCATATGCAATTTCTAAAAGGTCGTATTTGGATAAGCCAAAGTCTTCTGTTAAGTCTTCGACCAAACCTACATAATCAATCTTATATTTTGCCATTGCTTCACCGTCATATCCGTCATAACTTATTTCCAAGTAATCGTTAAGCACAATCTCCTTTTTTAAATAATAACTAATCGCAAAATATCCTATTACGATAGCCGCAACAATTATTAATACTGCTAAAATTATTATGACTTTTTTCTTACTGCTACTTTTTTCCATGTTTTCATCCTCCGTTTTAAAAATGTTATCTGTGTCTATAATAACATTTTATAGATGTTATTTCAAGCATAAAAACATTTTATAAAAGACTAAAATGTAATTATATAGTCTTATAATCGATGTAGAGGTGATTACTATGGAAAATTTCGTAAGAAATCGTATTACTGAACTACGAATAAAAAAAGAAATATCGGAATATCAATTAAGTTATGATTTAGGTCATAGTCGAAGTTATATCAATAATATTACTTCTGGAAAAACACTCCCTTCGATGAATGAATTCTTTTCATTATGTGATTATTTTGAAATAACTCCTGAGGAGTTTTTTAACAAAGAAAAAAATGATCCTATTGCTATTTCAAAAATAGTTAATGAGTTATCAAATATGAATTCACAAGATTTAGAATTAATATACTCATTAATCGTTAGATTAAAAAAATAATATATTCCAAAAATCAAAAAAGATAATAAAGTCATATGACTCTATTATCTTTTCTTTATGTTCACATATATCTACTATTACATCATCCTCTGTCTCACTATCTCATACGCCAAAACGCCTGCTGCCACAGAAGCATTAAGTGAATCGATGTCGCCCTTCATTGGAATTGATGCAATATAATCACATTTTTCGCGTACTAATCGGCTCACACCCTCGCCTTCATTACCGATAACAAGTCCAATTGAGCCTTTGAGATTCAAATTGTACATAGTTTCGCCGCCCATATCTGCACAAACAAACCACATACCTTCTTTTTTGAGTTCTTCAATAGTTGCCGAAATGTTTGTAACCTTCGCAACTGGTGTGTAATTTAATGCACCTGCTGAAGTTCTTGCAACAGTCGCTGTAAGACCTACTGCGCGTCTCTTTGGAATGATTACACCATGTGCACCTGCAAGATTAGCTGTTCTAATGATTGCACCGAGATTATGAGGGTCTTCAATATTATCTAAAATAAATACAAATGGAGCCTCGCCCTTTTCTCTTGCATTTACCAAAATATCTGAAACCTCGGCATATTCGTATGCTGCAGCATACGCGATAACACCCTGGTGTTTGCCTGTTTTAGACATATTATCAAGACGCTCTTTTGACACATAATTGATGATTGTGTCGTTCTTTCTCGCTTCTCTTGTAATGGAGTTTACTGGGCCGTCATGGCATCCATCCAATACAAAAAGCTTGTCTATTGTTTTTCCTGAACGAAATGCTTCCATTACCGCATTTCTACCTTCAATTGTAAATTCTTCGTATCTCATACTAATCTCCAACATTACTGAACTTTACTTAATCCAAGTTTCACTATCTCTGTCATCCTATCCGTCTGCCCTGTCAAATACAAATATCCAATCAATGCCTCAAATCCTGTGGCCATTCTATAATCAGATATTGATGCATTTTTGGCGCTAGTATAGGACTTGGCATTTCTGCCTCTTTTATAATATCCTAATTCCTCCTCTGACAAATCATCCATTATAGCTTTAATGATATTTGCCTGAGTTTCGGCTTTTACGAGATTACTGCTTTTTTTATGCATTTTGTTAACCTGTGTGTTACCGTCTGACACAACAATTGTTCTAATAATAATCTCATAAACTGCATCGCCTATGTATGCTAATATTAAAGGAGAATACGACTTAATGTCGTTCTCCTTTAAATCAAAGTTTTTCTTTAAAATATCATAGATACTTAAACTCTCTCCCATACAACGCCCTCTCTAGTATCCTTGATTGCGATACCCTTTGAAAGAAGTTCCTCACGAATAGCGTCTGCCTTTGCAAAGTCTTTTTCCTTCTTAGCTGCTGCTCTTTCCTCAATCTTTGCAAGAACGAAAGCCTCAAGTTCCTTATCTTCTTCACCTACATTTTCATCTGCAGTAGCATCCGACACAAGACCAAGTGATAATACATAGTCAAAACTTTCAATAAGTGCTTTCTTTGTAGCATCGTTTGTATCTGCCTTAAGCAAATCATAAACCATAGTAATGGCCATAGATGTATTAAGGTCATTGCCTAGTGTATCAATAAATTTATTCTTATACTCATCAAAGAAATTCTGGTCTACTTCGCCATCAGCCTTAAGATTTGCAATTCTCTTAACCAACTTATCATATGCAGCAACCACATTGTCAAGGTTTTTGTACGAAAATTCCAATGGTTTTCTGTAATGTGACTGTAAACAGAACATTCTATACGCAAGAGGATTGTATCCCTTACTTTCAAGAAGTGAAACTGTTAAGAAATCACCCTTTGACTTACTCATCTTTCCTTCCTGATCATTTAAATGATGAACATGGAACCAGTAGTTACACCACTTATGTCCAAGGAATGCTTCACTCTGTGCAATTTCGTTTGTATGGTGTGGGAAAATATTGTCTACACCACCACAGTGAATATCCATATATTCGCCTAAATGTTTGATACCGATGCATGAGCATTCAATATGCCAGCCTGGATATCCTACGCCCCAAGGGCTATCCCATTTAAGTTCCTGATTATCAAATTTAGACTTTGTAAACCATAATACGAAGTCTGCTTTGTTCTTTTTATTTGTATCTTCATCAACGTCATCACGAACACCAACCATAAGTTCCTTCTCGCTCTGGCTTGAGAATACATAATAATCTTCAAGTTTAGATGTGTCAAAATAAACATTTCCACCTGCTACATATGCATAACCTTTTTCAAGAAGTGATGAAACCATATTGATAAAGCCATCAATACAATTTGTTGCAGGCTCTACTACATCTGGAGTCTTAATGTTAAGTTTTGCACAATCTGAGAAAAATGCATCTGTATAGAATTTTGCAATCTCCATAACTGTTTTGTTCTCTCTTTTTGCGCCTTTTAACATCTTGTCTTCGCCTGTATCAGCATCGCTTGAAAGATGTCCAACATCAGTAATATTCATTACTCGCTTTACATCATATCCAGCATATCTTAAAGTTTTTTCAAGAACATCTTCCATAATGTAGCTTCTAAGATTACCAATATGCGCAAAATGGTACACTGTAGGACCACATGTGTACATATTTACCTTGCCTTCTACATTTGGCTTAAATTCTTCAACATTTCTTGTAAGTGTATTAAAAAAGCTTATCTTGTTCATTTTAATTATCCTTTCTCTCATCTATGAGCTTGTTTACCAAAGCTCTAAGTTCTTCATTCTGCTGTTTTAAGAACTCAATGTCATTCTTTATAGGGTCAGGTAAATGTACCTGGTCTAAATCACTTCGAGGAATTTTGATATTATCCTGTTTTACAACACGTCCTGGAACACCAACAACTGTTGAGTTTGGCGGAACTTCTTCAAGCACAACGCTACCAGCACCTACCTTTGAGTTTTCACCAATTGTAAATGAACCTAATATCTTTGCACCTGCGGATATCATAACATTATCCTCTAAAGTCGGATGACGTTTACCCTTTTCCTTACCAGTACCACCAAGTGTAACACCCTGATACAATGTAACATTATCACCGATAATAGCAGTTTCACCGATTACAACGCCATGACCATGGTCGATAAAAAATCCTTTGCCAATAGTCGCACCTGGATGTATCTCTATGCCAGTCTTTCTGGCAGTTCTTTGCGATATCCATCTTGCCAGAAAGTAATGTCCCTTTTTATAAAGTCTGTGAGCCTTTCTATATTTTCTTATAGCCTTAAAGCTTGGATATAAAAACACTTCCCAGTCACTCTTTATCGCAGGATCTCGTTCTTTTATAACATTTATCTCTTCTCTTAATTCTTTAAAAAATGACATTTTAAACCTCAATCTTTTTTTATATTATACTTCGTCATTAATATAAATAGTATAATTTTTAATTTTATCTATATCTTCATATACAGATTTGAACATAACTGGATTCTCATTGCACACCAATTTATCGACTTCTAAACCATTCATAAGTGCGCCAAAAATCTCATATCTATCCTTATTTTCACAAAGAATACCTGCAACATTAATATCTTCATCATCTTCTATTAATGCCAACCCTAGTATTTTATCACATTCTCTATGAAAAACACAATATATTCCGCTTTTCTTTCCAGAAAACCTTTCAATTAATTCCGAAAAAGAATTTTCATCGTAATATATTGACACTTTATTTTCGTAGAAATTCATCAAAAAATCAAGTGCTTTTTTTATATCTTTTAAATCTAATTTAATTAAATCATATTCCATCGAATTATCTAGATGGATTTGGGTTCTTTTAACAAGGCACTCTTTCCCTTCTTTTAAAAGGACATAACCTAAACTTTTATAGATTTCAGGGTCCACTGGAATTAAATATAAATAAGCATATTTATTATCAATAGCATACTTATCTATAGCCTCAAGAACATTTCTCATTAAGCCTTGACCTCTATACTCTTTTTTAGTGGCTACCGCATATACATAACCAACTTTCACATTTTCTCCTGATATAGAAAGAGTTTTTGGATGAATCGTTGCCATTGCAATAACTTGTCCATTACGTTCACACACAAAATTAATCGCGTTCTTCACATACTTCGCAAAGTAATAATCAACAAACTCTTTACTATCGTTAAAAACTTCTTCGTACAATGGTCGTATTAAATTTTTCTCATTATCATTTACTATTCTTATCAATTCATCGGCCTCATTTTTCATACATTTCGTACTTTTTTACAAGTTTAATCGGATTATATGACATTTTAGCTTGTCTAAGCCCTTCAAATCCCATATCGTCCTCACGATTAACATATAATGCCTCTGGGAAGCAATTAACTATAAACTGTTGATTTATAAATGCATACAATCCTCTGATATCTGGATTTGCCTTTTCTACATGTATATACGCTGTCTTTTCTCCTTCTGAGTAGGTTCCAAGTGTAAATGCTTCCAACGCACCATCTACATATATTCCAAACATTTTTATATCGAGCATTTGGCAATTATTTAGTATATATTTTATTCCCATCAACTCATAATCGTCCCTTTTATACTCATCAACAATATCTCTCATACTATGCCATTTATCTAAGAAAGATAATATTTCTTCCTTATCTGAAAATGTCATTTCTCGCATTTCATATCTGCCTTCATAAGCTTTTTTAAAACCATTAACATGATTCTTTTTCTTATGATATTTTTTTCCACTTAAATTTTTAAGTCCTTCGGCATCATAAAGATAGTCAAAATACATTCTTTCTTCAACTATATCAAACTTGTCATCTAAATCCGCAAGTTCTTTTATAGCCTCTTCGTCTATGGCATATGCTTTTAATTTCTGTCCTAAAACTTCATTAAAATATTTTTTAGCATCAAGGAAACAAGCCTTTATATCTTCCTGTTTGCATATAGGAGTAAATGTAAACACCTCATCCTTATTGCTATAAACAAACACAATGCCATACTCATTTATATAATATTTTGTATTATAATATATTTTCCAAATATATGTGCTTGTCGCAATACTTTCACAAGTAACAGCTTGTCTCAATGAAAAATATTTTTTTATCAATTCATAATCATCTGCTGTCAACTCTTTCAATTCTCTATAATGAATATTATTTTCCATGATTACATCCTTCACAATTCGCGCATTTTGATGACATAATATCATCATCAATAAAACTTTCAATCTTACACACACTAGCAATAGCCTGTGATGAAATCCCCAAACCTTCCCCTGTAAATCCAAGTCCCTCTTCAGTAGTAGCCTTTACATTTACCTGACTTACATCAATCTTCAATGCATCTGCAATATTGTTAATCATCTGCTGTCTATAAGGAAGCATCTTAGGTCTCTGCGCTATAATGGTCGCATCAATATTTTCAATATAAAATCCTTCATCTTCAAGCAATGCACCCACATGCTCCAATAGTTTCACGCTAGAAATGCCTTTATATGCTGGGTCTGTGTCTGGAAAATGTGTTCCAATATCGCCAAGTGCTGCTGCCCCAAGCAAAGCATCCATTATAGCATGTAACAATACATCCGCATCCGAATGTCCAAGTAATCCCTTCTCGTAAGGAATCTTAACTCCACCAATTATCAAATCTCTACCTTCAACAAGCTTATGTACATCGTACCCCATTCCAACTCTCATATATATCACCAAACCTTTCTAAATAGATTATCAACATTTTCATTTCTTTTATACTTCTTTAGCGTGTAGTATACCACAATATTTGGCTATAAACAATCATATGAAAAAAACATAAAAAAAATTTAAAATAATGCTTGACATTTTTTCTTTCATACCGTATACTAATGGACGTGTCTGACGACACTATGGGATCATAGCTCAGCTGGGAGAGCATCTGCCTTACAAGCAGAGGGTCACAGGTTCGAGCCCTGTTGGTCCCATACCTTTGGCTAAGTAGCTCAGTTGGCTAGAGCACGCGGTTCATACCCGCGGTGTCAGGGGTTCAAATCCCTTCTTAGCCACTAAAAAAGCACTGTAAAAACAGTGCTTTTTTTGTTTTCATTCTCACTTTCACTAAAATACAAATATTTGTCAATTCGCCCCTCTTTTTTCATCTCAGTCAAAAATTCCTACCACTTGTGAAATAAATCACCACTTTTTCTAATACCCATTTATACTATAAACAAGATGAGATGTGAGAGTTTTTCACCACAGATGTTCTCTCATCTATAGCTTATTTTTTCTCTCACATCTCATCGTTTTTTTACTGTAAAAGTCTAAGCACTCCTTCAGCGTCATTCATCATTTGAGCCATAATGGCTTCGCCTGCCTGCATCAAAATACTATGTTTTGACTGAGCAACTACTTCTTCGGCCATATCTAAATCTCTAAGTCTTGATTCAGCTGCCTGAGTGTTCTCTGAAGCATTATTATTACTATTAATAGCATGCTCCAATCTATTCTGTTTTGCACCAAAATCACTTCTTATTGCAGAAACTTTTTCCAAGGCCTTGTCAATTCTGTCAAGAGCCTTGTCTCCATATTTTGGTTTTGTAATTGCAATTGAATTAATACCAAGAGAAACAGTATTAACAAGCGGTTTACCAAGCGAAATGAAGTCTCCCACTTCACTGCTAAGTTGGATATTAATAGGTTCCTCTTCACCCTCTTCACCATATTCATTGTAGAACAAATCCTGTTTTGCGCTTCCTGAAATATTATTAATCTTGTGTTCACCAAGCTTATAATAACTTAATTTTAAAACATTATCATCCATTTCAGCGCCGACTGGTGCATTTGCTGCGGTAAGCAATTCATTAACCTTATTTATAAGTTCTTCTGAGGTATACTCATCTGGCGGAATTGTTATAGAATAATTTGTACCATCTACATCAAAGCTCAATACATTTTTTCCATCTTCTATTGTAACACCTTCCGAAATATCCTTTGCGCCCTTTACATACGCAGGAACCAACTCACCGTCTGTTTGATAGAATACACTAAATGCCGCATTTCCACTTACACCGTCAATAATGTATTCACCTTCACCAGGTAATCTTACGCTTTTTGATAATTTAAAGTTTAATGCATTTGCATCGTTAGAACCTGTAACACCCGTAGTTATTCCACCAATACCAACTTCTATTGTTCCTGGTTCAAAACCCTTAGCCACCATTGCTGCATCAAGTTTTTCTTGAATCATATCTTTTAAATCATCACCCTTATATGTACCAGCGTCTAGAGTTATTTCAAACTCTGTTGTGTTATTGCCATATTTAAAATCAAGAGAAATTGTATCATTTACACCACTTTTAATTTCTACAGGAACATTTCTAACATCCTTACGGCCAATTGTATATGCAATGTCATTAGGTGCTGTACCATTTTCAACATAATTAAAACTCAAATCATTGTTCCACTGGTTAATGGTAACTGGTTCAGCAATGCTTACACCATCAACATATGATGTTTCATCAGAAAAATAACCAGCGCTTGGTGTCGGATTGATATATGTTGTCTGTAATTCAGGTTCCTGTACAACACTTCCTGAATTCGAGTTTACTGATATAGTTCCGCCATTTTTAGTTCCTGTCAAAACCAATTTTCCATCCGAATTATATGATGCTGTTTTTTAATCGTTTTAAAAAAAACTTTAATTCTTCAAAATCTTGTGCTAAACTACCCATATCATACGAACTATTTTTAGAAAGGATTTTAGAATTATGCATACAGATTCTATTATAATAAATGATTTAGAAATATACGCTAATCATGGTGTGCTTTCAGAGGAAACTGCTCTAGGTCAGAAATTTTTGATTTCTGCCACAATGTATACAGACACAACAAAGGCCGGTCTTTCAGATTCTATTGAAGATTCAGTTAACTATGCTGATGTCTGCCAATTTATAACAAAATATCTTACTGAAAATACATTTAAGCTTCTCGAGGCGGCAGCTGAAAATCTTGCTACACAGATACTTTTAGCCTACCCTCTTATTTCTAAAATTGATGTAGAGATAAAGAAACCTTGGGCGCCTATAGGATTGCCCCTTAACTGTGTTTCTGTAAAAATTACTAGAGGATGGCACATCGCATACATTGCTTTAGGCTCAAATATGGGTGACAAAGAAAAATATTTAAATGACGCTATTACTATGATAAATGACGACGATATGTGTATAGTTAATAAAGTTTCAAGTTTTATTATCACGCCTCCATACGGATACACCGAACAGGATGATTTTTTAAACGGAGCTATAAAGATTCAAACTCTATATTCGCCAAAAATGTTGCTTTCATTTTTACAGGAAATCGAAAAGAAAGCAAATAGAGTGCGACAAATCCACTGGGGACCTCGCACTCTTGATTTAGACATATTATTATACGATAATTTAATTTGTGATGATGATACACTAACTATCCCTCATCCAGAACTTCATAAACGTGATTTTGTACTAATTCCATTAAGAGAAATTTCTCCAAATTGCGTTCATCCTCTATTAAATAAACGAATAAATGAATTAATTACTGAAATCTCTTAGGACTGGATTCCTTACCCGTTTTCACGTAAAAAAGTTCCTTATCTGCACCTACTTGTAATCTGTAGAAGTAGGTGTAGTTTTTTGTTATATGGATATTTGAAAAATCGCCTTTTTCTATCAATGTTAAATCATTTCCATCCAAATCCATCATCATTAATCGATGATCATTTGTATCATTTTCACACTGATAATAAATTACTTCATACTTCGTACTAACATTGTAATTAATACATCTGTCTTTAGTAAGCACTGTTTCTTTGCCTGTACTTAAATCTTGCTTCATCAAGCAGTAATTATTCTCAACATCAATATAATACAAAACATTATCTTCCACTATTGGCATATAAAAGTTTCCAGTTTTAATGGTCATCGTCAAATTATCTTCCGTATCCATCTTAACTATATTATGATTACCTGTAACATTGCTATAATAAATATATTCATCATAAACGGATACCGGTAAAAAGTCATCTTTACTAACCTTTTCAACCTCTTTGCCATCTATACCAACAGATTTTACTTCAATCAAATCTTCGTCATTATAACTTTGGAAATATAACTTATTCCCGCTAAGCATCAATGAATCTGCCAACCCCGCATAAAGTTCTACTGGGTCATCACTATTTATTTTCATCCTATATACGCCAAACATATTGCCTCTAAATACAACTTCCTGACCACTGTCGTGATTGTATCTGACATAATAAATGTAGTCATTGCAAATATTTATGAATCTAGGTTTATCACTGTGAACCTTCTCGATGTTATCACCATCTTCATCCATTCTGTACAATTGATTATAATCATTTGGATTCGAAAAATAGATATACCCATTATACTCACAAAACAATCCACCATTGTAAAGATTTCCCGCTGTATTTCCTGTTGCATCATCGTCATTATATTCAAATTTGTTAAAATGATAACAAGCAATTATTCCCAAAACTATTGCGATTATCAACACAATGACTATCACTATTTTAATAATCTTACTCTTCACAAAAACACTCCTTCTTATGCATCAAGAATAGCCTTAGCCATCTTAACCGCTCTGAAATTTTCTTTTACATCATGCACTCTTATAATACTACAACCTTTTGCGACACCTAAAACAGTAGTTGCAATGGTACCTTCTAATCTTTCTTCAACAGGTAAGTCCAAAGTCAATCCAATCATCGATTTTCTAGATGTTCCTAGCAAAATTGGATATCCCATCTCCTTAAAAATTTGACAGTTATTAAGTAAGTTGAGATTTTGATTTAAATCCTTTGCAAAGCCAAAACCCAAATCTATAATCACCTTATCATCGCTAATTCCAGCATTTTTTGCGATTGATAAACTTTCCTGTAAATCGGATTTTACATCATTTAAAAAGTTTGTATATGGGTTAATGTTCAAATCCCTATTATGCATTAAACAACAGGCAACTCCTGCATCTGCTATAACATTTGACATTTCCTTATCTGCCTTAAGCCCCCAAATGTCATTAACCAAATCTGCGCCACAATCTATTGCAACTTTAGCAACTTTCGCCTTGTATGTGTCTATAGAAATAGTCACATCAAAATTATTCTTAATTTTCTCAATTACAGGTGCAACTCTTTCAACCTCGGCGTCTTCTGATATCTTTTCATACCCCGGTCTCGTTGATTCTCCACCAACATCTATTATGTGTGCACCTTCAAAAATCATCTTTTCGACCTGATGCAGTGCCCTGTCAATATCACTCCATTTTCCTCCATCAGAAAAAGAATCTGGCGTAACATTTAAAATTCCCATTATATAAACATTATTATCGAAATCAAACTGTTTATTTCCTATCTTCACTGCCAAAATAACCTTTCACCTGTTTCATATATGATAACGAACCACATACTATTACAATATTTTCTTTATCTTCACACGCCTTATAAAGCGCTTTCTCTACAGTTTCTAAATTTTCTACATTTTCATTAATTCGTTCCACAGTACTAGCAAGTATTGCACCATTTAAACCTCTTTCATTTTCCGGGGTAAATGTGTATACTTTCTCAGCAACCGGGGTAATTATATCTATCATCTGCTCATAGTCTTTGTCGGCAAAAACACCCATAACCAATGTTATCTTTTCCGTTTTAAACATATCATTAATGGTTTGTTTTAGTGCCGTTATTCCGGCAGGATTATGAGCACCATCAATATAAACTATAGGCTCATCATTAATCTTTTCAAAACGTCCCGGCCAATATGCATTATTAATTCCATCAACAATATCATATGGTAATATACCATATTCATAATAATTCAATAAACCAACAACTTCTATGGCTGTACTAATATTTTCAAGCTGGTACAATGCTTTGCTTGTCGGCTTTATACCCCTATATGCTTTTCCATTTGAGGCTCTATATGTCAATGTTCCATCTGTTTCTCTAGACATTGCATTTTTATTTACACAAAGTAGTGGTGAATACAAACTATCTGCTTTTTCTTTAACAACAGAATATACACTAGCATGATTTTGAGGCGCTAATACAACTCTGCAATAATTCTTAATTATTCCCGCCTTTGCCTTTGTTATCTCTTCAATACTTTCACCTAAATATTCTTTATGGTCATAATCAATATTAGTAATTACACTACAAAGATTTTTTCTGAACACATTTGTAGCATCAAGATTTCCTCCCATACCAGCTTCAAAGATACATACATCGCACTTATTCTTTGAAAAATATAATATAGCTACTGCTGTTTGTTTTTCAAACAAAGATGGTTCTTTATTCATCTTAAAGCAGGCCGCATCAACTTCTTCCATAAGCGCATCATATTCTTCTTTAGATATATTCACACCATTCATCTGTATAATTTCGTATTCATCAAATACAGCTGGTGAGCAATACCTTCCAACCTTAAGTCCTTTTTTTATAAGAATGCTGTTAATATATGTTCCTACAGAACCCTTTCCATTTGTTCCTGCAATATGTATAACCTTCAACATTCTTTCAGGATTTCCCAAATGAAACAATACCTTTTTAATTTTATCTAATCCTAATTCTATACCCATTATAACACCTTCAATACACTAAAAGCTGTTACATACGCAACAGCCTTTAAAATCTTATTTTATCTTTGCAATAACTGCAACGTTTGGAGTTTCAACCTTCATAGGCGCTCCATGTTGAACGATTATTCCATTATCGTAATCAATATTAAAGAATGTGATTTCATTTGTCTCGTGATTCATCGATGCCAAATGCTTATCATCTGGAAATACACAAATCTGCTTTGGATAATCTCCACTTATAGGAAGTACAGACAATTTTTCCAAAGTACCATCTTCTTCATTTCGTTTAAAGAATGCAACACTATTATCACCTGCATTACTACAGAACAAATACTTGCAATCTGATGAAAATCTAAGAGCTGCCACAGCACTCTTGTCATTATACTTCTTTCCTAATGTGCTTATCTGCTGGATAAGTTCAAAGTTCGGTAAATCATTTTCTCCACTGTACTTATAAACATTGACACAATTCATAAGCTGGCAGATAAGATATGCATACTTACCATCCGGACTAAACAACATACTTCTAGGAGCAGACTCAAGCTCACATCTTAAAATATCTACAAGATTAATTCCACCTGTTTCATGATTAAACTTATATAATTTAACCTGGTCAATACCAACATCACAAGCTACAAGGAATTTAGAATCCGGTGTAAGTCTTGTACATGTAATATGTGGTCTAAAGTTTCTTTCAGCAATACTACCCATACCTTTATGGAATACTTCTGCTGTAAGTTCTCCAACACTACCATCATCGTTAATTCTAACAACCGAAGCCTTACCATCATGATATCCCGCAGTATAGATAAACTTGTCCTTCTTATCAACGCTAATATGACATGCTCTCATACCATTTATAGAGCCTAGATTCATAAATTCCAAATCACCATCTTCTAAAATCTTAAATGATGATATTCCTAAATCAGATACCGAATAAAGAAACTTTCCATTATTCGCTATTCTAAGATATGATGGATTACCCACTTCTACCTCTTTTCTAGGTATGAAGATGCCTTCCTCCATATCAACATCACAAATTGTTATACCTTTAGCCTTACCATGAGTATAAGAACCCACGTAAGCAACATATTTATTTTCAGCCATTGTTCCTCCTAAATCAGTTACGTAAATATTGTAATAATTTTACCACTTTTTAGAGATTTATTCAACTAAATAAATTATTATTTAGCTTTCGTACCTTTACCGTCTCTTTTTGTTGCTTTAAGTTTTCTAAATTCCACCTTCTTATTCTTGTATTCTACGATACTATTATCACCGGCATCCACTACGTAAACATCAGTAATATAGTCATCTTTTTCAAGTTTCATACCGCGAACACCAACAGCGCCTTTCTTTTTTTCAGGCACTTCTGAAAGTGAGAATTTGATAAACATACCATTTGCGGTCTGCAAGATAACATAATCTGTAGAATTGTTTTCAGCACCATCTGCAACAGGTGTAGTAACTGTGTCCATAAAACTAAACTGTCCAAAATCGTCCTCAAAGCCACCCATTGGATCAAATCCGAAGGAGTCATCATCGCCAAAACCACCGCTCATCATACCCATATCATCATCAAATCCACCTGACATTAACACTGGCATATCCATAGTATTCTCATCAATTACAGCATTTTCTTCAACTGTGCCAACAATATTATCACCTGCAGTTGCTGTAATATTTGTAACAATAATACTTGTAACAACGTCTCCATCATTGAGTTTTGTAGCCGCAATCGTCTTCTTTATTACATCAAACTCAGCGGTATCAACAATCTTCATCATACCCATCTTTGTTGTAAAGAGAAGTTTCTTATTCTTTAAACTTTCCGCGTCACAAATATGGATAAGATTTTCATTACTCGTACTATAATTACCAAGGTTATCGATAGGTGTACCCTTGTCTCTAAACTTAACAAAAGGAATATCACGAACCTTAATTTGATGCATATTACCCTTGTCGGTAAATACACAAATCTTGCTTGTATTCATACATGGGAATATGTATTTATTCTCATTATGAATTGCTTCGTTATTACGCTCATAAGAAGCCTTATCAATTGTTTTAACATATGAGAATCTATCCATAATAAAGACAACTTCTTGTTCTACAATCTTTTCTTCCACGTAAACAGCCACTTCACCATCTTCAATGTGTGTCTTACGAGCAACACCGTACTCTTTTTTGATTCTCTGTAATTCCTTCTGAATAACCTTTGTCATTGAACGTCTATTGTTCAAAATATCTTCATATTCAGCAATTCGATTAACAATATCTTCATAATCCTTCTGCAATGCAAGAATTTCCAAACCTATTAACTTATATAATCTAAGTTCTAAGATAGCTTGCGCCTGCTTTTCAGAAAAACACAACTGACTTGCAAGAATCTCAGACTCTTTCGATTTAAACTTAATATTTGAAGTTTCACCATTTACAAGGCACGCTTTCGCATCCTTTAAACTTTGAGAGCCACGTAAAATCTCAATAATAAGGTCAATGATATTACAAGCCTTAATGAGACCTTCCTTGATTTCTTTCTGCTCTAACTCTTTATTTAAAAGAGTTGTATACTTTCTGGTGTATATTTCATACTGGAAATTAACATTGTGTACAATAACATCCTTAAGACTAAGTGTTTCAGGTCTGCCATCCACAATTGCGAGCATATTTACGCCAAATGTATCCTCAAGTTTTGTCTTCTTGTATAAAAGATTTTTAACCTTTTCAACATCAGCATTTTTCTTAAGTTCTAATACAATTCTAATACCTTCCTTCGAAGATTCATTAGAAATATCAACAATATCTGTTGTTTTTTTAGTTTCAACTAAATCACAAACATCTGCAATAAATTTACCAATATTGGCACCAATCATTGTATATGGAATTTCAGTAATCACAAGTTTATCCTTGTCAGTCTTTCTCTTGCCCTCTTCAAATTCCACCTTACCTCTAAGTTTTATTTTACCAACGCCGCTCTCGTAAATGTCAAGAAGTTCGCTTTTATTAATAACAATACCACCTGTTGGAAAATCAGGTCCCTGAACATATTCCATTAACTCTTTAACAGTAATGTCATTGTTATCCATATATGCCATAACCGCATCTAAAACTTCTGATAAATTGTGTGTAGGAACACTAGTTGTCATACCAACCGCAATACCTTCCGCACCATTTATCAATATATTTGGAACTTTTACAGGAAGAACTATTGGCTCCTTCTCTGTTTCATCAAAGTTTGGTCCAAAATCAACAACATTTTTATCCAAATCTGCAAGATATACTTCCTGAGTAAATTTCTTAAGTTTAGCCTCAGTATAACGCATAGCAGCAGCGCCATCACCTTCGATTGAACCGAAGTTACCATGACCATCTACAAGTGCCATACCTTTCTTAAAATCCTGCTCTAATACTACAAGCGCATCATAAATAGAACTGTCGCCGTGTGGGTGAAACTTACCCATGGTATCACCGACAATACGCGCTGACTTTCTATGTGGTTTATCATGATTTAATCCAAGCTGTTCCATTGCGTACAAAACTCTACGCTGAACAGGCTTCAAACCGTCTCTTACATCCGGCAATGCTCTGGCACAGATTACACTCATCGCATAGTCTATGTAGGATTTTTGCATCACATCGGAATATTCAGTTCTAATAATTTGTTCTGCCATAATCTCTCTCCATTCCTACGCATCAATCTCCGCATCATGAGCGTGACTGTAAATAAACTCTCTTCTAGGTGCAACCTCATTTCCCATAAGCATTCCTGTTATTTCAGAAGCCATTCTGGCATCCTCTATCTCAACCTGTTTTAAAATTCTTGTTTCAGGATTAAGAGTTGTCTCCCAAAGTTGCTCTGCGTCCATTTCACCAAGACCTTTGTATCTTTGTAATGTAAATGAACCAGTATGAGTCTTTCTATACTTTTCAAGAGCCTTATCATCGTAAAGATATTGACCTTCTCCCTTCTTTGGCACAACCTTGTACAAAGGTGGTGTTGCAAGGTACACATGACCTTCATGAATAAGCTCCGGCATAAATCTATAGAAAAATGTAAGTAACAATGTTGCAATATGAGCACCGTCGACATCAGCATCAGTCATAATAATAATCTTATTGTATCTTAGTTTTGTAATATCAAAATCATTACCATAACCTTCTGAAAAACCACATCCAAAGGCATTAATCATTGTCTTGATTTCAGCATTTGCAAGCACCTTGTCCATTGTCGCCTTTTCAACATTAAGTATCTTACCTCTGATAGGAAGAATAGCCTGTGTTCTACGATTTCTTGCAGTTTTTGCAGAACCACCGGCAGAATCACCCTCTACGATAAATACTTCACATTCTTCTGCATTTCTACTTTCGCAGTTAGCAAGTTTACCATTGCTATCAATTGAAAACTTAGGTTTCGACAAAAGATTGGTCTTTGCCTTTTCTTCAGCTTTACGAATCTTTGCAGACTTTTCAGCGCATGCAATAACTGTCTTCAAAGTTTCAAGGTTCTTATCAAAAAAGAATACTAATTCCTCGCCTGACATATCTGAAGCAGCCTTACCTGCATCAGGATTATCAAGTTTTGTCTTTGTCTGACCTTCAAATCTTGGTTCAGGGTGCTTAACTGCGACAACTGCTGTCATACCGTTTCTAACATCATTACCAGTGTAATTTGCATCCTTTTCCTTTAAAAGTGCAAGTTCCCTTGCGTATTGGTTTACAACCATTGTATACTTGGTCTTAAAGCCTGTAATATGAGTACCACCTTCCTGAGTGTAAATATTATTACAAAAGCCCAAAATATTTTCCTGGAACTCATCAACAAACTGAATAGCAACCTCTACCTCTATGCCATCTGTAACTCTCTTATAATATATTACATCATGAAGAGCTTCCTTGCCTTCATTCAAATCCTTAACATAAGCCTTGATACCTTCAGGCTCATTGAATACAACCTTCTCTTCTTCACCAAAACGTTTATTTTCAAATGTAATTGTAAGTTCATTATTAAGGTACGCCGTTTCATGAAGTCTGCTCTTTATAGATTCAGCCTTAAAATAAGTCTTTTCAAAAATTTCTGCATCAGGCATAAATGTAACCTTTGTACCTGTATCACCTTTTCTACATGTACCAATCTCTTTTAAAGGATACATAACCTTGCCTCTTTCATAGCGCTGATTGTAAACTTTTCCATCAACTCTTACTTCAACTTCAAGCCACTCTGAAAGAGCATTAACAACTGAAGCACCTACACCGTGGAGACCACCGGAAATCTTATATCCGCCATCACCAAACTTACCACCGGCATGAAGTATAGTAAATACAACTTCAACCGCTGGTATACCAGCCTTTTCATTTATACCAATAGGGATACCACGACCATCATCCTTGATAACAGCTGTGCCATCCTTTTCAAGTGTCACATGAATATTCTTACAATATCCAGCCAAATGCTCATCCACCGAGTTATCTACAATTTCATAAATAAGATGGTTAAGACCCTTTGTAGAAACACTACCTATGTACATACCTGGTCTTTTTCTAACAGCTTCAAGACCTTCCAGTATGGAAATACTATTTGCATCGTAATTATTCGTTACTTTCGACATTTTCTACACCCTTTCGTGCTCACTATTTTATGTATCTAATCATACCAGGTCCAAGGTTTTCGGTTGGTCTAGCCGTAAACCCAAGTCCCTCATAAAACTTTTCTCTACCTTTTGCACACATAAGACAAAACATCATTTCTGTGCCATCTTCTTTTATATCTGTTACATACTTTGTAAGATTTTCCACTATTTTAGATCCAATTTTCATTCCTTGATATTCAGGGAGAACTATTAAATCCTGCACATAACATATAACAGCGCCGTCACCAACTATTCTTCCCATAGCAACTGGCTTATCATCATCGTAAGCCACAACATTATAAAGACAGTTATCAATAGCCTTCTTAGCCTGTTCATCGGACAATTTTTTCCAACCAACAGCCTCTCTTAAACTTAAATATGTTTCTAAATTAAGTGAATTTTCAATCAATGTCACCATTAATGTTTTCTCCATTCTATGTTTGTTTTATATTTGCACACACTTTTTTAGTATAAATCATTCCTCTCACAAAATCAAGCACACAAATTCCAATTCCAATACCTATACAAAGTAATGTAAATAAGCCTACATAACTAATCAAATATGGAACTCCATTTACCTCTATATTTAAAAAATCATAAGGATATCTTTTAAATTCTTCTGATATACTAAAATAATTATATCCATATGCCTTTATCATCGTTATTATGAAGTAAATTACAGGTATAATTAACCATTTTGTGATATATTCCTTTAAAAAAATTCTGTGTGGCATAATCCATAAAAAATCCACCCACATAATCGCAGGTACTAGATAATGCACTAATATATCGCCATTGTCAAATGTAACGTTTTCCATTGCTCTCATTGTAAAATCCGAATTTGCCAATACAAAACTATACACAAAAAATGTCAGTGTAATTGATAACAACGCTCCTCCATATACAAGATTAAAGCGTTTACTTGCATGTGCATTTCTCTTTACTGCAGAATATAATAACACACAAAAACACATAATATTACTAAGTATCGTAAAATACGATATGCTATTTACAAACCCTGCTAAATTTTGGTCCTTCATATGAATTAATAGTCCAATACCCACAATTAATACAAAAATCACTCTGTATAATCTCTTTGTTTTTCCACACTTTTCCATACCAGACCTCCAACATTTTATATTTCTAGTATAAACAAAACTCTCTCGATTAATTCTTTTCAAGGACAACTTTATATGGTAAAATCACTTGTATGAGGAGGTCGTGAAAATGAAAAAAAACATCAAACAAATATTATCTATATTTTTAATAATGACATTTATTCTTACCGCTTGCAAATCAAGTGATAATGATACTACCCAAAATAATACTGATAATAACGAAAATATTTCAGATGAATATTCTGAAATCAATATCGATTGGCGTAATAATAAAACTAACATAATTGATGACAAATACAGAACATTTTATGAAGTTTTTGTCTATTCATTTTATGATAGTGACGGTGACGGAATTGGTGATTTACAGGGTGTAATCGAAAATTTGGATTACATATCTGATTTAGGTTTCAATGGAATTTGGCTTATGCCTATTATGCCATCAACAACTTATCACAAGTATGATACAAAGGATTATATGGCAATAGACAGCGATTACGGTACCATGGATGATTTTGATAAACTTATTGCCGAGTGTAAAAAGCGAGGAATCAACGTAATTATTGATTTAGCCATGAACCATTCTTCAAGCCAACATCCTTGGTTTTTGGAAGCTGTTGAATATATAAAAACTTTACCAGAAGGTGCTTCTTTGGATCCAAACAAATGCAAATATGTAGAATATTACAATTTCACAACTGAATTCCACACAGGTTATACTCAGATTAAAGATACCGAATGGTATTATGAATCACAGTTTTGGAGTGAAATGCCTGACCTCAATTTAGAAAATGAAAATGTACGAAAAGAATTTGAAAACATCGCCAAATTCTGGTTAGATAAAGGTGTTTCTGGTTTTAGACTTGATGCCGTAAAGGAGTTTAATTCAGGCGATGATAAAACTAATATTGAAATATTAACTTGGTTTAACAACTACATTGATACAATTTCTAAAGACGTCTACATAGTATGTGAATGTTGGATGGATAGAGTAGCCTACTCGAAATATTACGAAAGTGGCGTTGACAGTATGTTTGATTTTAGTTTCGGTAACAGTTCGGGCATTATTACTAAGGTCGTTACTGGACAAAGTCCTGCTTCATTTTACGGAAAAAACCTTGTCGAAGCTGCTACTACTTACGAAAATTATAATCCTAATTATATAAATGCACCATTTTACACCAATCATGATTTAGGCCGAACCGCTGGATACTATGCTGGTGAAAATAGCGAAGCACAAACTAAAATCGGCAATGCTCTTAACATATTAATGTCTGGAAATGTATTTGTATATTACGGTGAAGAACTCGGAATGAAGGGTGCTGGAAAAGATGAAAACAAACGAGCACCTATGTATTGGAGCACAAACACAAACGCTGATGGAATGTGTGATGGTCCACCATATATGGAAAATGTCAAAATGAAATTTGGTAGTTTTGAAGACCAAAAAGATGATGCAAACTCTATTTACAATTATGTTAAAGATGCCATCCTTATTAGGAATCAATACCCTGAAATTGCAAGAGGTGTCACTACCTACTACGAAGAATATTCCAATGACGATATTTGTGTGATTTCCAAAAAATACAATGACAAGGAAATACTTATTGTTTTCAACATATCAGCTAATGAATGTGAAATAAACCTTGACAACTTACAAATAGGCGGTAAAAATTGCTCTGAACTATCTGTTTTAGGCACATTACTTACTAGTGACAAAAAAATCAAACAAGACGGCAATTCTTTTAAAATGCCTTCGTACTCAATATTGATAATGGGACAATAATAGAAAATGGATATGACTTACACGGTCATATCCATTTTATTTTTTTCGTTAAATTCTGATATGCATATAGATATCAACACCCCTAATCCTATACATAACATATTCATAAGAAAATTTACTGCTGAAATCATAAACGAATCAAAAGGAATAATCATTATGGTTGCTGCTATTACTACACCAATAATTCCATGATACATATTAGAATAATATTTTTCAAACAAAACATTAATTAACCTTGTCAGAAGCACTAATGTAATCAGCGCACCAACTCCCGCGGGTAGCAATACACTTACTTTAAAATCACCAATCCCCGATACAAATGGTGTATACAGCCCTAATGGCATCAATAACGTAGAAAAACTAAGGCCTGGTGCTATTAGACTCAAAGCCAAACATACTCCACAAAATATATATGCAAAATACGTAGGTTTAACATCTATTGATAAATATTTCAAACTCATTAGTAATAAAAACACTACAATCATTGATATTACTAATGATAGCATTGATTGATTGTTTCTTCCCTCTTTTTTAGCCTCTGTAAAAAGTGCTGGTAACATTCCACCAATTAATCCTACAAAAAGACAAACGGATTGAGACGGATAATTTATCAATATAATACCCAATAATTTAGAAACACCTAGAAATCCGATTATTGCGCCTATTATATATGGCATTAACATTTTTATGTTGTTTTTAAAATTAGAAAAAGGAGCCCCCAAGAATTCCATAACAGGTCTGTAGATTCCAAAAATCACACATAACACACCGCCAGAAATTCCAGGCAAAACAGCTCCTAATCCAATTAACATTCCTTGTAATATTTTGATTAATATGTTATTCATAATTTCTCCAAGACAATAAATAAAGTATGGTACTACTATTATATTCACTATCTTTTCAAATTATGAATTTATTTTAACTACTCTACTGTATAATACACTTTTTCCAAAACAAGTTCTTCAGCCATATCTTCAATAATCTCTCTATCGAAATCATCAAGAGCATTTAACTTTTCGATAGATTCTGCATCTAATGTAGCATATATATTAACATATGTAACTTCAAGATTCAAAACAACATCATTTTGTAATTCTTCGGCCTCTTCTAAATCAAAAAAGTCTTCATCTTCATGAGCCTTAATCGCTTCAACTCCATTTTCAAGATCAAACGAATATGAAACAGAACCGATTTCAAATGAAAACGTATACTCATCGTTAAATCCCATATATCCCAAAGAAATATCATATTCTTCTCTTAACTGTGCGATTGTCTTACCTTCAATACTTTCCTTTGCTTTTTCAATAGAATCATCTACTTTATCAGTTTGCAAATATAATTCTATATCATCACCAAAAGCTGCATATCCTGAATAATCATAGCCTGCATCAATAGCTTCTTGCAATGTTTTTGAAGATAATTCTGAAATAATAACTTCTCCATCCTCTGCTACTACATCATCTTTTTCATCATCTTTTTCGTCTTCTTTTTCGTCATCCTTGTCTTCAGTTTCCTTGTTACCAGAAGTCGCTTTTGTTGTATCTTCAGTTTTTTCCTTGTCATCTTCCTTACTAGAGCAAGCCACCACGCTTACCATCATAAGCATTGTTAATAACATAATTAATAATTTTTTCATCTTTTTATGTCCTTTCTTCTCAATTATTACATGCAATATTGTAAACTAAAAACAGGTTGGAATCAAGTCCAACCTGTAAATTACTTATTATCTTGGCATCTCTGGGAAACCAACTTTTTTCTGAACCTTTCTCAAGGTCTTTCTTGCATAATAATTTGCTTTTTCAGCATTATTCTTAATAATACCATCAACATAAGCCTTATCCTTCGATAATTCGTAGAATCTATCTTGAATTGGCTTAAGTCCATTTGCAACCACTTCACCTACTGCAAGTTTAAAATCACCATATCCTTTGCCGTCAAACTCTCTTTCAATTTCTTCATATGTCTTTCCTGTCATAGTTGAATAAATTGTCATAAGATTTGAAATACCTGGTTTGTCATCAGAATATCTTACAATAGCCTCTGAATCAGTAACCGCTCTCTTAAACTTTCTAATGATTGTATCTGTATCATCAAGCAAGATAATGCTTGCATTAGGATTCTCATCAGATTTTGACATCTTCTTTGTAGGATCCTGTAAACTCATAATCTTCGCACCCTGCTTACCAATATATGGTTCAGGAATAGTAAATACATCTCCGTAAATAGCATTAAATCTATTAGCTATATCCCTCGTTATTTCAAGATGCTGCTTCTGGTCTGCTCCAACTGGTACTACATCTGACTGGAATAATAAAATATCTGCAGCCATAAGTACTGGATATGTGTAAAGACCTGCATTAATATTATCTGCATGCTTTGCAGCCTTATCCTTAAACTGTGTCATACGGTTTAATTCGCCCATATATGTAAAACAGTTTAAAATCCAACCAAGTTCAGCATGTGCTGATACATGAGATTGATAATATATACAATTTTTTTCAGGGTCAAGTCCCGCTGCTAAATATAACATAAGCAAATTTCTTGCTCTTTTTCTAAGTTCAGCCGGATCCTGTCTAACTGTAATAGAATGTAAATCAACTACACTGTAAAAGCATTCGTATTCTTTATCTAAATCTAACCAATTCTTCAATGCTCCTAAATAATTACCCAATGTAATAGTTCCTGTAGCCTGCATTCCACTAAATAATGTTTTCTTTCCGTCTAACATAATATTCTCCGTTCCAAAGCGTATTATCAATTACAAATACATATCGTAATCGTCATCATCGTATTCGTCGTTCTCATATGCTCTAGTCCAGTCAACATTACCTGCTCTTTTTGGTTTAGCTTTCTGCTTAGGTGGCTTTTGAGCATTTTTTCTAGCTTCTTCTTGTTTCTTCTTCATCGCCTTCTTTTCTTTTTCTAAACGATTCTGAATCTCCATCTTATCTGTCTGTACTTCCTTAGACTTATTGTCCTTCTGTACAGTTTTTGTTCTTCTAACAGGTTGATCATCATCTTCATCCTTGTCTTTGAATGAAAAACCTTTACTCTGATTATTATATGAATTGTTCTTTGGCTTATATTCTCCCTTTGGTTTGTATTCACCATTAGGTTTATTCTCTCCATTTGGCTTAAATTCGCCTCTTGGTTTAAACTCACCTCTTGGTTTGAACTCACCTCTTGGCTTATATTCACCTTTAGAGCCATCTCTTTCTTTTGAAAATTCTTTGTTATATGGCTTTTTTGCACCATATGATTTACTCTTATCTTTTCCGTTTTGGCTGCCTACTGCAGCTTCTGTTGTTGCCACAAAAATTTCCTCCGTATATGTACTTTTCATAACTTAATGTGCATAAAACACACATAATCTATTTTATTATATTTTCGCTCAAAGTCAAGTATTTTGTTATACCATTTTATTAATCCAAAATCCCGTCTTCAACAATACATATCCAATAACTGCTTTTATAATTTCCAACGACTGACATGCGAAGAAAATCACAATTATCCCTAAATTAGTAAATCTAGTAAGACAGTATACTAATGGTATACAAACAACCCACACATAACAACTGTCAAATAAAAATGTTATTAATGTTTTTCCACCTGAACGCATTGTAAAATATGACATATTTACAAAAGCTATAACTGGCATAAATAGAGCAGATATTCTTATAAATGTCTTAGCTAAATTTTTTATACTGTTTGATGTATTATATATTTCAGGGAATACACCTGCTACTAACGCTAGCAAAGAACCTATAATAATGCAAGCACCAACACAGGCAAACACTTCTTTTCTTACAGTATCTTTAGCCTTTTCTACATTGCCTGCCCCAAGCTGTTGTCCAACCATTATTCCAACAGCACTACCCATTGAAATAAACACTACATTAAATAGATTTGATAATGTAGATGATATATTCAATGCACCAACTACATCCAATCCTCTGGTTGAATAACTTTGATTCAACATAGTCATACCTAATGACCATAAAAATTCATTTAGAATAAGAGGTGTACCCAATTTCGCAACATTCATAACTAGTGTACGAGATATTTTAAAATTTCTATACACTCCAATGATATACGGATTCTTTACTTTATCCTTATGAACACATACTATTATTGCTACCATCTCAACTAATCTAGCTATAAGCGTCGCAATAGCTGCACCCTTAACACCAAGTGCTGGCATACCCAACAACCCATATATTAAGACCGCATTAAATGCAAGATTCACAAACACTGCCACAGTACCACAAATCATTGGAAGCACTGTCACACCTCGTTCCCTAAGGGTACTTGCATATATTTGAACCACTGTAAATGGAACAATCTGAATCAAAATAATATCTAAATATTTCAGGCCATATTCTAGTGTCAATTGTATATTCCCACCTTCGCCTGTATCATTTAAAAATAATGATATCAATTCTCCACCAAAAAATTTAAACACTAAAATCGCAAGTACTGTAAAAACACTACTTGCGATTATCTTTAGTCTAAAACTTTCCCTTACGCCGTCTTCATTGCCCGCACCGTAAAACTGTGCTGTAAATATTCCAACGGCTGAAGTTATTCCAAATACACCTATGTTAAAAACAAACAATAGTTGGTTCACAATCGCAACGCCCGACATCTGTTCAGTACCAATTCTGCCTATCATAATATTGTCCAACAAACTGACAAAATTTGTTATAGCATTTTGAATAATCAATGGTACAACAACAATTAAAAGCGCACGATAAAAATTCTTATCACCAATGTATTTTTCTTTAAACTTCATCTTCTCCTACCAATTCATCATATTCCTGTTCATCAAGCCATTCATCAAATGCATCTGCAACGATTTCATACTCTTCATCGCTTTCAATACTATCAAGAGATGGATTTCCGTCAGCATCCTCTGAATATCTGTAAAGGAATACTTCTCCTTCTTCAGATTGTTCACCTTCTGTAGGTAATAAAGCAATATACTCTTTCCCAGCTGCTTCAAAGATAGTAACAACTACACATTCAACCTCTGAATCATCTTCTAATTCAAGTGTTACATACATTTCATCGTCCATATCTTCTTTTTTCATTTCATTGTTTCCCATTTTTTTCCTCCATTCTGAAAATGCATTTATTGAAAACGAAATTCACTGCATCTTCACTGTGATATTTCGTCGATAAACCTTGAAGGTTCCATTTCTTTTTCAAATCGCTTATCCAAATATAGAATGTGTAACTTTTCCTTTGCTCTAGTCATAGCAACATAGAACATTCTTCGTTCTTCTTCTATATCTTCAGGCAAAACCGCTTTCATATGCGGTGTAACAAGTTCATTTGCGTCTATGATAATTACAACTCGGTATTCCAAGCCTTTTGCGCCATGCATAGTCGAAAGAGTGACTCCATCCTCCATCTTATAACGCATTTCCTCTTGCCTTTTCATCTCTTCCTTGTACTTATCCATATACGCGAACCATTTTTCATAGATATCAAAATCCTTAGATAACATCGCCAGTTCGTCTAATATTTCATATAATTCATCAGCTTTAATCCTGCGATACTCTGCATATTCAGCAATATAATCTTCATATCCAACTCCATGTCTAATATAATTTATTGCCGCATATGGACTCATCTTACCTATTAATTTCAAATCATACTCTAATTTTTCAATTCTTTCAACTACATATTGCTTAGTTCCATAAAAATTTTTTAACGATTCAAAACTTACTTCCTTATCTTTAAAGGCTTCTCTTGAAATATAGCGCTTTGGACGATTTATAATATTTAAAAAATGCGCCCTGTCATAATCCCCTAATGCCACCTTTATATAAGATATTATATTTTTAGCAATCCAATGTTCAAATATATTTGGCATTGCATCTCGCATTTTAAATGGAATATTGTATTCCATTAATTTAGTCGCCAAATGTCTAGGATTTATCGAAGTTCTATACAGCACAGCTATATCCTTATATTTTAATCCTTTATTCAAATACTGCTCCATTAATTTCATAACAATAAGAGACTGTTCTGATGTATTTGCGACTTTTACAACTTCAATCGGATATATCTTATTATTGTGTGCCTGTATATCTTTTTCATATCTAACATTATTATGATTGATAAGCCTCTTAGAAGCCTCTACCACCTCATAATTACATCTATAATTAACATTTAACTTAACTATCTTTGTATTCTCATATTCTTTTGGGAATGAGAGCATAATATCCGGTTTTGCTCCTCTAAAACTGTAAATGGACTGGTCGTCATCACCAACAATAAAAATATTATTATCAGGAGCTGCCAATAATTTCATAACAAGATATTGAACCTTATTAATATCCTGAAATTCGTCCACCAAAATGTATTTAAATTTTTCTTGCCATAGTTTAAGTATGTCTAGCCTTTTAGTCAATAATTCATAGCACATTACAAGCATATCATCAAAATCTATTTCGCCCGTCTTATATAATATTTCATGATATTCCGAATATATTCGTCTGAAGATTGTTTCCGGACAGTTTTTAGAATAGTATGAAGATAAATTAATCATTTCAGATTTTACTAAGCCAATCTCGCTTATTATATCTGAAATAAATTCGTTTTCATCATCATATTCTAATTCAAGTTTTTCAATAATTCTTTTGATATACTCTCTCTTTTTTTCTTCTCTTAAAATATTACCTGCATTATAGTTGTAGGCGTATTTAAGAATTTTGAAAAAGACACTGTGAAATGTCCCAAAGGTTACCTGTTTACACATACTATAATCTTTGGAAAATTCCATTAATTTTAAAAAACGTTCCTCCATTTCCATAGCGGCCGCTTTTGTAAATGTAACAACCAATATGTTCATAGGAGAAACATTCTGTTCTTCAATTAAATTTTTAATTCGGTGGGTTATGACAGTGGTCTTGCCACTGCCAGGTCCCGCCAAAACCATACACGGTCCATTACCATGCATTATAGCCTCATTTTGTGTATTGTCAAATGCCATTTAGTCTTCCTTCTATACTGCTGCTTCTAACTTTTCAATACCAACCTTAATTCTCTTAATTGTCTCTTCTTTGCCGATAACTTCCATTATCTCAAATGCGCCTGCTGGTGTCATCTGCTTACCAGATACTGCAGTTCTCACAGGCCATAAACCTGTACCATTCTTGATACCCTTATCTGCAATATATTTCATCATAATATCGTGAAGATTATCTACTGAATAATCATCTGTAGCTTCAAGCATTGGAAGTACTTCCTTCAATACTTCAAGAGAAATAGCTGAATCAGTCTTCATTTTCTTATGTGTATACATTTCAATATCATATTCTGGTAACTCTTCAAAGAAATCAACATGTTCCTTGATGTCTGGCAATACTTCGATTCTTGTCTTAACCATATCGAGAATCTTTTTAAGGTCTAAATCTTTTGTGATAACCTCTTTGATATAAGGCATTGCCATATCGTAGAACTTCTCGTTATCCATAGCCTTAATGTATTCTCCATTCATCCATTTAAGTTTAACAATATCAAACACTGCTGGCGACTTACTGATATGTCTGTAATCAAACTTTTCAATAAGTTCATCAAGTGTAAATATTTCCTGATTATCTTCTGGACTCCATCCTAAAAGTGCAATGTAGTTTACAATTGCCTCTGTAATAAAGCCCTGCTCTAATAAATCTTCATAAGATGAATGACCACATCTCTTTGATAACTTCTTATGATTTTCATCAGTAATAAGTGGCAAATGTACATAAGCTGGAGACTCCCATCCAAAAGCCTCGTATAATCTCTGATATTTTGGAGATGAAGAAATGTATTCATTACCTCTTACAACATGTGTAATTTCCATCAAATGGTCATCTACTACGTTTGCAAAATTATATGTAGGGAATCCATCAGATTTAATGAGAATCATATCATCAAGTTCACTGTTATCAACTGTGATTTCACCATATAACTCGTCTTTAAATGTTGTCTGTCCCTCTGTAGGATTGTTCTGTCTGATTACATAAGGAATTCCTGCAGCAAGTTTTTCTTCAACCTCTTCCTTGCTAAGTTTTAAACAATGTTTATCATAAACAGAGATTTCCTTTCCTGCAACTTCTGTCTTAAGACTTTCAAGTCTTTCCTTATCGCAGAAACAGTAGTATGCTTCACCTTTTTCAACTAATTCTTTAGCATACTTAAGGTACATACCTGTAGCCTGTCTTTCACTCTGTACATAAGGACCATATCCTTTATCCTTGTCAGGACCTTCATCATGAACAAGACCTGTACCTGCCATTGTTCTATAAATAATATCAACTGCACCTTCTACAAGTCTTTCCTGGTCTGTATCCTCTATTCTAATAATGAAATCGCCACCCTCATGCTTAGCAATTAAAAACTCATATAATGCTGTTCTTAAGTTACCTACATGCATTCTTCCTGTTGGGCTTGGCGCAAATCTTGTTCTAATTTTCTGACTCATATTTCCTCCACTTCCGAAGCCTTAACTCCGTTTAATTTTTCTTCAATAATTTTCTCATCTACATTTTCATAAATGTCATTTATGCCATTATTATCGCTATCATAAATTGCATCAATTACATAGGATCTGGCTGGTGTTTCTGAAATCTCCATTCTAAGAAGCAACCATCCTTCCTGTTTCAACTGTTCTTCAATACAGTCTTTGAAATATTCACTGATGTTTTCTAATGTTGGGTTAAGCTCATTAAATGGCTCAATTTCATTAATATACTTATCCTGATATGGTGCCAGGATAGTATCAATAGTTTTTTCAACCACGTAGAACGGAACAAATTCTTCAATGATTTTAACGATATCAATCATTATTTCCCAAGTATGAGGATGAACCTGTCCCATTTTATCATTCAATGTAATTGAGTGATTGGCGTTCAAATAAAACTTATACTTATACTGACTGTACCTCATTTTTTGCTCCTTTCTTTCGTTTTTCTAAAACATTATATAACACTATTCCACCAAATACAACCATAGAAATAATCGAAATCACCAAACTTTCAATGAAATATTTCGAAATATAACTAAATACTATCGTATGTGCTCCTGCTTCCACTTCAAATGCAAGCATTGTATTAAATGCCTCTTTGGTTTCGACTTTTTCACCATCAACATAAACAGTCCACCCTTCATCATATGGGATTGATGTCATAACCATTTCACCTTCTGAAACTGTAATGTCACAAGTAATTTTAGAACTTGATTTTTTAGTGACAACTGTATCTTCAGGTTTAATTTTCTCTATACATTCTTTTAACAATTCCACATTTTCAACATATACTACAGGTTCTGATAACACAGTTCCATTTCCCACAGGTTTTATCATAACATCAACAATATTCCCTGTTTCAAACTGTCCAAGAACAATTACACCATTACCAAAACTATCAAAATACTGACCTCTAAGGCTTCCATTTACATAAACTTCTGCAGCCCCTGTTTCCACATTAGGAAAATACATATATATATTACCATTATCAATAGCTTTAACAATGTAATGAACATCTCCTGTTTTAGTATCTACAAATCGATTTTCGTATGTAATGTCTTTGAATAATACAACTTTTTTTCCAACAAGCCCAGAATATATTATATTCTGATACTGAAATGTATTCATATCTTCTGTTTTTTCTACATCTAAAATATCTGACGACGATTTAAATACAAGTGGTAATGCATATTCATTTTCATAAACGTATATCTTATCAGTCTTTCCTATTACTTGATATCTGTTATGTATAGGCTCTCTAGTCATTATATATTTCACACCTAAGAGTGAATCTGCCGCATATGTAGAACCAAACCCATAATGAGTCCAATATTCGTAATATGCCATATATCCCATATCCTTCATAAACTCTTTAACATAAGCTTTTTCAGTAGAACTAAAATGAGACAACCCATTATAGGATAATAACATTGGGTCATTTGTCGAGTAATAAAATGTTTTTTCAATTCTGTATTCGCCTTCCATCTTATTTTCAACGTAATCAACGCATGGCTTCATCTCTTCGATATAACCAGATATACTATTGTCTGCGAAATATAAATTTGAGAATTCCACCTTCGTATTCACATATGTACCTATAACAGTTGAAATAACCAAAACTATATTGAGTACCGCAATCAAATCTTTATCAATCTTATAGTAATACATTATAACAATCATTGTAACTGCTATAACTACAACATCAAGAACCATAAATTTGATTACAGAAATATCACCAATAAATATTCCATTTGCAATTACCATAACTATTACAATTGCAAATATAATTGCCTGCTGCCATCTTTTTGAAAGACCATGAATTCTGTGGTAACATTTCTCAGCAATAATAATTGCCATAAAAGAAAACACGAATGAATATCTGCAATAGAACATATTAGGTTTTGCAAAGCCATGCCAAACCATATCTGTCATCACAAAATACATACTTAAAACCAAAAACGCCAACACGCCAAAGGTAGCTATTTTTTCTTTAATTTTTATCTTATTATTCACAAAAAAACCAATAAGAAATACAAGCATTACAATACCGAAGTATAAATTTGGCATTTTCTCATAACCTTCTACCGAAACATTTTGTCCTGTAAAAAAGCAAGATAAAAAATCTTTTATGGAATAATTAGTTTCAAGAGTTAAACCAAATGTATCCCCACCCATTTCCTTACTTCCAGAAAGAGCAGATAAACTAGGAAGCAACACTACCATTGATATGCCAACAGCAAGTAAAGAACTTCCAGCAAATATCATAAAACTCTTAAATTTAGTTTTAAATGATTCATTTCTAATAATAAAATAATATACCGCATATATACCTGTAAAAATACAAACCATATATCCTGTATAATAACAAGATATGATTGTCAGCGCCAAAACAGAAATATATGGAATACAACTTTTCTTTTTATAAATTCTTTCCACACCCAATATAACTAATGGCAATAAATACACTGCATCAAGCCACATAAGGTTAAATATAAAAGCAACCATATATCCATTCAATGCATATGCAATAGCAAACATTGTATTTTTATATATGTAACCTCTTTTTGATGAAAGATAGATATACATAAACAAGCCAGACAAGCCAACTTTTATCATTGTCACAATCATAAGCATAAATGGTAAATGCACCTTATTTACAAACATAAGAATTATGTTTACTGGGCTTAAAAGATAATAGCCCGTAAGTCCATACATATCTCCACCTATAGCTTTAGAGAATGTATAAAATATATTATTACCCTCTCTAATAGAATCCACCAAATATGCAAAATAACTTACATATTGGTTGTTAAGGTCTGATGTGAGCACTGTTAAATTTTCATATGGATATATACCAAATCCATTATATACCAGTAGAAGAATCAATATTGGCGCTAAAAATGCAACTACCAATTTAATATCCTTACGGCATAAAAGTCTTTGTAAATCACTTTCTGTTCTCATACTTCCTACCACTTCTTTATTTCTTTGTTTTACTGATACCAACCTTAATTTTTGTTACTAAATTTGTTATGAATGAAAAATCTTTCTTCACAAGTTCTGTGCTGTCATTATACTCTTCTGTATAATTTTTAGTTCTCCATGTACCACTGCTATTTATACTATTAATGATACCTGCAAATCTAATCCAGAATGTATAGAAATTATACAAAGGCATTAATATGCAGATATACCATTTTCCAGCATAGTATTTCTTAATTTCCTTGAATGGTGTTAGATATGTCAATATGTTTATATAGTACAGCAATGCAGATATTACATACAATAAATATATCATTGCAGTTGAACCTATAACTATTTTCATTGGATAATTCATAAACACTAAACAAATAAGTGCAAAATACCAAATCATACGTGGGAATGCAAATGTATGGTCAAATATTATAAGTCGAACCATGAAATTACTAATAGCACCCTTTCCTACTTTCATATCATCTTTAAGGAACATATTTGCAACTTCCAACTCACCTCTTTGCCATCTCTGACGCTGAGTATACATTTTATTTATATCTTCAATAGGGTCAACCATAAACAATGCATTTTCACAAAGATACACTCGCTGCTTTAAATTTTTTCGAATTTGGAATGTAACGTGAGTATCTTCACAAACAGTATCTGTATTATATAACTGTGTCTTTAAAATAGTTGATTTTCTAAATGCAGAAAACGCACCAGACAATGTAAATATACTATCAAGTTCTGACTCAAAGTTTCTACCTGCCAAAAATGCCTGTCCATACTCACAGAATTCACACTTTCTAAACAATCTCATAAATGGATTCTTTGTACTTTCAATATCAGCAGGATTCGTTAGAATAGCACCTGTCATACAGTGAATGTGCTCGTTATTCTCAAATCTTGTAACCATATTTAATATAGCACTCTTTTCCAATGCACCATCACTATCGATATGTATAATATATTTTCCTTGTGCATTAAATAAAGCCATATTAAGAGCTTTTGATTTTCCCTGACGAGCGTTTAGCCATTGCATTGAAAGGTCTGGAAAGTCATTTTGACACTCTGTAAATATCTCAAAACTATTATCCTTTGACATATTATTAACCAATAACACGTCAATAAGCTCGTTAGGATAAGTCGAATCATTTATAGACTGTATACATCCTCTAAGCGTAACATGTGAATTATATACAGGAATAATAATAGTTATTTCTGGCTTTCGTCCCTGAATAGTCTCGTTTTTATCAATAGAAAATCTCTTCTTCAACAGAATAATGAATCCGCCAATAGCAGGTACTATTTCTACAAGGAATGGAATTATTATCCATGTAAGCCAGAATATGAATGACTTTGATAAAGCAATTAAAATACTACTCATTCTTCTCCTCCTCATATGAAAAACTACCTATCTTTTGTCGCTTGATTTGTGCTTTTGTAAACACATCAAAATACAAAATAACTGTCAATACATAGAAAATTAGTCGTCCAAAAATTGAGTGTGCAAAATAGAACCAATTATTTCCACCAAAATAGATTATGAAACAAATAGTAAATATTCTAATAACATTGGCCCCAAAAATAAACACAATACCCATCAAGGAGTATTTAATCTTTTCTTTTTTGCTATATACATCAAAAAACCACAGCAATGCTAAAAATGCCATCATCTCGATTACTCCTGAACACTCGAAATCAACGCACAAAGAAACTGCTGCAGTATTTTTTGGTATAAAGAGCATACTATACTCATAGTACGAATCATACATTCCTGTTAACTCGCCTACTACACCTGCCACATACGCCACAAATTTTGTGAGTGGCGCTGTGACAAGTTTTTGTATCCATATAAGCATAAACACAAATGCTCCAACACTACCTATAACGAACTTATGAAATTTTAATTTAGCTCTGTCACATACCCATAAGATATATAACCAAACTATAAAACATAAAACTTGTAATATAAACATGATTAACTCTCTCTATTAAGTTTGCTCTTTTTCTTGTTATATACAAAGATTCCGCCTAAAACTGATGCTACACATATAGCAATTCCAATATATGGTGCAGATGAAGATCCTGCAATAGTCATACCCTGATCAAAAATACTTGGGTTTTTAACACTAATCTCTTTAATATCCTCAACATCTATACCGTGAACGATAGTAAATATCTCTAATGGAATTTTTACTTCTATCTCATCTGGTTGTCCCGACTTACGAACAAAGCAAGCCTCTGCTCCATCTATAGGAGTTGCATCTGACATACCTGGAGTTCCGTGATGATAATGTAATATAAAATCATATGTACCATCTGCAAAATTTACATTCTGTACTTCCATACCATCTTCAGTATACAAATATACGTCTACACGTTCTCCTGCCGCAATTATATTAAAGTAGTTAGAGTTAAATGGATCTGGCCATCCATGAATCATAGTAATATGTATATATAAATATTCGCCATCATTGTATAATCCTAAAGTTCTACAATTGTCCTTTGTTCTCTGTTCTTCTGGCATATTCCAGTTAGTATCATATATATGAGGATATGATTCCCAATCTTCAAATAAACCATCGATAATGATGCCCGAGTCAGCACTTGTAATATTCTCAATTGTGGTATCTTCCTCTTTTGGTGCAGTTGTAGACTCTTCTGTTGTACTTTCTTGTGAAGTTCCCTCTTGCGTAGTTTCCTCAGGTACTGTTGTTTCTTCGGATGACTCATCTTTTACTATTGGAACAACATCCACCCTATCATTATAATTGATTTTAAAACTAACATTTTTAACTTCCCCAAAAGAAGAACAAGGTATCTTCATCTCAAATCTATATGTATCATCTTTTGTTCTAATAGCTTCACATCCATTAACTGGCATATTACCATTTCTATCCACTACAGATAACTGTTGTCCTGCCTCAGTCTGCTCACCAGAAAAAACAGCTAAAGAATATGTCTTCCCATCTTCTGTTGTAATAATCGGATCTAAATATGAAAAATAATTTTCCCATGGATTAACGCCATTTTCTTTTACATAAAAGCACACATATCCATTCTCAATAACTACATCTACTTTACTAAGGAATAAGCTTTCGATGCTATCCATATCATTCTCATTCCACTCATCATATTGTCCATCAATAACACATTCAGCATATGTAACTTCCGAACTGTTAATACAAACAAGCGCTAATGCTAAAGCACCAATTAATTTTGACACATTTCTCTTTTTCATATTTTACCTCCTTTTCTGCTGCTTCGTGAGCAACATATTGATTATCACAACGATTGACACAACCATAATGGTTATGCAAACACCTATTGCCAAACTATTGTAATTAAAATTAATAACTGTTCTACCCTTATCAACCCTTACTAAAGAATTTACCTTTTCTATACTATCATCACCTTCAAAATTCTTCTGATAGGCAATACCTAATACAGCCTCCTCCTCACTTTCTATTATAATACTTTTTCCGTCAAATTTCGAGTAAATATTTACAATTTTTCTTGTCGGACAAGAACCGCCCTCTAAATCAAGGATTTCATCGAACATTTCACCTATACTTTCATCTTGGGTTTCAATTGAGTGATATAACAAATTAAAACTTATCATATGTACATGTTCATTATATACTGTTCCATAAAATGCCAATTCCTTTTCGACGAGAGTTGTCTTACCAATTACATTATCCAAATTTTCAATATAAACCGTATTCCATTGAGTATAATCTCCATAAAACTCCTTTGAAATAACAATATTATCGTTTATATGAAGTTTTGGATATGACTCTTTAAAAATAACTGACTGAGCAGTACATCCAAGGAATACCTGTCTATTTGTAAGTGGGTTACTCTGTATAGAATCCATATCAATGTAAACATCCACACCAGCATCTGCCAAATCCTTCACAAGATTTTCGGCATCCTCGAGGAACTCGTACTGTAAATCCGTCACATAAATCTTATCATACTCTACCAATTCTTCAAATGTATAATCCATAAGATTCTCTTTACTTGCTTCTTGGAAATATGGATATCTTATCGCAACATTGTCTGATTTTTCACCTACAGCAAGCCCTCTATAATCCACATTAACGCCATAATTTCCAGGTAAATCCCTGTGGAATATTGCATAAATGTCATTAATTTCAACAGTCTCATATTGATACTTTGACGCTGTAGAAACAATTGCTTCCTTATCTGCTTCCTTATAATTCAATCCTTCTATAAAAACAAGGAATGTATCGCAAGACATTTCTAGTCCTCTATCAAACAGATAATCAAAATGTTTCGTATATAAAGCATATTTCAACTGAGCAATATTGTCAGAAATCATATTATATTTAGCTGACGAACGATTTGAAAAAACAATTTTCTTATCATTGTAAGTCATATAATATGCTGGATATGTACTATCATTATTAATATCCAAATATAATAAATTACTTACAGTATATTCTTCGGCTAATTCTACCGCTTCCTTAATATTTTTATCAATTATTGTTTGTTGTTCATATTGAACTGTATTTCTATAATTTCTGTTATATTCAAAATTATAAAGGCAAGAAATTGCCATTACAAGGAGCATAGATACCGCAAAAATACGTTTACTTCCCTTCCATTGTACAATTACTGAAAATAACGCTAAATATGAAATAAACACAACTTGTGGAACAAAATAAATCGACACAATGCCCGCCAAAATACCTACAATACTTATATATCTAATATTGTGTTTTCCCAACAACATACATAATGCAAGCATAAGCATTACACCGACGCCGCCTTGGAAGCCTTCTTTGTTAATGATAAAGTCTGGAATACTTCCATTAGCGTAAGCGCTATATATCCAAGCCATGGACAATCCTACACCAACTATCAACATTAAGAACACTTTAATGTATTGTGTGTACTTTTCATATTTTATACATCTAAATGCAAACATAAATAGCATTCCAATTATTACAACCATTGCTACAGATAAATCTGATACAACTATAAGTGCAACTGTCACTGCCATCTTTGTCAATGTGCGCTTACGACTTTCTTTAAAGTATTCCGAAATATAACTGTATAACAACGGCATAAATGACACTGCTAAAATAATTTTAGCATCACCTGTAATAAAATAATTTCTTGTCATTTCTGGTATGAAAAACCAAATAAATCCGGCTCCAAACCCAGCAAATGGTCTGTTGTATATTTTTCCAAGTCTTATAAATCCATACATACCTAAAAACATAGTAAGTGCAAGGAATAGAATATAACCTGATGCAACACTATCACCAAACAACCAACCACAAAATGCCATTAAGTAATATGCCAATGGTTCACAATGCATAAACATCAAATAACCATCATACCAAGATTCCATATATATAGGACTTAAGCGGCCCTTTAACAATTCTGACAACAAATACTGGCTCTTTCCTAAATGTAAATATACATCACCTGTATTTGTAAGAATTTCAAAAGATTTAGCACAAAAATAAAACAGTACGCATAATGCAATTGCAGCCAGTACATAAAATCTAGAATGAACTATACTTCTTCTACTTGGTAACTCGTCAGTTTCATCTATGGCAATACTTGCCGCAATAAGCGCTTCCTTAAGTTCATCAGGTTCTTCCTCAATTGGTGCTACAATTGGAGTTTCTTCAACCACAGGAGGGTTTTCTCTCTCTTCCTTTTCTTTTAGAATTTTCTCTTTTGCTCTAACCTCCTGGATTCTAACAAATTCATCATAATTCTCATCAATATATCTCTTAATTCTAATTTCATCACCCACAGAATCTTCAGCTAAGTGTCCCGAAATCAAGAAATCTGAAACCACATACAATCTGGATGGATTTTCACCAATCTCAAGTTTAACTAATTTGTATCCAATTTCAGACGCATTAGCCGCAATTACATTGTAAATTTCCCATCCAATATTCTCAATCGTTGGCATCTTTTCTTTAAATGCTGGCAAATCATTCATTAATTTACCATCATAAGAATGTTCAAAGAAAGTGTCCAATGCATACTGAGTACTATCAAATTCCTTGAAATTACCATCAATTTCATGAAAATACAAATTCACCTCTACAGTATGAATGTGAGGTGCGTCCGAACCAATAGTATGTTTAATATTAAATTTTTGTCTGTATTTAAAATAACGATTTTCCATTATTATACCGACTCCAATCTTATACTTATCTTCTGTACAAAAGCACAGTTATAGTTATCGTATCATATACAAAAAATATTTACAACCCTAAAAGTTTTATATTATATACATAAAATGTATAAAAAAGGAACCTTCTAGAGGTTCCTTCAACAATCTTATTCAGTTCTTTCCTTGCCCCAGAATACTACTACAAGTGTTCCTGGACCTGTATGACTTCCAATAGTTGTTCCTATACTATTAATAACAACCTTGTCCTTAAGTTTAGGGAATTTTCCCTCTATCAATGACTTTAATGTTTCTGCTTCATTAGGACAATCTGACATTCCGATGTAACACTTTCCATCGTAGTCAACTCCATTTTCAGCATTTTCTGCCATCTTATCTACCAATGTTCCAATGGCTTTTTTCATAGTTCTAACTTTTTCTCTAGCAATTAACTTACCATACTTATTAACTTCAATAATAGGACAAATATTGAGCAATGAACCAAGTACTCCTGATGTCTTTGAAACTCTTCCACCCTTAACAAGCCACTTAAGGTCAGAAACCATAACCCAATGATGCATCTTAATCTTGTTTTCTTCTACCCAAGCTGCAAGTTCATCAATGCCCATACCAGCCGCTTTTTTATCAGCCATCTCATGCATAAGCATACCATAACCTACAGATGCACATGTAGAATCTATCACAATTATTTTTCTGTCTGGATACTGTTCTTCTAATTCACTTTTAGCAACCATAGCTGAATTATGTGTACCTGAAATACCAGATGCAAGATTTATGTGCAATACATCCTTTCCCTCTGCTAAAAATTTAGAGAAAAATTCGATATATTCATCAGGATTAATCTGCGATGTAGCAGTATCAGCACCAGCTCTCATAGAATCATAAAATTCTTTGAATGATTTAGTTTGACCCATATCATCATCAAAATTTACGCCATCTATACTGTAATGAAAATAAATATACTTAACATCCATAGCATCAAACTGTTCTTTTGTTAAATCCGCCGGAGCACACGCACTAATAATATAATCGCTCATAATCTACCTCTTCTATAAAAATATTAAAAACTTCCTATGTAGTTTCCAATACTATGTTAAGGGATTTTTTCAATTCTGTCAAGAGTTTTTCTCGACTTTTAATTTTTATTTCTTCTATCAGTGCCTTTTATCGTTTAAGTTTCAACTATATTTACTATATATGAAAAATGGAGCGGTTTTTCATTACAAACCGCTCCAAATACATATTATTCTAATATTTCTGCAACATATTTAAGATATTTTCTGATTGGTAAAAACTGTGGACAATGGCCTTCGCACATACCACATTCTATACAATCTGACGCTTTTCCATGGTTAGCCGACAACTCTGCATACGCTTCTTTTTGTTTAGCAAGTTCTTCTTGATTATTACGACGAATTGCTCTCTTTGCTTCATTATATATCATAAAGTAATCAGGAATTGGTATTTCCATAGGGCAGTCTTCTACACAATATCTACATGTTGTACAAGGAATGCTAATGCTAGCTTTGATATATACCAATGCTTCATCAATGACTTTCTGCTCTTCTTCATTTAAAGGAACAAAATCTTTCATGTACGAAAGGTTGTCATTCATTTGCTCTTCATTACTCATACCAGAAAGAACCATTACAACACCTTCAAGCCCAGCTGCAAATCTTATAGCCCAAGAAGCAATTGATGCATCATTATTATATGCCTTAAATATTTCAGCTGCATCAACTGGTACATTTGCTAATGTACCACCCTTTACAGGTTCCATAATAAGTATCTTCTTTCCATACTTTTTAGCAACTTCATAGCATTTTCTTGACTGAACATTTTCACTTTCCCAATCAAGATAATTGATTTGAAGCTGAACATATTCAACTTCTGGTTGTTCAGATAATATCTGTTCTAATACCTCTGCGCTATCATGGAAAGAAAAACCAACATGTTTAACTTTACCTTCTGCCTTTTTCTGATTTACAAACTCAAATGCGCCCCATTCTTTAGCCTGTTCATATGCACCCTTGTTAAGCGCATGAATAAGATAAACATCCATATAATCCACACCAAGATTTTCAAGCTGTTTATCAAAAAATCCTGGCATCTCTGATGCTTCTTTCATCATAAACAAGCTAAGCTTTGATGTAATGCTATATGCGTCTCTTGGATATCTCTTTGCTACTGCTTCCTTAAATGCAGGCTCACTGGCTCCTTCATGATAACAGGCAGCTATATCAAAATAAGTAAAGCCCTCCTTCATAAATTCATCTGCCATAGTCTTTACTCTTTCGATATCAATAGCCTTAACATCGTCTGCATTTGTAAGTGGTAAACGCATTAACCCAAAACCCAATTTTTTCATAATATTTTGTTACCTCCTAAATGTATTAATGATTAACTAATCTGTAATAATAGCCTTTCTTTGCTACTAGTTCTTCATGGTTACCATCCTCTAAGACACTCTTTTTATCTACATATAATATTCTATCAGCATTTCGTATTGTTGACAACCTATGAGCGATAATAAAACTTGTTCTATTTTTCAATACTGTATTAAATACATCCTGCACAAGTTTTTCTGTCTCAGAATCAATATTACTTGTAGCCTCATCTAATATTATAATCTTTGGATCGGCAAGAATCAACCTTGCAAATGATACCAATTGTTTTTCACCTGCAGAAAGTTCAGTTCCCTGACTGGAAATAACTGTTTGGTATCCATCTTTTCTATTCATAATAAAGTCGTGAGCATGTACCTTTTTAGCTGCTTCCATACATTCTTCATCTGTAGCATCAGGTTTAGAAAATCTAATATTGTCCATAATAGTTCCCCTAAAAAGGAAAGTATCCTGCATCATAACACCAATATTTTTTCTAATTGATTCAAGACTTGCTTCTTTCACATCAACGCCATCAATCATTACTTTTCCACTTTGAACATCATAAAATCTTGAAATAAGGCTTACTATTGTAGTCTTTCCTGCACCTGTAGGACCCACCACTGCAATCATCTGTCCAGGTTCAATTGTAAGATTAATATTTTCCAAAACGTTTACTTCAGGTACATATGAAAATGTTACATCCTCGAACTCAATCTTGCCCTTAACATCCGTTAATTCTATAGGATTTTCGCAATTTTTAATCTTTGCAGGAGTATCAAGCACTTCAAATATTCTTTCTACATTAGAAGTAACATTAGTAATCGATTGCAATCTCTGACAAACAACAAATACTGCATTTGAAAATCTCTGCATATATGTTGTAACTGTAACAAGCGCGCCAAGTGTAAGTCCTGCGCCTATATTATGTGTAGTTATAAACAATGCTGTCATATAAAGAATTACTGTACACAAAGTTCTAATAACACCATGTGATAGAGGGAAGAAAATTTCTCTATATACAGTAGTCTGTGCGTGAGCTTTCAAAAATTTCTCTGATAACTCTTCAAAAATTTCATCGTTCAATCTTTCTCTGTTGAAAGCTTTAATTACTTCGAGACCATTGATATCCTCTGCAACAAAGGCTGTTCTATTACTATTTTTATTTCTGTCATTTCTTACCTTTTCATGAAGTTTCTTTGCCAAGAACCACATAAGGAAGAATACTGGTATACTTACTAAAAATGTTACAAGTGCCATTCTAATCTCGATGAACATAATGTAAACCAATGTAACTATCATTATAAATACATTTTCAACTACACGTGTCATATCATTGATAAAGAAATTAGATATTTCATCTGTATAATTTGTAACTCGCACCAATATCTTACCTGTAGGTCTGTTATCATAATAGTCAAATGACAACTCCATCAGCTTATCAAACAAGTCTTTTCTTAAATTACAAACGATATCATTTCCCATTTTTATTGACAATTTTGAAGTAATAAAATTAGAAAAAACTGCGCCTAAGCTTAATGATATCCAAAGTATTAACATTATTACAGATTGTGTTAATACATCATCTATTACCTTACCATTTTGTGGCAGTATATTATTGATTATGTACATATTTATAGTTGCCGGTATTAATGATAAAAAGCTGGTAACTATAAGCATTATTATAACTTTTATATATGTGCCTTTATATTCACCTGCATACTTTATAAGTCGTTTTAACATAAAGGCATTAAACTTCTCTTCACTTACCTCATCTTCGAAATATAAATTTCTACTCACTTGCATACACCTCCTTATCCATCTGTGTTTTATAAATTTCAGCATAACGGCCATTTAGAGCCATCATCTCATCAAATGTTCCTCTTTCAATTATCTGTCCATTTTCCATAAAGATAATTTCATCAAAATTCTTTAATGCCACTGCTCTGTGAGTGGCCATTACTAATGATTTTTCTTCAAAATACTCAGAAAGATTTGCAAATATCTTGCTTTCAGTATCCATATCAAGAGCACTTGTACAATCATCAAGTACTGTAATAGGCGCATTCTTTAATAGCGCTCTTGCGATTGCAACACGCTGCTTCTGTCCACCTGAAAGACCAAATCCTTTTTCACCAATAAGTGTTTTATATCCATCCGGCAAAGTATTTGCAAACTCATCAACAACGGCTACTTTACCACATTTTCTAACTTCTTCATCAGATGCATCTGGATTGTAATAAGCAATATTCGCCTCGATAGAATTCGAAAATAAGAATACATCCTGCATTGCATAACCATAAGCTCTTGCAATCTCGCCTCTGTCATATTCTTTGGAATTCTTTCCATCGATGAGAAGTTCACCTTCATCGTATTCCATAAATGCCTGCATTACCTTCAAAAGAACCGACTTACCACAACCAGTCTTGCCCATAATACCAACCTTTTTACCATATGGTATCTCTAGACTAACATTATCAAGAAGTTTCTTTTCTTTTGTTTCATCCTCATATACAGTTAAATTCTTAATGCTAATATGTGGTTTTTCTGAAACCTTATCTGTTCCATAAGTCTTAAGGACTTCATCTTCTTTGTCAAGAAGTCCAAAAAGTCGTCTTGTACTAACCTTATGGTCCTGAACATCTGATGCTAAGAATATGATATCTACAAAATATCCACACATTGACAAAAGATACGCCAAAAACGATGTATATTCACCGCTTGTCATCTCAAAATGAGTCGCAAGATAAATACTTACCGCCATACTTATAAGCATTACAAACTGATCTGTTGTATCAAACGCAAGGAAATACTTAATTCTCTTCACACCAAACATTGTGGCAAAATCTCTAACATCCTCGCTTCTTTCATTAAATCTTTTTCTTCGCATATCCTCTCTGCCATAAGCTTTGATTGTACGAATACCATAGATACTTTCCTGTGTTTCTGTATTAAGTTCAGAATTCTTCTGCCAAATCTTATCGTACAAAGTATCAAACAATTTTAAAAATCCTCTTGTGATAAGCGCAAAAAATCCCAATGTTAAAAGTGGCACAATCATAAGCCAAGGACTTATTCTAAGCAATATAACTGCTGCCAATATAATATAAACTATACTATCAATCATAAACGGTATAGTACATACATGGAACAATCTTATCTTTTGTGAATCCGAGTTAACTATAGTAATCAAATCACCAGAGCTATACTCCTTTAACAATCTTGGTCCATATGAGTTAACCTTTCTCATAACATCAAGTCTCATTTTATTGTCACATTTTATAGTAAAATAGTGACCTAAATTCCATCTTGCATAGAAAGTCACAAAGTAAAATGCCATAAATCCAATGAAAAGTGCTGATAATACCATCAACATTCCCCAGTAATCATCTGGCGCATAGCCTTCTATAACAAAATTAAATATACTGCTACCATATTCTGCTTCTTTTCCTAAAGCAGGATTGATAACTCTATCTACCATCAATGTGATTATCTGTGGCTCAAGCAAAGCAACACCGCCCTGCACAAGACCAAACAACACACATATAAACAATATTCCGTAAATTTTCCCGTAATACGGATATGCTTTTTTAAATACTTGTATCATATGTTCCTCCTATCCGAAGCAAAAGCGAAGGATACGCGACGAAAATATCAAATTTTCGTCCGTGATAAAGGCATGTTTGTGCGCTTCGCCACAAACTGCCAGGTAAAAAAATTAGCATATCAATGTAATTTTTTTACCTTTTCCTCCTTAAAAAATAAATATTATAAATTCTATTTACTCTAAGTAATCCATCCCCATATAACATATCTGTCAAAAAGTAAAATGACTTGCGAAACAACTTTAGTTTTTTCTCCCTCAAAATCCCAATATTCAACTTTATATGTAAATCCTAGACTTTTATAAGTAAACTCATTACGTTCATCATCATAACTTTCTTCAAAAACTATCAATGGTTCTGCTTGTTGGTTGTTTGACAGTCTTATAACTTCTTCAGTGATAAATAATGTATATATCAAAAAAATAGATAATATTACAATGCCTATCACTTTAATAGTTTTCTTTTTCATACCTAATCCTCCAAATCGTTAAATTCTATTGTTTTTCATTCATCAATCATCAACTTTCCATCTCTTGCCTTGGCTTCCAAACGTTCCATCTGTTCTTTTTCAATTTCTTGAATACTTTTCTTCGGTGTCGGTAAATCCTCGGGCATTGTACCACCTATCTTTTCTATAGCACTACGTACTTCTTTTCCAACCGAATAATGTATGGATGTGGCTGTTTTGGCATTATCAATCTCGTCTTTTCGTATTTTTTCCTCTGTTTGTGAAATGCGAAAAAGATTTGCAATTAATTCTGTACTTCCCATATAATCAAGTATCTTCTGGCCAACCTCAAGATTTTTCTTTTTATGAATATCATCTACGTCAAGACCACCATATAAACCCATATAACCTGCATTTTGAAAAATAGCAAATTCTTCATTCGTAATAACACCAGCATTATGAGCTGTTTCTGCAAGCATCTGATTCCATTGCTTAATATCCCCACGCACGACCAATCGTCTTCGATCTTCATCCAGCTCATTAAAATGGTCAGCAACCTCTTGTCTATATGTTTGAATTGCAAAATAAGTTTGTCCTAAGGCAATAACTTCTTTTCTTGGATCACCATTTTGAACAATCAAATAACATGCATATCTTGTAAGCTCATAATCTACCAATGGTTTTGTTCCTCCATTTGGCATACTCGATGTTTTCCTGACCTCAGGAAAACATTCCTCTACGTTTCTTCCACTATTTTCACATGCTAACATTGCTCTTTTTATAACTTTATGAAAATTCTCCCATTTTGTGTATTCAAGCACTGGTGCAAGCTCTCTTGCAGACCAAAATTCACTTCCATCCCCTCTTATCTTTTTTATATCTTCAAATCTTTTATACTCTTTTGCTTTTAATTGCTTCATAGTCGCTTCCTCCATATTTCACTTGCATTATAGAACATTTGTTCTATTTATTGTATCACAAATTCTCAACCTCAGCAACTATTTTCAAAACATTCATATCAACATTCTCCCTACCATACAGATCTAAAAAATAATCTGTATACTTATCAGTCTTCAGATTATAATTCAATGACCAAAGCACCCAGTAAATATCTATATGCTTATCTCCAACTCCAGACAAGCCCAAATCAATAAATCCACTAAATTCCCAGTCATCAAGCATAACATTCGGCAGGCAAAAATCTCCATGTATGAATGTATCCTTCTTCAACAACTTACCTTTCTCCATATTATCATATGTATCCATACATTGTGAAGTAGGAATTCCATTTATGTCCAAGTTATGTAAATATTTCAAGGTATTTGCAAGCACTAGACACAATCTCTCAGGGTTATCAAGATAATGCAGACAATCCTCACCTTTTACACTTCTTGTTACCATATAATCTTTATCGTCTGAAATATAGGAAACCAATTCAGGGCCTATGCCTTTTTCCTCGAATATTTTTGTCATCTTTGCTTCTTTTTCTAAATTACCTTTTTCAGACATTTTTATGTAATATCCCAAATCACTGTACAACACCTTAAAATCTGGATGTGAGCTACTATCATAGATATTCGCACCTTCAAGTATATTGTGCAATTCTTTAGGAAAATCTGTTATGTTAATTTGTATTTTTGTTTTTTGCACTGGTTACACCTCGCAATCATTCAACTTTAAAATCCGTCCACTCAATGTGATTGTACACCATAACATCATCAGGCTTAGTCATTCCTATTTTTTCATAAAATGGAATGGCATTTTCATTAACACATGTGTACATTATAATATTTTTCTCACCACCTGCTATCTGGTGCAATTTCTTCACTAACGCTTTTCCAATGCCCTGTCCTGTACATTCACGAACAACACCCAAATCAGTCATAAAAAGCCAATATGCAAAATCCGTTATGCCAAAGCAAACACCTACTATGTCCTTGCTTTCATTTCTTGCAACCAAGCTAATAGAAACTGTATTTACCAATGTTTCAATTCTTTCCCTGAATCTTTCTTTAGGATATTGAGAACCTAAATCCGTTTTTTTCAAGAATTCAATATATTCACTAGCCGTCAAACGTTCTTCATTTATTGTAAATTTCATATTCAACCTCCGAAATATGTTGCACTAACTCCATCGGTGTCTCCACCTGTACAAACTCATTTTTTCTCCATGCAGGCTGCGTGCTTTCCTCTTTAAGATACCATACTGCCTGAAGAGTTTTCATTCCCAACTTAGCTGCAGTTTCCAACTCAAAACTACCACCATCACCTACATACAGACATTCATCAGCACTCACCTGCAACTCATTCATGCATCTTAAGAAAATCTCTTCATCAGGCTTTTGTATGCCCTGCTCAAATGAAAGATATGTAGCATCAAAATATGGAAATAGTATGCTATTTCTGATAACTTTGGCCTCTTCTGAAAAACAATTACTTATAAGTCCAATTTTCAAGCCTTGCTTTTTAATTTCATCCAACATTGGAATTATCTCTAGATGTAAATGCTTGAAGCACTCTATTTTTGTAGCCTCTCTTTTAGAAACAATAGTATTCAAAATTTCTTCTGAATATCTATTATTCTTCTTAAGAACCAGCTCTATTGCCTGCTCCAATGTAAGCTTGCCAATAGTCCTATCATCCTCAGTCTGTCGCCAAACTCTTATAAAATCTTCTTCTGGGACTCCCGCATCTGCAGCCATTTGCGAACCAAAATACAAGGGACTTTCATAATGAGTAATCAATGTTTCAAACATATCAAATATTATTGCTTTTATCATTAGAGGACTCCTTTCTAGTTAATGTAATATCTTTATATCATTTCGCCATCTTCAACCCGAACTGCAACTTGCCATTCATCCTCATAAATTATTTTTCCGACAAAATTGGTATAAACCACATCATAGGGATGATTGTATTTATCCAAAATCTGCATAGCTGGCAATAAAATCTTCTGCATTTCATCTGTTGTTTCTTTTTTAAAAAATGTAATAACCTTGTCTCCATTTTTACATGCTTCTGGCTCAGGTAAATTCTCCACAAACCACTTATCTATTTTTCTAAATGTATCCTCGTCTTCAGGGCTCATTTGTCCATCTTGAATCATACGCCAACACATACCAAAAATGCCTTTTGGATACTTGGTTATCCAAGAGTGTTCTCTACCCTGTATTCTCATGTACTTAAAGTTCATTTTATTCCTCCCTAACACATCTTTGAAATAATATCATCGTACAACAAGTCTATGTTTCTTTGTATCATAAGACGTTACACCATCAAATTTTGTATGTATTTCATTCTTTTCATAAATGAATCCACATTTTCTCATTACCGCACCTGATGCTGGATTATCTACCGCATGCCACGATACAAATTCTTTTTGGTTTAATTCATTAACTGCGAAATCAAGAATTGCCTTTGCAGCCTCTGTCGTATAGCCTTGATTCCAGTATTTGTGCATAATATTATATCCAAGTTCAAAAACGCCTTCTTCTTCGTTATAATTAATCCCACCTGAACCAAATAAATAACCAGTATCCTTTATAGTAAAGCCCCACTGATACATTTTATCGCTTAAAATATTACCAGTTTCAAATTCAAGCCATCCTATAGTGTCATTAACGGAAGTATGTGTACACCATCTAACATATTTTGAAACACGGTCGTCAGAAGTCCATCTCTCAAATATATCGTTTGCGTCATCAAGTGTTAATGGTCGTAATATCATTCTTTCTGTTTCAATAATTGGTGTTTTCATAATTCTACCTCCTAATAATTTATCTCTACGCAATACTGAACGTTTCAAGAGTTCAACAAATTGGATTTTGTTTAACGGTTTTCAGAAATCCATTTTTTTGACCAAACAAATAATGTTTTGGACATCAAATTGAAATCTACCGTTCCGCCATTTTTCAAATTTAAAAAGTTTTCGATAACATCCCGTTCATCGGAATATACAACTTTTCGCAATTCTTCTTGATGTTTAATATATTTCCCTGTCTGTTGAAATACAATTGCCTGTACAACAAAAGAAACCGATTTATACAATCCTTGTAAAATATCTTCACTTTTTTCATGGAGCATATTGTGAACACATCCGTGATATATATTACAGGCACCGATTTTGATTGCTCTGTCCACTGCACTTTCATCAATAACTGCCATCACCTCGTCAAGGCTTCCTTTGATTGGTGTGGTGTCATTACAAAATTGGAACAAGTCTGATGGCTCCCAATTCAAAATTTCACTCTTGCCTGAGAAAAAACCACAAATCAAATCCCTGTGAGGCAACGTATCCAGCATGTCATTATAAGTTTGGATGTCCATAGCAGACAATTCATCCAGAATTACAACAATATCAATGTCGCTCGTTTCTGTTGCTTCACCACGCCCATAACTTCCTTGCAAACCAACAAACCATATACGGTTTGCAAAAGTCTCATTTAATATCTGCATGAAGTTTTCCATCCAAGCAGTAATATCTATCATCTTAATCACCTCGTCAAATTCAAATTAAATTAATTCTATCTCTTATTCTTTTTGCTATTTCAGAGTTTACATTTTTACTGTCCTCTCCATAGGTCCACCCAAATCCATCTCCCTTGTATCTTGGAAAAATATCTGTTACTAACTTTTCTTTGTGACAAAAAACACATTCCATATATATTCGTCTATCTGTTTTAAAACTCTTAATATCCATTGATATACCTCCTCAAATTGGAATTTAGTAAACTGTATGTTCTGTACAGAATTTCTGTATTATATTTAAAACTTCACTATCATAATAAGTTGCGCCACCATGAGCATCATTATCTTCCAGTTCATAATAACTTGTTTCATGTCCAGTAGCTACA
>JAGBHK010000019.1 GCA_017935565.1 Lachnospiraceae bacterium
AGAATTGTGTTCTTCTTCATTAGACACTTTTGAAGAATTGTATTCTTCTTCGGCAACCGATGCATGTGGAGACGGTAGTTTCTTTGTGTCGATGAATACGATAATTGGTAATACTAACCTTGGTAAAAGTAATTTTTACCGAGGTTATTTTTTGTTATATAGGAAAGTTCTTTGAACTTCCCTATATAACAAAAAATGCTCCGCAAGGATGCGCACCTCGCGGAGATGGAGTTAATTGCTTCGCAATACCACTCGGGCGCGGCGAGTTTGCTTGGCAAACTCTTTTTTGTAACAAATTATTGACGCTGTGAAATAAAAGTTATATAATTGATTTATGCAATGCATAAAGAGGTGAACTTATGGAAGCAAGAGAAGAATTAAGAAAATTAAGAGAAAGTACAGGTATGAATCGAAAAGAATTTTGTGAGTACTTTGAGATTCCATATATGACGGAAACTGATTGGGAATTAGGAAACAGAAGGGTTCCGCAGTATCTGTTACGTTTGATGGAATATAAGATTCAGATGGAAAAGTTGGCAGTCAAAAAAAGTAAGGATGATAATGAAGAAGATGTAACTAATAGATAATGTATTGGTAATTGTGCAAAAAGCTGTGGCACAATTTGTGGGAGGATGAATTTACAGATGACAGAAAGTACAGAATTAATGACAGTAGATAATATATCTAATCGAGTTTATGTTATTCGTGGGCAGCAAGTTATGCTAGATTATGATTTGGCTGAAATTTATGGGTATGAAGTGAAGCGTTTGAATGAACAGGTAAAACGTAATATCACAAGATTTCCGGAAGATTTTATGTTTCAGTTGACAAAGGATGAAATAGATTTCGTGAAGTCGCAAATTGCGACTTCACGAAATTATAACATGTATGAAGGTCAAGATGGTGGAAGAAGAAAATCACCATATGCATTCACTGAACAAGGAATATACATGCTTGCAACCGTTCTAAGAGGAGAACTTGCAGAACAGCAAAGTATTTTCATTATGCGTGCATTTCGCGAGATGCGCCATTATATAAAACAGAATCAGCAGTTTGTTACACAGTCTGAGATGCATCTTGTGAATGCGAAAGTGTCGGAAATATCGGTACAGATGTCCAATATAGTTGACAGACAGAAGAAAAACGAACATGATATAAAAGTTATTCAAAAAAATATCGATACACTCAATGAAAATTTTGTGTCAGATAAGGATTTCAAAAATTTTGTTATTTATAAAGGTCAAAAATTCGAAGCTGATGTCGCATACATAGATATATACCAGCAAGCGACAACAAGTATTTATGTGGTTGATGACTATACGAATACAAAGACATTACAACTTTTATCACAGAAACAACCTAGTGTGGAGGTTGTTTTATTTACAGAAAACGGTCATGGGAAAAAAGGATTTTTGACACCTACAGTTATAAATGACTTTATACAAGAGTATCCACCACTTAGAATTAAACCGAATACAGATTGCCATGACAGATTGATAGTTTTAGATTATGGTTTGCCGATGGAAAAAGCATATCATTGTGGCGCATCTAGTAAGGATGCAGGAAAAAAACTTTGTGCTATAACTGAGATTATAGAAACAAGTATGATTCATCCTGTGATTGATAAATTGCTATTAGCTAAAGATAAACAGATATAGTTATTTTTGAAAAATAGAGGCATAGAAATGAAATTAATTCCAATTCCGACAACTAAATATGAAAACTACAGGGTTAATCTTATGTTTGATTGTTACAAATGGGACCCACAGTTTCTTGATAACAATACTATTGCAAAGTATGCACTTGTATTATCGCAAGAAGAGCATAAACAATTAAAGCAATTAACCTTAGATTTGGATAGCGAAACAAGAATGGCAGAAGACTATCTTAATAAGAGTCTAAAAGCCGCCAAAGCATTAAAATTACCAAAGAAAATCACAAAAGAAATCAATAGTATGAGAAATTATGAACCTGATAAAAATATCAGACTTATGCGTTTTGATTTTCATCCAACGAATGACGGCAGTTTTGCAGTAAGTGAAGTAAATAGCGATGTTCCGGGTGGATACGCGGAAGGTTCGGTTATGCCTATTGAAGCGATAAACGCTATAGGTGATGATAGTTATGGTTTTGTTTCCTTTGGCGATGCATTGGTTGATGCGATAGTAAATAAAGTGCATAGAAATGGAAGGATTATGTTGGTTCATTGTACTTGCTATAGCGATGACAGACAGGTAATGCAGTATTTAGGCGATAGGCTTTCAAATGAGGGATTTGAGGTTATATATGGGGCAGCAGACCATGTACGTTTCAAGGATAAAAGGCGTATAGTATATTGGATGGAAATGAAGGAAATATCGATGCTATAGTAAGATTTACGCCTATAGAGTGGTTAATAGACATTAAACCGAAAAAATGGCAGGGATATTTTGATACAATTACTATTTCTTGCAATCATCCCATTGCAATGTACGCGCAGACAAAGAGATTCCCTTTTGTGTGGAATGAACTTGAAAAAAATGGTATAAGTTTAGATAATTGGAAGAGATTGTTGCCAGAAACCATTTCTATTAAAGAATACAAAAAGCGAGTTGATAAAGATAAATTTATTTTTAAGCCTGCTAATGGAAGAGTTGGAGAGAAGATATCCATAAAAGAAGCTTGTAAAGAAGATGAATATAAAAAGATATTGTTAGATGTTAAATTGCGCCCTTGGAGATATGTGGCTCAAAAGAGATTTGAGAGCAAACCACTTATAGGTGCACAAAAAGAAGAATATCATGTATGCATTGGCTCGTATGTGATTGATGGAAAACATGGAGGATACTATGCAAGAATTAGTGATACGCCAAGAATTGATTCGAATGCAGCGGATATTCCTGTGCTAATCGAGGGGATTAATGGAGAATATGAAAGTATTTCTAGGGATAAGGAAAAGCAAAAAAGTATATATAAAATATGGGCGCCGCAGGAATGTAAATGGAGTGCTTGGGTTAGGCCTGTACCATTTGTAAATATTGGTGAAAACAGGAGACAATATGTTAAGACTGGTCGTGATTTGCCAGTGATAGAGTGTGGAGATGATATTAAGGAAAATTCAGCGGTTATCGTGGATTTACCGGGTGCGGACAGTGTTCTGTGGGGATTAGCATTGGCAAAGTTCGGATTGAGACCGATTCCTACATATAACGGAACAATGGAACAGATAAATGCGAGAGCAACAACGGATAATCAAACTGTTTCTAAAATGCTTGAGCTAGGTGCAAATATGCTGGCAGATATGGAGATGGAAAAGGACGCTAGACCAGCATTTTTATTGGATAAAAATAGGTTACAAAGATATAAATTGAATGAAAATATTTTTGATAACAGCTATGATATATATCCGCAGGATTTACCGACAGCAGATTATTTTTTGGATAATGGAATAAAAGAAATTGTGGTTGTATGCGATTCATTATCGAAGGATTTAAAGAAGATTTTGAAATCATATAAAAAGAAAAATTTAAGTGTTAAAGAGGTAAAAAGATTTGGTTAAGTTTGATGGAAGGATTGTCCAATTTGGTTTTGGGGCTGTTGGCAAAAGCTTTTATGAAAAGGTGTCCAAAGAAATACAATTTAATGAAAAAGATTATTATGTGATTACCATGGATAGGTCTGAATTTCATGCATATGTGAATTTAGGAGGTCTGGTAGCAAATTTTATTGTAAGTCAGATTACTAAGGAGAATTTTATTGAAATTTTCTCAAAGTATTTGAAGTCGGGCGATTTGCTTATTGATTTTGCTGATACAGTTGGGACTAAGGATATATGTCAGTGGTGCGCAGAAAATAATATTATGTATTTAAATACAGGTGAGGCTGATTGGCCGGACAGATGGTATAGTATTTTTGAGGAAAATCTTAAGAAACTAAATATGAAAGAAAATTGTACTAATAATTGTCCGATTGTTTTGCAACATGGTAATAACCCGGGATTGGTGTCACACTTTGTAAAAACGGCAATTTCTTATATTGTAGAGAGCCAGTTTAAAAGTAATAAGGAATTGAAAAAACTTATTAAAGAAGGTCGTTTCAATGAAGTGGCTATGAAACTTGGCGTGAAAATGATTCATGTAAATGATATCGATTTGCAACAGGTTTTGGGCGAGTATGATGACAATATTTTGTATAGCACATGGTGTACGGACACATTTTGGTTTGAAATGTTAAGTGAGGCAACTGCAAATATAGGCACTCACGAAAAAATAGATTTCATAGAAGAATGTAATTTGGTGGACTACGAAAAGGGATTCTTGGAATTTAAAAATCTTGCAGCAGACAAAAAGTGTAAGACATATTATCCAGGTGGTGAATTTAGAGGTTACTTAGTGCCACATGAGGAAACTATTACTATTGCGCAAGGATTAGAAGTAAAGGAAAATGATAATGTAATATATAGACCATCGGTAATGTTCATTTATTCGCCATGTGAGTATGCAACAAAATATTTTAATAATGCAAAGACAGACGACGAAGGAGAAAATGTTGTTAGAGGATATGAATACCCAGCAAATTTTCAAATAGTTTATAAAGAGAAAATTAAGTCAGGGACAGAATATGTTGGGGTATTATTGTTAGGAGATGGATTTAAGCCTGTTTGGGTTGGAAATAGAGTGGAACCCTCTTTTTTATACAAGGATAAAAAGAGTTCCTTTTGGCAAACTCCAACCATAACGCCAGTTGCAATGTCTGCGCTAGCGGCAACTTGTTGGATGATTAAAAATAAAGATAAGGGTGGTATATATTTTCCTGATGATATAAAGGATTATAAATACATTTTAAAAGTGGCAGAAAAATATATTTCAAAAACTATTTATAAAACGTTTTCTAAAGAAGTGGTGGAAGAAAATCTGGGGATTAATATTAACAATGTAAAACTACAGGATGTTTTAGTGAAATAAAAAGGAGTATATTTTCAAACCTTTCGAACGGGGTTTGAAAATATACTCCTTTTTTAAATTCTAATGACCGCCACCGCCGCCACCGCCACCGCGACCACCGCCGCCGTAACTTGAACTATAATGTGCGGTACTACTTCCGGTTCTAACGGAAGAATGAAAACATCTGCCATGATTGTGATAACGTCCAGAACGATAATAACTACCATCGAAAACAGAATGCGCTCCAATTTTTTCGGTACCTATGGCAGGGCATTTTAAACTAATAGCATTTGTTATTTTCTCTGATAAACCAAACGCAGTAGCATATACTAAGTATTTTTCCCATAGATCTAAATCGTCTATAGTTGAATTCAATATTTGTGATTCATTACTTAAATAATTGTATAATCCGCGCCATTTTGCATATTCATCTTCACCATATTGGCTAAGAAGTACGAATTTCTTTGATTTTTTCTTTAATATTTTTCCACCAATAAAACAACAAATTCCTAATAGGAAATATCCGCCATATGCCAAATCCAAACGAGTGCGATAACTTATTATACTCGTGATTATTGCGATACATATACCCATAACTTGAAGGAAGGTTGCGAACCCTTTGTTGCTCTTATATGGCTCCGTATAATTGGCTTTTTGGAAATAGCCATCGTTTATGCCAATTGTTAAAATGGAGTTTTTCATATTTATAACAAAATTTTCTGTGTTCATATAATCAGTACGAACTGCTGTTTGTAAATCACTCATAAGAATTCCGCTGAAACCTGCATAACGGGCAATTAAGTTATAATAATATTCTTCACTAGGGGTAAGTGGTTCAAAAGTGTCAGTATCATTTTTGGTTAAAGTGATAAGAACATCATTCATTCCATGGTTACTTATATGGACGTAATGTTTACGAACAAGGCTTAGTAATATGGCTGAATAAACCCCTGAATCATCTTTAGGAGGTTTGTGCTTACAAAAAACCAATGCTGCAGCAAAATTTGGATCTAAATCCTTTGGGATTGTATTATAAAATTTGTATTCATATTCAGGTTTATAGGTTATATATTTGCATTTCAATCGTTTATCAACTCGTGAACAATATATTAATACTATGCAAGAACTTAAAGCAAGGGCAACAAAGAGACCTTCTTTAATCTTTGAATATTTTTCATTGATAGTTGCGTAGTAATTATGCTCTTCGTATATTTCATCCAATACATCATCATTTGTGTAAAGGTTAGAAGGCGCATAATCTGCAAATGCATGCTTATCTTCATTAAATGCTACTAATTCAAATTCCAAGTATTCATTATATGGTTTGAACTGTAAATCATCTTCATCTAAATCAATATAAAAAGTATGATATCCTGGATTCATTGTATCAGATTCTTTTACAGGAAATTCTTCCTCGTTGGTTCCGTATGTAAAAACCTTGTAATTACCTTCTGTAGGCATGTCTTTGTCGGGAACAAGGATTTCCGCTTTATATGACTCCAAGTAATTTATGGTATGTTCTGAATATAAACCTAAATATACATCCGAACAATCGTTGTATTTTAAGGTGGCGTTATACATTTCATATTCAATTTCAAAAACTACTTCTTCACGATACAATCCATCTACGTAGAAAAATACGCATTCATATCTTCTGTTTTCTTCATCATAAGGACCGGGACTGTGGTACCATTTGCCAGCGCCAAAAACATAATCGTAGTCTTCCCAATATAATTTAGGACTTGGCTCGTATACAATTTCGTGCCCATTATCTAGAATTTGTTTAACTGACAGGACTTTATATGTATTTTTTACGCCATCCACAGTTTCTTCTGGAAGATCGCGCCAAAGTTCCCAAAATAAATTATCCTCTGAAGCTGCATGGATATCAAAAGTTAGTCGTTCTGTAACATGTACTTTACCACGTCCGCCTTCTTCGTCTATTACAACAGCTTTATATTCTACATCGGTTATTCTTGCATAATCGAAAGGATTAATTTGCATATCTTCGATTATATACCAATTTTCTGCTATAATAGGAGCGAAAACTATGAGTATAATAATAATCCATGTAATAATTGCCGAAAGTTTACCCTTCATATTTTCCTCCATATGTAAAAATATAAAATAGTATACAAAAAAATGAGGCTTATGTAAAGTCAAGAATGTGTAGTAACACATTCTTGACTATTCATTAATATGTGATAAAATAGATGTATCATTTCGTCGTGAACATAAGAAAATAGAAAGGCGTGTTTGAATGAAGCAGTTGCTAATTATACCAAGCGTCGATGCATTGCAGGAAATCTCAAAATTGGCCAAGGATTATTCGCTAGGATATGAGTATAATGAGTTTTTTGTTCCTTCAGTGTTAGATGATGAAAACAAAATAGATGAGATTATTAGGCAATATGATAGCATAGACAAGCCAAAGTATTGCACGATGCATGGCGCCTTTTTTGATGTGATACCATTTAGTTTGGATGAGAAAATTAAGGAAGTGGCAAATCTTAGAATAGAGCAAAGCATTGAAATTGCTAAAAGAATAGGTGCATCTGCAGTTGTTTTTCATACCAATTTTAATCCATTTCTAAATTCGGAAGAATATATTGATAAGTGGATTGATGTTAATAAAGAATATTGGACGAGAGTGTTAGAAAAATACACAGATATATCAATTTATCTTGAAAATATGTTTGATACTACACCGGACGTTATTGAGAGGTTATCAAAAGAACTTTGTAAGTATGAAAATTATGGTGTGTGTCTTGACTACGCGCATGCTGCATTGTCGAAGGTCAATCCTGAAATTTGGGCAGAAAAACTTGGAAAATATGTAAAACATGTGCATATCAATGATAATGACTTGGTAAGTGACCTTCATCTTGCGTGGGGGGATGGTAAAATTAATCGAGCAAAATTTTATGAATGTTATGAAAAATATTTAAAGAAAGCAACGATATTGATTGAGACTAATTCGTATGAAAATATTGATAAGTCGCTAAAAGTTCTTAAGGAGGAAGGGTTTATATGAGTAAGAAATTAGTTGCCTTTTTTTCGGCAAGTGGTGTAACTAAAAGTGTGGCAAAGCAGTTGGCAGAAGTGTTAGATTCTGATTTATTTGAGATAAAACCTGTAAAGCCGTATTCAAAAGAGGATTTGAATTGGCAGGATAAAAATTCTAGAAGTTCTGTTGAAATGAATAATTTAAGTTTTAGACCTGAAGTGTCGGAAAAACTTGAAAATATGAATGAATATGACACGGTGTTTGTTGGGTTTCCTATATGGTGGTATATTGCACCAACTATAGTAAATACATTTTTTGAAAGTTATGATTTTTCGGGAAAGACAGTTATAGTATTTGCTACATCTGGGGGCAGTGGCTTTGGGAAAACAGTTGAGAAGTTAAAAGATAGTTGTCCAGGTGCCAAAATAAAAGAAGGAAAAATGTTTAGACGAAATGTAGATAAGGTTGATTTGAAAAATTGGTTGGATGAGTTAGGAATATCTTGACAGTCAAATAATTATGTGATACTTTATTAGGGTAAAATCATACAAAAGAAAGGGAGAAAAATATGCAATACGAAATAGTAGGAACACCGTTTCCTGTAGTAGAATGTCAGTTAGCTCAGGGAGAGTCAATGATTACAGAGTCAGGAGCGATGGTTTGGATGTCACCTAATATGCAGATGGAGACAAAAGGTGGCGGTATCGGTAAGATGTTTGGCCGTGCTTTTTCTGGTGATACTATGTTCCAGAATATTTATACACCAATGGGAGGAAATGGTTTAGTGGCTTTCGGTTCTAGTTTTCCTGGACAGATTATGCCATTTATGATTTCACCAGGTAATGAAATTATTGCTCAAAAGTCAGCATTTTTAGCATCTGAAATAGGTGTAACTTTATCTGTTCATTTCCAAAAGAAGGTTGGAGCTGGATTCTTTGGTGGAGAAGGTTTTATTATGCAGAAACTTTCAGGTCAGGGTATCGTATTTTTGGAGATAGATGGAGCCGTTAAGGAATATGAACTCGGTGCTGGACAAAGCATTGTTGTAGATACAGGAAATCTTGCGGCTATGACTGCTACATGTCAGATTGAAATTAATACAGTTCCAGGTATCAAGAATAAGTTTTTAGGTGGAGAAGGCTTCTTCAACACAGTTGTTCATGGTCCTGGTAAGGTATGGTTACAGACTATGCCTATAAGCAATGTTGCAGGTAGTGTGGCACCTTATATACATACAAATTAATGAAAGAAGGAGTGAAAGTTAAAAAACTTCCACTCCTTTTAAAATGCTATTTAAATAGTTTCTTTGCAAAATTGTATAATGCGTTTTGCCATACAGTATTCTGGTGTCCGCCTTCGGTATCATAGAAAATATGTTTTATTCCAGCTTCGTTCATTTTATCATGAAGCTCATAAGTAACATTTCCACAAACATTATCAGTCGTGCCGACGCAGAGCATTAATAATTCGAAATCCTTATCTAATGTTAAATCATCCAATAAAGCATGCATTATGCCTTTGTATCCTTCTTTTGGTAAGACATTTGCTGCAGAGAAAACGCCAACATAGCCAAATAATTCAGGATATGTAAATGCGGTATACATTGTATTTCGCCCGCCCATCGAATTTCCTGCAATGGCAGTATTTTCAGGTCCCTTTTTAACTGGATAGTTTTCTTCTATATAAGGCATGAGGTTTTTAACCAAATCATCACCTGTTAAATCGTACACTTTTATTTTATCATGTATATTCAAATCGTCGGTATCTTCTTCTTCGTTAACGGCACTATTTGCACAAACGACAATCATTTCTGGAACATCATCGAAATAATATGTATTCTGCAATATGATATCTGCGGATTTATTGCGCCATGTTCTGTGGCTGCCGTCTAAACCGTGAAGTAAGTATAATACAGGATACTCTTTGCTTTCGTCATAATTTGCAGGTAGAAATATCATTGCATGACGCTCTGTTTTTGTTATGTCTGAATAATAGGATATGGTTTTAGGAGCAGTATAATCAAATCCGAATTGCTTTTCGGTAAAATAAGGATTTCCTGACATATCTACAACTATACCGTCATCATTGGTTTCTTGTGCGGCATTAAAAGCTCTGATTTTGGCTTCAATTTCATCCTTGTTTAGTTTTACTGTTATGAAAAAAATTGAGCCTGCAATCAATGCAAGAACAATAATAACAGTTATTATTATAAAAATTGTTTTATGATTCATTATAAGCACCTCTTATTTTTAGTATATAAGAATATTATAATACGCTAATGTTGGTATGTAAAATGTTTTTAAATGTTTTTTTCGTAAATCATTGACGAAAATGGTAAATATCTTGTATAATGTCTACGATGGGTTACCTTCGGAAATTGAAGGAGCCCTAAAGTATCGTAAAATTATAGAAGAAAGAGGTTAATAGTAAATGTCAAAGATCAATTTAGAAAAGTATGGTATTACTGGAACAACAGAAATCGTTTACAATCCTTCATTTGAAACATTATTTGAAGAAGAAACTAAAGCTGGTTTAGAAGGCTATGAAGTTGGACAGGAAACAGAACTTGGTGCTGTAAATGTTATGACAGGTATTTATACAGGTCGTTCACCTAAAGATAAGTATATCGTTATGGATGAAAATTCAAAGGATACAGTATGGTGGACATCAGATGAGTATAAGAACGATAACCACCCAATTAGCGAAGACGTTTGGGCAACACTTAAGGATATCGCTAAGAACGAACTTTCAAATAAGAAGTTATTCGTAGTAGATGCATTTTGTGGTGCTAACGCTGATACAAGAATGGCTATCAGATTTATCGTTGAGGTTGCTTGGCAGGCACACTTTGTTAAGAATATGTTTATCATTCCTACAGAAGCTGAACTTGAAAACTTCGAGCCAGACTTCGTAGTATACAATGCTTCAAAGGCTAAAGTAGAAAACTACAAGGAATTAGGTCTTAACTCAGAAACAGCTGTAGCATTCAATATCACAAGCAAAGAACAGGTTATCATCAATACATGGTACGGCGGTGAAATGAAGAAGGGTATGTTCTCTATGATGAACTACTACTTACCATTAAAGGGTATTGCTTCAATGCACTGTTCAGCAAATACAGATATGAACGGCGAAAACACAGCTATCTTCTTCGGTCTTTCAGGAACAGGTAAGACAACATTATCTACAGATCCTAAGAGACTTCTTATCGGTGATGATGAGCACGGTTGGGATGACAACGGTGTATTCAACTTCGAAGGTGGTTGTTATGCAAAGGTTATCAACCTTGACAAAGAATCAGAACCAGACATCTACAACGCTATTAAGAGAAATGCTCTTTTAGAGAACGTTACAGTAGATGCTAATGGTAAGATTGATTTCAACGATGGTAGTGTTACAGAAAATACTCGTGTATCTTACCCAATCAATCATATCAACAATATCGTACGTCCAGTATCAACAGCTCCAGCTGCAAAGAATGTTATCTTCCTTTCAGCAGATGCTTTCGGCGTACTTCCTCCAGTGTCTATCTTGACACCAGAACAGACAAAATACTACTTCTTATCAGGTTTCACAGCAAAATTAGCTGGTACAGAAAGAGGTATTACAGAGCCAACTCCAACATTCTCAGCTTGTTTCGGTCAGGCTTTCTTGGAATTACATCCAACAAAGTATGCTGAAGAATTAGTTAAGAAGATGGAAGCAAACGGCGCTAAGGCTTACTTAGTAAATACAGGATGGAATGGAACAGGCAAGAGAATTTCTATTAAGGATACAAGAGGTATCATCGATGCTATCCTTGATGGTTCAATCGAAAAGGCTGATACAAAGTCTATCCCATACTTCAACTTCGAAGTTCCAACAGAACTTCCAGGTGTTGATACAAACATCCTTGACCCACGTAACACATATGCTGATGCATCTGAATGGGAAACAAAGGCTGTTGATCTTGCAGGAAGATTCGTAAAGAACTTTGCTAAATACGAAGGAAATGAAGCTGGTAAGGCATTAGTTGCTGCAGGTCCAATCGTTAAATAATTATTATAATTATGTGATTTATCCCTCTTTTGGAGTAATCTGAAAGAGGGATTAATTTATTAAGGAAAGAGAAAATATATGAATTTACTTACTATTAAAAATTTTTCAAAATCTATAACAGATAAGGTTCTTTTTGAAGAAACTGATTTTTCCATCAATGAAGGTGAAAAGGTTGGTGTTATTGGTGTAAATGGAACTGGAAAATCAACTCTTTTAAGAATGCTTGCAGGTGAGTTGGAAACTGACGAGGGAGAAATTATAAAAGCTGGATTTGTAAAAATTAAGTTTTTGCCTCAAAATCCTGTGTTTCCAGACGGTATGACCATATATGATTATGTTATTTCTATGAATGAAAATGAGCATAATAATTGGAATGTGGAAGGCGAAGCTAAAAACATATTAAATATTTTGGGATTTGAAGATTATAATTTGGTAGTAAATAATTTATCTGGTGGACAGAAAAAACGAGTTGCATTGGCAGCGACGATTTTAAGCCATTGTGATTTATTGATTCTTGATGAACCAACAAACCACTTGGATAGTTTCATGTCTGCGTGGCTTGAAGAATATTTGAAAAAGATGAAGACTGCATTAGTTATGGTTACACATGACAGATATTTTCTTGATAGAGTATGCAATGCTATAGTTGAAATTGATGGTGGCAAGATTTATAGATATACAGGTGGTTATGAGAAGTTTCTTGAAGAAAAAACATTACGAGAAGAAATTGCAATTGCATCTGAACGCAAACGACAGAGTATTTTAAGGGTGGAATTAGAGTGGATTAAAAGAGGCGCAAGAGCAAGAAGCACGAAGCAAAAAGCGCATATTCAAAGATATGAAGCACTTCGTGATATGGAAGGACCAAAGGAAGTTGAAAAACTTCAAATGGGCTCAGTTTCTAGTAGACTTGGAAATAAGACGATTGAATTAAATAACATAAGTAAATCCTATGAGGGCAAATCACTGATTTCAGATTTTAGTTATATTTTTCTGGCTAATGATAGAATAGGTATAGTTGGTGGAAATGGTTGCGGTAAATCGACTCTTATGAAGATTATTATGGGTGAAGTCTTGCCTGATTGTGGTAGTGTAGACATTGGTCAGACAGTGAAAATCGGATATTTTTCTCAGGAGAATGAGCACTTGCCTGAAAATATTAAGGTGATTGATTATATAAGGGATACAGCAGAGTTTGTGGATACTGAAGAGGGAAAAGTATCGGCGACGAAAATGTGCGAAAGATTCCTGTTTAACAGTACATTGCAATATCAGTTGATTGGCAAATTATCTGGCGGTGAAAAGCGTAGATTGTATCTTTTAAAAATTCTTATGGAAGCTCCTAATGTGTTGATATTGGATGAGCCTACAAATGATTTGGATATTTCTACAATGATGATACTTGAGGATTATCTTGACGGTTTTAAAGGTATTGTTATAGCGGTATCTCATGATAGATATTTTTTGAACAGAATGGCTAATAGAATATTTGCTTATGAAAATGGTAAAATTGTTCAATATGAGGGCAATTATGATGATTATTTAGATAAAAGACCTGAAGAAGAGCTAATTATTACAAAAGCTCAAGTCGAAGAAAAAAAGGTGTATGAGAAACCAAAGAGCAATAAAATAAAAATGTCCTATAATGAAATGCGAGAGTTTGAACGTATTGATGACGATATTGCAAAATTAGAAGAAAAAATAGAGCAATTGGAAAAGGATATAGTGACTAATTCTAGAAATTTTGTGGAATTAAATAAATTGACAAATGAGAAGGAAGAAGTAAGGAAACAATTAGAAGAAAAAATGGACAGATGGGTTTATCTGAATGATTTAAATGAGAAAATATTAGAGAGCAAATAATAAAGACCAGCGATTTTTCGCTGGTCTTTTGCTTTTTAGTTAAACATAGCCTTTGCTAATGATTCAATAGTATATCCATCACCTTCGATGTCTGATACGTATGCATATACAGAAACATACTGACCATCACTTAATGTTAAAACTAAGTTGAAGCCTACATGGTAGTTTTCGTTTGGATTTCCGTCCATAGACCAAATATTCTGGAATACTCTTACAGTACCTAACTTTGTTTCAACTGAATCAAGTTCAGCAGCTTCGTTTCTTGTATAACTGCTCATATTTGGTTCGTATTTTTCACCGTTTAATAAAGCTTTTGCATATGTTTCTGGATAAGGTGTTACATTAATGCTATCATAATCATCATTTTTTAAGTTGATGAAAGTACCTGAAGCATAATCAGGGTTGATATAAAATCCTTCTGGAACATTTAATGTAGCAATTGCCTCATCTTCAAAGTTTGATAAAGTTAATGTTTTTGCATTTGTATCTACGCTAGCATCTACATCAGCGTCATCTTCGTTATCATTCCAATCGATGTCTTCGTCGTCACCCCAGTCGATATCTTCATCGTCCCACATATCATTGATTTCTTCTTCAGCGTTTTCAATAACTTCTTCTGGAATTTCAACTTCTACATCATTGTAATCGCTTAATTCCATTTCAAATGAAAATTCTTTCATTTCCATTGCTTCCATCATAGCAGCTGATTCGTCATCGCTAGCAGATGCTGATAAGATTTCAGCAAAAATATCTGTTAAATCAAATTTAACATAAGATAAATAATTTGTTTCTTTTTCTATGCCAAATGTCATAGGCATTTCTTCTAATTCTTCGATTACGCTTTCCATATCGAACATTGATAAAGAATCAGAACCTGAGCTAAAGAGGTTTTCAGCTTTTTCTGGATTATCTTTGTAATATTTTTCGAAATCAATAACCATTTCGATTATATATTCATCGCCGTCATCTTCTACGATTTTTGCTTCTTTTAAGTAATCAGAAAAATCTGTGATATCGTCTACATTTGAAGCTTCCTCTTTATCTTCTTCAACATAGTACCAAACGTCAGCTTCTTCGTTGTATGTATAAGTAATCTGCTTGTCATCATCAGTTGAATCAATGTAAGATTCCATCTCAGTTTCCTGTTCCATTCCCATCATTGAAACTGCAATATCACCTGTCATGTGTGAATAATCTTTTGTGTATTCCATTACAGCGTCAAGTTTCATTGAAATGCCCATATTTAACATTCCTTCGCTTAACTGACCTTGATCAATCATTGACTGGATATCTTCATCAGAGTATCCTTCATCATATAAGCTTTGCTTCATATCCATGCTAAGGTCTAATACTAATTTCATATCTGCTGAGAAACTTTCAACATCATCCATGTTCAAATCTTCTAATAAACCTTCTGCAGTTACATCTTTGTCGCTGTCTTTATCATCATCTTTGTCTTTACTATCGCTCTGTTCTGTTTTCTTATCATCGTCATCATCATCGTCATC
>JAGBHK010000020.1 GCA_017935565.1 Lachnospiraceae bacterium
GTAATTATTTTTTTAAAAAAAAATTCAATTTATTTTAATTTTGTACAATCTTGTGCAAAATTTGATTATTTTTTTGGTTTTTTTGTGGGGTATGTAACAATGGAAAACTTAAAAAACCTACCAGACAAATTGCCTGGTAGGTCTTTATACTAGTTGTAAATAACCTTAGTTATTTTTCCACTGCCAATCACGAACGATTGGAAGGTCTTCACCAACTTCGCCGATGTAGTTCTTGTGCTCAACAAGGATATCCTTCATCTGCTGGAGTAAGTAAGCGCCCTTGTTTCCTAACTGTGGTAAGTTGTTGATTACGTCAGCAACTAAGTGGAAACGGTCGATTTCGTTCTGTACTCTCATATCGAATGGAGTTGTGATTGTACCTTCTTCCTGGTAACCATGAACATGAAGGTTTCTGTTCTCACGAAGGTATGTTAATTCGTGGATTAATGTTGGGTAACCATGGAATGCGAATACGATTGGCTTATCCTTTGTGAATAAAGCGTTGTATTCTGTATCTGTTAAACCATGTGGGTGCTTAAGGTGTGATTCAAGCTTCATTAAGTCAACAACGTTGATGAATCTAACCTTAACTTCTGGTAAGTTCTCTCTTAAAATCTGAACAGCAGCTAATGCTTCAAGTGTTGGTGTATCACCACAACAAGCTAATACTACGTCTGGTTCTTCACCCTGATCATTTGATGCCCAATCCCAGATTGAGATACCCTGTGTACAATGCTTAACAGCCTGATCCATTGTTAACCACTGGTAACTTGGATGCTTAGAAGCTACGATTACGTTAACGTAGTTCTTGCTGCTGATACAGTGATCGAAGCATGAAAGTAAACAGTTAGCATCTGGTGGAAGATACATACGAACAACATCTGCCTTCTTATTAGCGATGTGATCAAGGAAACCTGGATCCTGATGTGTAAATCCGTTATGATCCTGCTGCCATACATTTGATGTAAGTACAAGGTTAAGAGAAGCAATCTTCTGTCTCCATGGGAGTTCAGATGTAACCTTTAACCATTTAGCATGCTGTGCACACATAGAGTCTACAACTCTGATGAATGCTTCGTAGCTTGCGAAGAAACCGTGACGACCTGTTAAAAGGTAACCTTCTAACCAACCTTCACACATATGCTCGCTTAAGTAACCATCCATGATACGTCCGTCAACTGACATGTTTTCGTCTGCTTCATGGTTTTCAGCGTTCCATGCTCTCTGATCTTCGTTGAATACTTCGTAAAGTCTGTTAGACATAGTTTCGTCTGGTCCGAATACACGGAAGTTACGAGCTTCTTTGTTTAACTTAAGTACGTCACGAACGTATCCGCCAAGTACGAGCATATCCTGCTTCTTAACACAACCAGGAGCTGTTACTTCTACAGCGTAATCTCTGAAGTTAGGGAGTCTTAAGTCACGAAGTAACTTACCACCATTAGCATGTGGGTTAGCAGAAATTCTGCTGTCACCTGTAGGAGCTAAAGCCTTAAGTTCAGGGATTAATTTATAATTTTCATCGAATAATTCTTCTGGTTTGTAGCTTAATAACCATTCTTTTAATAAATCAAGGTGTTCTGGTTTTTCCATTGTTACAGGAACCTGGTGAGCTCTGAATGAACCTTCAACCTGTTCACCGTCAACTACCTTAGGACCAGTCCATCCCTTTGGAGTACGAAGAACGATCATAGGCCAGAATGGTCTTTCCTTCTTACCGTCTTCTCTAGCTGCTCTCTGGATTTCCTTGATTTCTTCAATACACTTATCAACAGCTTCAGACATAAGCTTGTGCATTGTCATTGGGTCATCGCCTTCTACAAAGTATGGCTTCCAACCACATCCATGGAAGAAGCTTTCTACTTCATCATGAGAGATGTGTGAGAATACTGTAGGGTTTGAAATCTTGTAACCGTTTAAGTGCATGATTGGGAATACAGCACCGTCTGTAGCTGGGTTGATGAATTTGTTTACATGCCAAGCTGTTGCAAGAGGGCCTGTTTCAGCTTCACCGTCACCAACGATTACAGTAGCGATTAAGTCTGGATTATCGAAAATAGCACCAGTAGCGTGAGCGATTGAGTAACCAAGCTCGCCACCTTCATTGATTGAACCAGGTGTTTCTGGAGCAACGTGACTTGAAATACCACATGGGAATGAGAACTGCTTGCAGAGTCTCTTCATACCTTCGTAGTCTTCGCTTACGTTTGGATAAATTTCACTATAGTGACCTTCTAAGTAAGAGTTACCTACGAAGAAGTTTCCACCATGACCTGGGCCTGAGATTAAGATCATACTTAAGTCGTACTTCTTAATTGCTCTGTTCATATGAACATATACGAAGTTCTGTCCTGGAACTGTACCCCAGTGACCAACGATTTTCTTCTTAACCTGGTCTCTTGTTAATGGTTCGCGTAAAAGTGGGTTGTCTAACATATAAAGCTGAGCTGCAGCAATATAGTTTGTTGCACGCCAGTAAGCATTCATTTTCTCAAGATATTCCTGAGTCATTGGCTGCTTTTCTGGACAATCATTAATGTTTGCCATGTTTTTGTTCTCCTTTGAGTATATTTATTAATTTATATTTAAACTCGCAAAACGCGAGATAATCTGTGTTAACGATGAAACATCGATAACCTTCGCCTAATATAATAAGCGAAAAATCGCTATTTTGGAAGTGGAAAATTTTTTTTCTAACTATATGTTAAAGTTTACAAATTGATAAAGAAACTTTTGTGCAAAATGCACAAATAGAAGTGCCTTTTATAATAAGAAAAGACCAGAGTACATTTTGAAATGCACTCTGGTTTATGTTATTTGTATTAATCTGTAATCTTACCTGTTTCTTTATATTCATTAACTCTGTTATGAATTCTGTCTACAGGATTTAATAATTCGCTCATTGAACCGTCATGGTTTAATGTATCAATAATAAGTGAAATGTACTTATTCATATCACAGCTTACATACCAAGGTCTCTTTAAAAGTTCTGGAGTCTGGTAAGTAACATTTGTTGTAAGAATCTTATTGATAAGTCCTTCTTCATAAGCTTCGTCGAATTTCTCTAAACCATTTGTAAATAAACCAAATGTAGTAGCAACGAATACCTTTCTAGCGTCGCGAGCCTTTAATTTTTTAGCAACGTCGATAACGCTGTCACCTGAAGAAATCATATCATCAATAATAACTACGTCTTTTCCTGCTACAGATGAGCCTAAAAATTCGTGAGCTACAATAGGATTCTTTCCATTTACAATCTTTGTATAATCTCTTCTCTTATAGAACATACCCATATCAAGACCAAGTACGTTTGCGAGATATACAGCACGGCTTGTACCACCTTCATCAGGGCTGATAATCATCATATGGTCTGGGTCAATCTGTAAATCGCTTTCTGCATGTAACAATCCTTTGATGAACTGGTATGCAGGCTGAACAGTTTCAAAACCTTTAAGAGGTATTGCATTCTGAACTCTTGGGTCGTGTGCATCAAATGTGATGATGTTATCAACGCCCATATTTGTAAGTTCCTGAAGTGCTAATGCGCAGTCAAGGGATTCTCTGGCAGTTCTCTTATGCTGTCTACTTTCATATAAGAAAGGCATAATAACAGAAATACGTTTTGCTTTTCCTTCAACAGCGGCTATAACTCTCTTCAAATCCTGATAGTGATCATCAGGAGACATATGGTTCTCAAAACCACATAAAGAATAAGTTTTACTATGATTTAAAACATCTACGAGGATGTATAAGTCCATACCACGAACAGATTCGTTGATAACACCTTTGGCTTCACCAGAACCAAATCTTGGTATCTTGTGATTTACAAGGTAAGAATCTTTTAAGTATCCTGAAAATGAAATAGTATGAGGATACTGAGTAGTACGATTTTTTCTCCAGTTTGTAATATACTGGTCAACATGTTCGGCCTGGTCTTTAAAGCTATCAAGAGCAATAATTCCCAAAGGTCCAACAGGGATAGTTTCAACAAATTTTTGATTGTTTGGCATAAATATGTCCTCCGTAGATGTGGTTAGTTGTATGTTAGTTGTAACTTATTAGATACAACAAGATATATAACAATATAAAATAGTTTTGTCAAGTCAAAATTAAAATGAAAGTCTTAAATCTTTACCAAAGATTTTCATTAATTTATAGTTACTTGCAATACGTGAAAATACACGTTCTGAATACATATCCCTAAGTTGTCCGAGGGATAAATTAGACGAAATGATAACTGATTTTCTATTTAAAAATCTTTCATTAATCAAATTGAAAAATGAAGAAGTAGTAAATGAATTAATCATCTCTGTACCAAGGTCATCAATAACAAGCAAATCGCAATTTAATAAGTCGTTAGACTTAAAACTATAATCATTGTCCTGCTGTTTGTTGAATGCCTCTTTGGCAAGCAAGTCAAATAATTTAATAGATGACATATAGACAACGGAATGAGCTGTATCTATAAGTTCCTTGGCAATACAATTAGTAAGAAAAGTTTTGCCAACTCCAGTTTCTCCAAATATAAATAAATTCTCAAATGAAGAATCAAAGTTTTTAACAAAGTCTTTTGAAATCTCAAGTATCTCCGTAATATTCTGTCTGGCAGAAGTTTCGGTAGCATTATCAAAGTGATTTTCAGAGTAATACTCAACTTTGAAGTGGTTAAAATTTTCTTTTTGTAATTGTTCCTTTATATTAGATTGGTTATACAAGGCATCAATAATCTTTTGTTTAAGACAACTACATTTTTCGCCGTCAACAAAACCAGTATCCTTACAATGCTTACATTCGTAATCCATTGAAAGATAATTTTTATCATAGCCTAATTCTAAAAGCATCTGTTCCTTTTCTTTTATAAGAGTAGCTAGTTGTTCCTTTATAGATGAGAGAGAAATGTCATCATTTAGAAGGAGAGTTTTGGCACTCTTTAATGAGAAGGAACTGATTTCTTCGCTAATGCTTTTTAGTTTTGGATATGTAGCGAAAAGTTTCTCTGTACGCTCGTCCAATCTGTTTTTAGCGTCAATACGTTTTTGTTCGTACTCACGCATTATTTCATTGTATTTTTCTGTAGTGAGACTCATTTTCTACTCCGTTCTATCTACGTTTTAAAAGGTCGCGTTCCAATGCATCATAATCATATGTACGTTGGGTAAAATTGTTAAAATTATTCTTTGAAACCGCAACAGAAACTGATGATTTAGCCTTCTTGCTATGTTCATCATCAATATCCTTTAAGTCATCAAGGCATTTAACGTTCTTTTTCTTCCAACGCTGCAATATAGAATCTGCATACGGAAAACTTGGTTGATGTATAGTGTTAATTGTTCTGTTACATGCATCTAAAATAATATCCATATCGAAGTTATATTCCTTAGTCCATTTAACAATGAAAGATTTCTCAATGGCAGCAGGAGCTCTATTAGTCAAACCGAAAGCTTTGAGAACAGGATAAAAACTATTATTCATATCGGCGATATAATCCTTTGCCTGTTCAATAGTAGTAATATCATGTTCTGCCCAATCAAGAGCAACTGTTTCGATATAATTAATTTTCTTGTGATTGTTTGAAACACAATACTCAATCAAAAACTCGATAAGGTCTGTAGAAAACTTCAATTCATCGTACAAATAAAGGATAACATTAGTTTCTGATGGTGTTAAAGTCTTTCCTATGTATGTCTGGGCAATGTAAAGTAAATCTTTAATATCCTGATTCTGTGACAATGTCGCAAGAGTTTCTGGTGAAATAGTGCGTTTAGTCTTCCTGGATGCGTCCTCTTTTTCTATAGGTGCTTCAACCTTAGGTGTCGCAGTTTTTGTCGACTTTGTTTCAGGCACAATCTTAAAACTCATGGGTATCTCTCTTAAAATGTTTTTCAAGGATATTTCGGAAATGTCTTTGTCACTGTCGTAAGAAAGAGCCAATAATCCAAGCTGTTCCCAATAATTTAATGCTCGAATCACATCTTTTTGTGTGATATCGAATTTATCTGCTAGGTCTTCAATAGTAAAATCTATGTTAGAACTGCCGCTACATCTTAAAATGTAAAGATAAATCTTTACAAATTCTCCGCTAGCTTTTGGCATATATTCATCTAAAAAATAGTTAGATACTACTGTAACATCAGATAAAGAATTTTTATCTAATACTATCTTTTTCATATGTCCCTCCAAAATTATGAAATATATTAGTTAATAACTAATATAGCAATAGATAATATAACACAAAATTATAAAAATGTTAAGCGAAAAATTTCGAGAAAAGCCAGTAAATATGGGGGTTTGAGCGGTGTGTGGAAAATGTGGAAAATGTGGATAAAAAATTTCAAATGTCAAAAAAAGCGACAAATATAAGGCAGATTTTAGTATAAAAAATCCACATAAAATGTGTGAAAAAAAACAACATTTTATGTGGATAATGTGGATAACTATCTTTTTAACAAATTATTTCCAATTTCTACAACATTTCCTGCACCCATAGTTATCAACAAATCATTTTTTTGAACTTTTTTTAGTACAAAATTTTCTATCTCTTCAAAAGTTGAAAAATGATATGCTTCACAGCCTAATTTTTCAAGTTCATCAAGGATGTCTTTTGAACTAACGCCAAGGGTATCAGTCTCTCTGGCCGCATAAATATCTGCTAAAATAACTTTATCAGCAATAGAAAGGGATTTTGCGAAATCCTTAAGGAAAGCCTTTGTTCTAGTGTATGTGTGAGGTTGGAAAATGCACCAAATATCATTTACATCGCATTTCTTTGCAGTATTTAATGTGGCGGTAATTTCATCTGGATGGTGAGCGTAATCATCAACAATAGTGAAACCGTTGAGTTCGCCCTTGATTTCAAAACGTCTACCTGTGCCCTTGTAACTTTCAATTCCTTCCTTAATGTAAGTAATATCTTCGCCGTTTGCAAAAGCGGCACCTATAGCAGCCAGTGCGTTTTCAATATTGTGAGCACCTGGAACTGCTAAATTTATGTGACAGACATTGTTTCCGTTTATAAATAAATCAAAATCTCCGTGAGAGAAGTTGTTGTATTTAATATTACATGCGGAAATGTTAAGAGAAGTATCCTCTAAACCGTAAGTAAGTACGTTGCATTTTAAATCCTTAGTGAAATATTCATAGTTTGGAACTGTGGAATTAATTACCAAATTTCCATTATCAGGAAGGATTTCTGTGAATTTTTTAAAGCTTAATCTAATGTCATCAATGTCTTTAAAGAAGTCCATATGATCCTCGCAAACATTGAGGATTACTGCAGTTGTAGGGTAGAAAGATAGGAAACTGTTTGTGTATTCACATGCTTCTGTAATAAGTACATCAGATTTACCTATTCTTAAATTACCATTTATTGACGCTAGCATTCCGCCCACTAATATAGTAGGATCACTATGTGATGCAAGATATATATGTGACACCATTGAGGTGGTTGTGGTTTTGCCGTGAGTACCGGAAATCGCTATGGAAGTTGGATGTTCCTTCATTATAAATCCCAGTAATTCTCCTCTTGTGATACAAGGAATATTTCTACCTTTTGCTGAAATTAATTCAGGATTATCCTCTTTCACAGCTGCGGTGTATACAACTAAATCAATATCCTCGGTTATATTATCTTTTGATTGTCCATATAATACATTTGCACCGGCTTTTGCAAGGTCTTCTGTCATAGCAGATTTGGAATTATCAGAACCTGATACGCGAAAACCTCTTGACAGGAGTATCTTAGCAAGACCGCTCATACTGATACCACCTATGCCTATAAAATGTATATGTGAATAATTATTTATATTTGAATCCATTTGATTACCAACCTTTCCAAATTCGAAAACGTAAATGAGCAATATCTGCAAAAAATGCAGACGAGCAATATTCGCAAAAAAACTACGTTTTTCCGCTCATATGTTGCTTCGCAACATACCGATTTATAAAAATAGTCTTATTCAAGCAAGCTTGTAAAGTCTATTTTATACAAATGTGCATTGCTAGATATCAGAGCAATATTCGCAAAAAAACTACGTTTTTTCGCTCATATGTTGCTTCGCAACATACCGATTTATAAAAACAGTCTTATTCAAGCGAGCTTGATAATCCTGTTTTATATAAATGTGCATTGCTAGATATCAGAGCAATATTCGCAAAAAAACTACGTTTTTTCGCTCATATGTTGCTTCGCAACATACCAATTTGTAAAAATATCCTTTATCAAGCAAGCTTGTAAAGTCTATTTTATACAAATGTGCATTGCTCTGCTTTATACATTATACTACTTGTGGGGAAAAAAATAAACGCATTGAGACGTTTTTTTTGTATTTTATAAAGTTTTGGATGGTTTTTTAGTGAAAATATATAAAAATGGAATAATTTGTTTTTTTTCTTTGTAAATTATGTTCACTTTTTTGGGTGGATGTGCTATAATTAAATTTATCATAAAGACAAGAGGTGATAACGTGATTAAAAAAGAGATGATTGCCATGTTATTGGCAGGAGGACAGGGAAGCCGATTAGGTGTTCTTACTTCTAAGGTTGCAAAACCAGCCGTATCATTTGGCGGTAAGTACAGAATAATTGATTTCCCACTTAGTAACTGTATTAATTCAGGAATTGATACCGTAGGTGTACTGACACAATACCAGCCACTTAGACTTAATTCACATATTGGAATTGGTATACCATGGGATTTGGATAGAAATTTCGGTGGTGTAAGCGTACTTCCACCATATGAGAAGAGCTCTAATAGCGATTGGTACACAGGTACTGCTAATGCCATTTATCAGAATATTGATTATATGGACCAGTATAATCCTGAATATGTACTTATTTTATCAGGCGACCATATCTATAAGATGGATTATGAGATTATGCTTGATTATCACAAGGCAAATGATGCTGATATTACTATAGCAGCGATGCCTGTTCCTATGGAAGAAGCTAGTAGATTTGGTATTATGGTTACAGATTCTGAGAATCGTATTACAGAATTCCAGGAAAAACCAGCGCAGCCAAAGAGTAACCTTGCTTCTATGGGTATTTACATCTTTAAGTGGTCAGTGCTTAAGGATGCACTTATTAAGTTGAAAAACCAGAGTAATTGTGACTTTGGTAAACACATCATTCCATATTGCTTTGAAAAGGGCGATAGAGTATTTGCTTATGAATATAACGGATACTGGAAGGATGTAGGAACATTAGGTTCATATTGGGAAGCAAATATGGAACTTATTGATATCATTCCTGTATTTAATCTCTATGAAGAATTCTGGAGAATTTATACAAAGAGTGATACACTTCCACCACAGTTTATTGCAGATACAGCTTCTATTAATAGAAGTATTATCGGTGAGGGTTGTGATATTGCAGGTGAGGTAACTAACTCTGTTATCGGTGCAGGTGTAACTATTGAAGAAGGCGCAGTAGTAAAAGATTCTATTATTATGCAGGGTACTGTTGTTAAGGCAGGCACTAAGATTTATAAGTCTATTATTGCTGAAGATGTTCTTATTGGTGAGAACTGTGAGATTGGTGTTGGTGAAGAAAAAGAAAGCAAGTTAGACCCTAGAATTTATTCATTTGGTTTGGCTACAATTGGCGAAAAGTCAGTTATTCCAGCTAATGTAAAGATTGGTAAAAACACAGCGATTTCAGGTGAAACAACATTAGAAGATTATGCTGATGGTGTTCTTGAAAGTGGCGAATATATTGTTAAGGCAGGTGAAGAGTAATGAGAGCTATAGGAATTATTTTGGCAGGTGGAAACAACAACAAGATGAAAGAGCTTTCTTACAAAAGAGCCATTGCGGCTATGCCTATGGCAGGAAGCTACAGAGCTATTGACTTTGCTTTAAGTAATATGTCAAATTCGCACATTCAGAAGGTTGCTGTTCTTACACAGTATAATGCGAAATCTTTAAATGAACATTTAAGTTCATCTAAATGGTGGGATTTCGGTAGAAAACAGGGTGGTTTGTATGTATTTACACCATCTATCACAGCAGATAACGGATTCTGGTACAGAGGTACAGCCGACAGTATTTGGCAGAATATTGATTTCTTGAAGAATAGCCATGAACCATATGTTGTTATTGCTTCTGGCGATGGTATTTACAAATTAGATTACAATGATGTTCTTGAATATCATATCAATAAAAAAGCGGACATTACAGTTGTTTGTAAAGATATCGAAGGCGATGATGTTACAAGATTTGGTCTTGTAAAAACTGATGAAGATGGCAGAATTACAGACTTTGAAGAAAAGCCAATGGCTTCTGAAAACATAACAGTTTCAACAGGTGTATATATTATAAGAAGAAGACTTCTTATAGAACTTATTGAAAAGTGTGCAGAAGAGGAAAGATATGATTTTGTAAATGATATTCTTATCAGATACAAAAACTTAAAGAAGATTTATGCATACAAGATGGATTCATATTGGAGTAATATTTCATCAGTAGAGTCATATTACAATACAAATATGGATTTCCTTAAACCAGATATTAGAAATTATTTCTTTAAACAATATCCAGAGATTTACTCAAAGGTTGATGATATGCCACCAGCGAAGTACAATCCAGGTTCGGTTATTAAGAACAGTTTGATTTCAAGCGGATGTATCATTAATGGACAGGTAGAGAATTCTATATTGTTTAAGAAGGCATTTATAGGAAACAATTGTATTATCAAGAATTGTATCATTATGAATAATGTTTACATTGGAGATAATACATATCTCGAGAATTGTATCGTAGAGAGCAAAGGAACTATACGTGCAAATACAACTCATATCGGTGAAAACGGCGAGATAAAAATCGTTGTTGAACGAAATGAAAGACTTGGATTTTAATTACTAGCAGAAAGGAGGCTTTTACATGATTAATATTACAGATGTAAGAGTTAGAAAAGTAGACGGAGATGGCAAACTTAGAGCAGTAGTATCTATTACAATTGATGATGTCTTTGTAGTACATGATATCAAGATTATCGATGGTGATACAGGCTTATTTATAGCTATGCCAAGTAAAAAAGCTACAAACGGTATGTTTAGAGATATAGCACATCCTATAAATACTGAGACAAGAGAGTTTTTAAAGAAAACAATAATTGACGCATATCATAATGCGTAAGATGAAATGTGGAGGCTTACTCGCTGTAAGCCTCCACATCTTTTTCTGTAAAAATACATTCATTAAATTCTATGGTATCCCAAAATTCATCATTAACATCTACCATGCTATCATTCAATAATTCATTATATAAATCTTCCTGCTTTTCGCTATCATCAGCAATTTCTAACTTCTCATAAAGCTTGTCGATATACATTTTTCTGGTATAAATGGTTTTTAACAATTCTTTGTTTTTGCCAGTTTTGTCCGTTAGATTTTTATTGCTATTAGATACATAATTATTTACTGAATATTCTATTAATTCGTCGTCTTCTTCGCTTAATTTTATGCCCTCATCCTTAGCGTATTCACTTAAAATAACGACTTTTTTAATCTCATCTAGAACTTCTTTTTTTACAAGTTCCTCCAATGTCATATCTGAAACTTCGGCATCGTATACTTCATCCCAGTGTATTGGGCTACCGCTGGCAAGATAATATATTTCGTAGTTTGCCTGCTTATTGTATGCGTAAAACTTGGCTTCAGATGTAGATATTGTAACGCTATTTATCGTAATGGCGTAATTTTCGCTTTTTTCTTCATCTTTTTTACAGCCAAAAGCGAAAGATGCGCACATTATTATAAGCATAAATATTGATAATAATTTGTATTTCACTTAATTACTCCAATCTATAGTTCATTTACTCTATTTTACTGTAAGTTCACCGATATCTGCAACTAATTTATTAAGTAATTCTATAAATTTTTTAGTGTCCGTTAGTCCTTTTATTGCAGTGCCGTTATTTGGCAAGAACGTAAAGTAAGGATTTAAGTCTGCGGTGAATTTTAATTTATTGTCATAATTAGATAATAAACTATTGAGTTTAGCAGTGTCAACAGGAGCTTTATTATAAATCAAAAGTTTTATACTGGTTTTATTTCCTGTAATTTCTGTGATATAAGCCTTGTGGGCAGCAGCCTTCAAAAGTGAAACCTGTAAAAGATTTTCGCATGCTGTTGGGATGTCACCGAATCTGTCGATAAGTTCGTCCTGCATATCCTCGTATTCGTCCACGTTTTCAATGCCTGCAATTCGTTTGTAAATGTCTAATTTCTGCATTTCATTTTTAATGTATGTTGCAGGAATGTAGGCATCAATGTCAATGTCCAAAGAAGTATCGTAATCAGATACCTTTTCGCCTTCGCCCTTTAATTTAAGGACGGCTTCATTTAAAAGTTTGCAATACAAGTCGTAGCCAACTAAAGACATATGGCCGTGCTGGGTTTCGCCAAGGATATTACCAGCGCCACGAATCTCCAAATCTCGCATAGCAATCTTGAATCCTGAACCTAAATCAGTAAATTCACGGATTGCCTGAAGACGTTTTTCGGCAACTTCTTTTAACATCTTATCTCTTCTATACATAAGGAAGGCATAAGAGGTTCTGTTTGAACGACCGATACGACCGCGAAGCTGATAGAGGGATGAAAGTCCCAATTGGTCAGAATCGTGGATAATCATTGTGTTTGCATTGGCAATGTCTAAGCCTGTTTCAATGATTGTGGTTGAAACAAGCACATCTATGTCGCCGTTGATAAAGTCGTACATAATTTGTTCAAGTTTTCGTTCACTCATTTGCCCGTGGGCGTATGCAACATTTGCGTCTGGAACAAGAGCAGCAATTCTTGCGGTGATTTCGTCAATACTTTGAACCTTGTTGTAAACATAGTAGACCTGTCCGCCACGGTTTAGTTCACGGTTTATGGCTTCTCGAATAATCTCGTCATTGTACTCCATTACATAAGTTTGGATAGGGATTCTGTCCACTGGCGCTTCTTCTAAAACGCTCATATCTCGTATTCCAATGAGACTCATATGGAGAGTTCTAGGAATCGGAGTTGCAGTCAATGTAAGTACATCGACGGTATCACGCATTTTCTTGATAGCCTCTTTGTGGGCAACGCCAAAACGCTGTTCCTCATCTATGATGAGAAGACCTAAATCCTTGTATTCAATATCTTTTGACAAAAGTCTGTGAGTTCCGATAACAATATCGACAAAGCCTTTCTTAAGGTTTTCTATAGTTTTCTTGTTGGCAGCAGGAGTTCTAAATCTAGACATTAACTCAATGGTTACAGGAAAATCTTTCATTCGCTGTACAAAGTTTGAGTAATGCTGCTGTGCTAAAATGGTCGTTGGAACAAGAAATGCAACCTGCTTACCATCAGCAATCGCTTTAAATGCAGCACGAATAGCGACTTCGGTTTTTCCAAAGCCTACATCACCACAAATAAGTCGGTCCATTATCTTATCGCTTTCCATATCGCGCTTCGTGTCTTCAATAGCGACAATCTGGTCCTTTGTTTCCTCATAAGGAAAACTTTCTTCAAATTCCTTTTGCCATACAGTGTCAGGTTGGAATACAAAGCCTTTCTTTGATTGGCGTTTGGCATAAAGTTCCACCAAGTCCTTTGCTATTTCATCAACTGCAGATTTAACTTTAGTCTTAGTGTTATGCCATTCTTTTGTGCCTAATTTGTTGAGTTTAGGAGGCTTTGAATCTGCGCCTGCATATTTCTGAATCATATCAAGCTGCATTGCAGGGATATAGAGATTACCCCCGCCAGCGTATTCTACCTTGATGTAATCCTTTGTAACCTTGTCTACAACAATCTTTTCGATGCCTTTATATTTTCCAAGACCATGATTTTCGTGTACAACATAGTCACCAATGTTCAATTGAGCAAATGAACTAATTTTTTGACCGCTGTATTTTTGGCGTTTGTGCTTTTTGGTTTTATGTCCTGTAAATATATCACTTTCAGTGATTACAATAAGTTTAATATCTGAAAACTCATAGCCTTTTCTAATACTACCATAGCTGACAACTATTTCGCCGGGAATCAATTCCTTACTTGGGCTATCAGTGTAAACCGCTGGCAAATCCATTTCGTTTAAAAGAGTATCAGCAAGACGCATTCCTCTGGTTTTGGAGCCAGAGAGAATAACAATTTTATAATCTTTCTTTTTATAATTCTTTAAATCCTTCACCAAAAGTTCCATGCTATTGTTATATGGGTTAACATTTTTCATGGAAATATTGTGTGTGCTTGAGATATCAAAACTCTTAATTTTGGTAATGAGAGTAGTGAAATGCAACACATTTAAACCAGAAAGTGCGGCTAAAATCTTCTTGTAGTCCCACAAAACATTAGCCTGCTTTGGTAAAATGTAGCCTTTCTCCAATCGATGAATCATGCTCTCCTTAAATTCAGCAACTACAGCGCCAATATGCTCAATGCATCTGTTAGTTTCATCCATAATAAATAAAGTTTCATTTTTATCAAAATAGTCCATAAGTGAAACCTTTTCTTCTAAAAAGTAGTCAATGTAGCTATCTAGTGATACTGAATGTCTGCTATATTCAAGCAATTCAAGGAATTCTCTAGTGGTTGTCTTTAAACGACTAGCCTCCTCAGTAAGCATTTCATCTCGAAATTTTTTCTCACATTTATCCAAATCCTTTTTGATTTTTTCAATGCCTTTTTCAATTTCTTCCTCTGTAAAAATATATTCAGTCGCAGGTAATATCGTAATTTCATTTATGTTTTCGATGGTACGCTGGCTTTCTGGGTCGAAAAGTCGTATCGAGTCAATCTCGTCGTCCCAAAGGTCAATTCTTACAGGCACATCATCAGCAAGTCCAAATATATCAATGATACTTCCCCTTGTGGCGAATTGCCCTGGCGAATCAACTTCAGCCACACGCTCGTATCCAAGTAACACCAACTTCTTTGTCAATGCTTCGATGTTAACGATACTATCAGAATCCAAAGTAAAACAATTATCAAGAACCTTTTTAACTGGCATCAACTTATCTAAAAAACTGTCAATAGTAGTAATTAGAGTGATGTTTTCGTCATTTGCCAGTGCTTTAATAACCTTCAATCGCTCGGTAAGTGTTAATGAACCATTGACATCGGCACTGTAAAAAATAAAGTCCTTTGCAGGATAAAGAATCGAATTGTTTGCAAAAAACTTCATATCATCATAAATTTCACGAGCTCTCATAGAACTAAAAGTAATGATTATTTTGTTTTTAAATGTGCTTCCTACATCGCTCATAAAATTAACAAGGCCTGTATCAACAAGCCCTGTAACTTGAATGTTTGCAAAACTATTTTTAAAACTATCTTTGATTAATTCAATTTCTTTTAAATTATTTAATTGTTGGTTAATTGAATTTACACATTGCACGGTCCATTCCCTCACTAATAATGCATTCGACGGCCTCGTCTACTTTCTCAAAAGTTTCGTTAATTATTTTTCTTTCTGCAGGTGAAAAATGTCCGAGCACATAGTCTGCTAAATCGTACTGTGCCGGCTTATCTCCAACACCTGTTTTAATTCTCTTAAATTTATCGGAACCAATAAGGTTTATAATGCTTTTAATTCCATTGTGTCCGCCTGCACTTCCTTTTGCGCGAAGTCTTAAGCGTCCAACATCTAAACTTATATCATCGTAAATGACAATCAGTTCTTCTTCAGTATCAATTTTATAAAAATTGCAGATAGCAGCAATAGCCTCACCGCTCAAATTCATAAATGTCTGCGGTTTTATCAAAACTACTTTGTGACCTCCAATGATTCCGGCGCCGCAAAGTGCTTTGTGCTTTGCAATATCAACCTTTATTCCATGTTTGTCTGCTATATAATCTATTGCGTCAAATCCTACATTATGACGAGTGTGTTCGTATTTTGATGAAGGATTTCCAAGTCCAGCGATAATGTACATATTTGTTTTACCTTTCTTTATAAGTTGCTATTTAAAGTCGTCTTTATAGTATAGCATAGTTTTTGGGGGATTAGCAAGATATTTGAGGATTGATTTGAGGAGTGAAGGATTGATTTGAAGTGTGGTGTACAGGTGATGCTTTGCGGAGGGTAGAGAGGGAGAAAGGTGGTGCTATTGCCCTTAAAAGTAAAAGAGGAGGGTAGAGCGGAGAAAGAAAGAGAACTACTACCCTTAAAAACGAAAGAGGAGGGCAGAGGAATTAAAAAGATAGTGCCACTACCCTAGGTGGAGAGTGTCGGAGGGTAGAGGGGAAAAAGAAAGAGAACTACTACCCTGAAAAACGAAAGAGGAGGGTAGTGGGGGAGAAAAGATGGTACCACTACCCTGAAAAACGAAAAAGGAGGGTAGTGGAATTAAAAAGATAGTGCCACTACCCTAGGTGGAGAGTGTCGGAGGGTAGAGAGGAGAAAGAAAGAGAACTACTACCCTGAAAACCGAAAGAGGAGGGTAGAGGGGAAAAAGAAAGAGAACTACTACCCTTAAAAACGAAAGAGGAGGGCAGAGAGGAGAAAAAGAAGGAGCCCCTGCCCTCCACAATCACAAAGACTACAACCTACACTCCAAAAACTAGAAAACTGTCGAAAAATATTGCAAAATCTCACTTTAGTATGGTATAATAATCTTGTGTCTGTTTTCATATTTAAGAATAGGCATAATGTTTAATGAAAAGGAGATTATAACTATGGGACTTATTAAATTAGCATTTGATATTGCAAAAGGTTCTTTATCTGATCAGTGGAAGGAGTACTTCACATGTGATTCTATTGACAATGATGTGTTAATGGTAAGGGGACAGAAGAGAACACAGAATGGAGCGAATGTAAAATCACATGACAATGTTATTTCTAATGGTAGCGTTGTTGCTGTAGCAGATGGTCAGTGTATGCTTATCGTTGAAAATGGTAAGGTAGTTGAAGTTTGTGCTGAACCTGGTGCATTTACATATAACTCATCAACAGAACCAAGTATTTTCGCTGGTAAACTTGGAACAAGTATCTTAGATACAGTTAAGCAGGTAGGAAAGCGTTTTACATTTGGTGGTGAAACAGCTCAGGATCAGAGAGTTTATTACATTAATATCAAGGATATCGTTGATAATAAATTCGGTACAGCTACACCTATTCCTTTTAGAGTAGTTGATAGCAGAATTGGTCTTGATGTTGACGTATCTGTTCGTTGTAATGGTATTTATACATACAAGATTGTTAACCCAGTTTTATTCTATACAAATATTGCTGGTAACGTTGAATCTAGTTACATGAAAGATGAACTTGCTGAGACACTTAGAGCAGACCTTCTTAACGGATTAGGACCTGCCCTTGCAGAAATTTCAAATATGGAAGTTCGTCCAAATCAGTTAGTAGGTAAGAATATAGAGATTGGTAATGCTCTTAGAACAGCACTTACAGAAGAATGGGGTGCAAGAAAGGGTATTGAACTTGTAAAAGTTGCATTTAATTCGGTTTCTGTACCAAAAGAAGACGAAGATATGATCAAGAGCTATCAGCAGACAGCTGTTCTTCGTGATCCTGGTATGGCAGCAGCTACACTTGTTGGTTCACAGGCAAGAGCTATGGAAGCTGCAGCATCTAATGAAAATGGTGCTATGATGGGCTTTATGGGAATGAATATGGCACAGATGGCAGGCGGAATGAATTCAAACAACTTATTCCAGATGGATCAGCAGAATAAAATGCAACAGCAGCAGATGGCTATGCAGCAGGCTCAGGCAGCGCAGCCAACTATGGCACCAGCTAGTCAGGCAACAGCAGATTCATGGACATGTGTATGTGGTGCAGTAGGTACAGGAAGATTCTGTATGGAATGTGGTAAGGGTAAACCAGAACCTATCGCAGGTTGGGCTTGTTCATGTGGTGCAACAAATACAGGTAAGTTCTGTCCAAACTGTGGCGCTAAGAAACCAGCTGATGCTCCAACATATGTATGTGATAAGTGCGGTTGGGTACCAGCGGATCCAAAGAATCCACCTAAATTCTGTCCAGAATGTGGAGATATCTTTGACGAAAACGATGCAAAATAAAACAATAAACAAAGATTAATCAATGAAAGGCTCAAATGAATTTCGTTTGGGCCTTTCTATGAATAAATGAGGGATAGAATGAGTAACGAATATTTTGATGAAAGTACAGTTGTAGAAACACTTAAGGAAACTGACAAGAAATGTCCGAATTGTGATGGTGTTATGAGTTTCGACCCAAAGACAGGCGGACTTCTTTGTCCATATTGTGGACATAAAGAAGAGGTTGTAGAAGAGGTTGAGGTTAAACTGGCAGAAGAACAGGACTTTTCTAAGATTGAAGATGAAAATAGTGGTAATTGCAACTGGGGCGTAGAGAAAAAAACAATACTTTGTAAATTTTGTGGTGGCGAGGCAATTTATGATGCATTGCAGACATCTGGTGAATGTCCATTTTGTGGCTCGAATCAGGTAATGGAAGCTGCGGCTAAAAATACATTGGCGCCAAATGGAGTAATACCATTTAAGATAGAGAAAAAATCTTGTGGCGAAAGATTTAGCAGTTGGCTCAAGGGCAAATTGTTCTGTCCAAATGAGGCGAAGAAAAATGCGAAACCAGAGGCATTTAATGGAGTTTATTTGCCATATTGGACATTTGATTCGGATACATTTTCGCAGTATACTGCTGAATATGGAATCAGAAGAACAGTAAGAAGTAGTAATGGAAACACAACGACCGTTACGGATTGGTATAGAACTGCAGGTACACACAAGCAATTCATTAATGACCAGCTTGTAATCGGTACTGATAGACATCAGGAATACTATATTAGAAAAATAGAACCATTTGATACAAGTAATAGTATCGAATATAAGCCTGAATACGTGGCAGGATTTGTGTCAGAAAGATACTCTGTTGGACCTAAATCTGCATGGGAAAAGGCTAAAGAATATATTAGAACAAAATTGCGTTCAGCGATACGTTCTAAGGTAAAAGCAGAAAATCACGCTGATGATGTTAGAAGTCTTAATATGAAGACAACATTTGATAATGTTACATACAAATATTTGATGCTTCCAGTATGGATTTCATCATTTAAGTATAATGGAAAAGTATATCAATTTTATGTAAATGGGCAAACAGGAAAAGTTGGAGGAAAGTCACCTATTTCTCCTTACAAAGTTGCAATTGCAATTATTCTTGGCATAGCGCTTCTTACATTGATTTCAGTATTGTGTAATTAGAATGGAGTTAATCATGGGAAATTTTGGTGGATTGTTTTTTCTTGCAGGAGTTATTATCCTAGTTGTGGCGATAAGCACTGCAGTGTACAAAGTTAAAAGAAAAGTAAGAGAGTTTTCACAGATGGCATTTGGAACGGATTCATTGATGGATGGTTTTAAGCAAAGTGAACTTGAGGCTCAACAGACGCCAAAATCATTGGCAGGTATGGATGCAGTAGTATTGCCTATTATAAAAAAGGATTTTCCTGATTTTAATGTGGATGTTGCTAAAAATCATATACGTGGAGAGTTGAAGAAACACTTAAGTGGGAAGGATTCAGTAAAGATTCATAAAGTTGTAATTAGAGATTACAAAAAGCATAAGTATGAAAGTGTTATTACAATGCAGGCATCGGCTGAATATATTGAAAAGTCTGTAAAACAGCAGAAGAGATATGATTTCAAGTATGTGTATGCATTGGCACTATCAAAGTATGCAGATAATAGCAAGATATCGGCGGTTTGTCCTCATTGTGGCGGTGCGGTGTCAGATATGACGCTTGGGCATTGTGAATATTGTGGTGCGCAGATGGTTGATATTATTGAAAGAAACTGGACAGTAAAAGAAATTATTGAAAGTTAAAAAAGGCCGGCTAGCCGTAAGGTTAGCCGGTTAATTTGTATAACATCCATTTTTCACTTCTGTATCTAATAATGAAGAAAACAACTCTAACGCTCCAATCAACAAACATCGAAATCCATACGCCCACAAGCCCTACTTTTATTACTTCAACTAAGATGAAACTAAGTAAAATTCTGCAGAACCACATTGACAATATGGATACAATCATAGGGTGTTTAACATCCCCTGCCGCACGTAAGGCACTTGGAAATACAAAGGATGCAGGCCAAATGGTCATAGCGGCAAAACTGTGCATTATAATAATTAATACAGCAAGATTTGTGGCTTCAGCCGATACATTGTTGAAAATTCCAACAATATTCTTTGCAAAAATAAGGCAGACTAAGTTAGTGCTAATCATTGCGCCATAGGCAATCTTCATTAATTTTCGAACATTATATTTTGCGCTTTCATAGTCGTTTGCGCCTACGCATTGACCTACAACGGTAACCATTGCCAAGGAAAGCGCCTGACCTGGAATACAAGGTAATTCAACCACCGTGGTTACAATGGAATGTGCGGCAATGTGTGCGGTTGGAAGTCCAGAAATAAAAACTTGAACTATGATTTTTCCCAACTGAAACATTGCACTTTCAAGGCCGTTTGGCACACCAATTCGCAAGATTTTCTTCATTGTATCCTTGTGAAAACCAAATCTAAAATATTTATCAATATGAATCAAATTATCTTGATTTCTAATAAGAATCAAGATAATAAATGCAGCCACAAACCTTGAAACAAGAGTAGGTATTGCAATGCCTTCGACACCCATTTTTAAACCATAAATTAATACTGCGTTGCCAATGATATTTATAGCGTTCATAATAAGTGAAACTTTCATTGATATAGAAGAGTTTCCCATAGCTCTAAAAAGCGCGGCTCCACCATTGTAAATGCCTAAAAAAGGAAACGACAATGCCGTGATAATAAAATATGTTTTAGCGTGTCCCATAACATCGGCGTCAACTTGGCCTATTAATAGATTTAGTATAGGCTTGTTAAATAGTAGGGCAACTCCCATAATTGTGACAGAAACAACTATGACCATTAACATTAATTGGTTTGCAACAATATTGCAGGCTGTATGATTTTTGTGGCCCAGATATTGCGAGGCTACGACAGCTCCACCTGTTGCCAATGCGCTAAAGGTTACGATTAACAAGATGTTTATGGTATTTACTAGTGAAACACCGGACATTGCGGCTTCGCCTAAAACTGATACCATCAAAACATCAATAAGCCCAACTAAAACAGCAAGCGTTTGCTCTATAATTAAGGGAATAATTAACTTTTTTAAATCTTTATTTGAAAATAACATCACTATTCTCCCGTGAAATTTGTAATATATGTAAACCTATAATATTATAAAACTTGTATTTAAAAAATCAAGAGATATATGTTATAATAAATATAGTATTTATATATGACCGATTTTTTAATTGTTTTTTTCTATAATGTATGTGCTATTAGAAGATTATTATTTTGCTAATCAATGAAAGATAATAATGATATTAAACTTCGCATACACAAACTCGTAAGCTTTGCTTACTCGAACAGTGTGTATACGAAGTTACATTTATTATCTTTCATTGATTGCAAAATTACATAATCTCCTAAATGCCCTTACATTATAGAAAAAAACAATCAAAAATCGGTCACAGATAAATACTTCTTTAAAATATTAATGTTATAATATATACGGAGAGATGGTATGATAAATTTAATTATTAACGAAAGGTCTAGCAGTGGAAATGGAAAACTCGTAGGGCAAAAAGTTAGAGAGATTCTTGAGGAAAAGAATGTAGAATATAATGCATATGTAACTGAAAGTGTGGGACACGCCACTAGAATTACGAAAGATTTGTGTGAACAAAATGAAGGAGAAGTAACCATAGTTGTTGTAGGCGGTGACGGTACAATCAATGAGGTTGTCAATGGAATAACAGATTTTGATAAGGTGCGTTTAGGTATTATTCCAACGGGCTCAGGCAATGATTTTGCGCGAGGTATGGGGCTTTTGAAAGGTACTACAAGTGAACACTTGGAACGCATTTTAAAAAGTGAAGGAGATTTTAGAATTGACCTTGGAAAAGTTACATATGGGGAAGAAAAAAAGACTAAATTATTTGCTATAAGTTCAGGTGTTGGGATGGACGCACTGGTGTGTAAAAAAGTTGCAACATCTAACCTTAAAAAGACCTTGAATAAATTTCATTTAGGAAAATTTACATACATTATAATTACAGTACAATCTTTATTTACTATGAAATGCGCAGATTCTAAATGCAGATTTGAGGGCAAGGATGATGAAAAGTATAAAAAATTAGTATTCTTAGCAGCGATGAATTTTTATGCTGAAGGTGGCGGTGTACCTATGGCGCCAAAAGCAACAGCTACAGATGGAAAGTTGTCTATTTGCAGTTGTTTTGGAGTGAGTAAGTTAGGAGCGTTTATTAGGCTTCCGTTGCTTATGATGAAAAAGCATGAAAACTTAAAATGTTTCAATGTTTTTGACACGGAAAATGGAGAAATCATATTGTCGAAGCCAATGGCATTGCATACGGATGGAGAGTATCTTGAAGATGTGAAAAGAGTGAAATACGAATCTATTAGAGGTATACTTAGATTTATAATGTAAAAAAAATCCGCACGATTTAAAGTCGTGCGGATTTCTTTGCTATATAAGAAAGTTCTTCGAACTTCCTTATATAGCAAAAAATGCTCCGCGAGGATGCGCACTCGCGCGAATGGAAATATGTCGCAAATGTGACCGCGCTCGGCGCGAGAATTTCGCAAGCGAAATTCTTTGTTCTATTACAATCTACAACTATCAAATATAAATAAATCAAATTTATCTTTTGCTTTTTCAAAGTCTTCGGCACTTCTGATAGTCCAAGCTACGCTTAAGCCACCAAAAAGTTTACAAAGTTTTCTGGAAATATTTGATGCATCACTGTGTTTGTAAGCGATAAAATCAGGTCTGGTAGCTACATTTGATAAGAGGAAAGACATAATTAAGTAAGGGAAATTTCTGTCTTCTTTATAACGCCAAAACTGTTTTGAAAGCTGTCCTCTAACTACATCAGGACGGTTCTTTTTGTACCAAAGAAGCGCCAATGGATGAAATGATTCGATGCAATAAGGGCCATTGTAATTTTTCAAAAGTTCATTGCTTAATCTGCAAACTTCAGTTTGAACAACATCCAATTTATATTCGACAATAATTGGAGTTTTACCGCCAATTACATTTAATGCCTCTTCAAATGTAGGAATACTTTCATTGCTATTCTTTAACTTGAATTTCTTTAATTCTTCTAAAGTGTAATCCCAAACATGTCCCTCTACATCACACATCCTTTTTAAAGTGTCGTCGTGGAAAACCACAGGAATCTTGTCTTTACTTAACTGAACGTCAAGTTCGATTCCGTAACCATTTTCAACTGCTAATCTGAAGGCTGGCAATGAATTTTCAGGCGCGTCAGATTCGTTGTCAAATAAGCCACGATGTGCGTAATAATGATTCATCAAATGCGCTCTTGAAGGCTTTTTAAAGGTTCTTGGAAATATCAAGAAAATGTATAGTGCTACTAAAATAATTAATGCTAATAAAAAATATATCATATAATTCACCAATCCTAATCTTCTATATCAAAATTTTCAAGGGCGCTCTTTTTAGCCTGTGGCTTAGAATCGCCGTGTTTTACCATGCTCATTGTTATAAATGAAAGAGTTGAGAATACAACTGCATACGGAAGAAGTATTCTATAATTTATTTTCTCAATTAAAAATCCGGAAAAAATTGGTGTAATAACCTGCGCCGCCATTGAGAAGGTGTAGTAGTAACCGGTGTATTTTCCAATGTCTCCTGCGCTACAGATATCAACCACCATTGGCAATGAGTTTACACCGATGGAAGCCCAGGCATATCCAATAATGCAGAAGAAGATAATAATTGAAAAATGGTACTCTGAATAAAGTCCTACACAAAGGTATGAAATTGTAATCAATGCGATACCTATCATTATAGTTTTCTTTCGGCCGATTTTACTTGCAATTATACCGATAGGAATGTAACTGATGATGGCTGAAACCATTGCAATCATAAGGCAATCTGCATATCCGCCGCCTTCCATTGCCCAAACTTTAGTTGCATATCTTGAAAATGTCGAAGTTAATGCATTGTATGCAAAGAACCACAAAAACACTGATAACAATATAAATATAAGGCTCTTTTTAACATCCTTTGGCAATTTTTTCTTTGAATTGTCAGGAGAATTGTTATCAACTTGAACGTCGTCTTCCACTGGCATTTCGGCACGCAATTTATTTTCCTTGATTGTGAAAAATAATATTGCAATACATACTAACATAAAAATCGCGATGGAAAGGAATAGTGGATAGTATGTTGACTTACCACCTAATACCTTAATCATAATAAGTGCATATAAACCACCGACAGCACCCATAAGGTTTATTATTGCATTTCCTTTGCTTCGCAGTGGTTTTTCGGTAAGGTCTGGCATTAAAGCAATGGCAGGTGAACGATAAAAACCTAAAGCTAACAAAAGCACAAATAATATAATAACAAATAAAAGAAGGTTTTCTTTAGCTTCAGCAAAAGGAAGTAGAGCTAAAGCGGTTGCAGAAACCGTCGTACCAATGAGAATAAAAGGCATTCGCTTTCCGATAGGTGTATTGACCTTATCTGACAAAGTTCCAAAAAATGGAAGTAAAAATAGTGCTAAGATATTGTCTAAAGCCATAATTACACCTGTGGCAGTTTCTTTCATTTCAAAGGTGTTATTGAGAATTAAAGGGATAATATTGTCGTACATTTGCCATACAGAGGAGATGGACAAAAATGCAAGACCAATAAGAATCGTTCTCTTATAATTTAATTTCATAAAATGTTGAATCTCCTTAATTTATTAATGAAATTATTATAACATAAATCTTGATTTTTTTTAAATTTTTTATTACAATTTATTATATATGTTTAGTGATTAATTTTATAATGGAAGTGGTATATATTATGCAAAAGGTGAAACTTAGAATACATCGCTTTTTGGTGTTAGGTGTTTTGGCGATATTTGCGTTAATTGCACTATTTAGTTGCATTAAAAAGGTTTCAGGGGCTCTTAATGAACAGATTCAGGAGACTTTGAAGGATGTTGCAGAACAGAACAAAAAAATTGTAGAGAAGGATATTAAGTTGAAACTTAATTTTCTTCAGGGATATTCTAAAGATTTAACAAATTCATATAAGGATAATACAGAAGTTGTAGAACACTTAAAATCTTATGTGGATTATTTTGAGTTTAAGAGAATGGGCTATATTGACAGCGAGGGACAAGTTCTCACAACTGATGGTAAAATTGCTAATTTTAAGGACGAAAGTTATTTTAAAGATGCTATGAATGGTAAAACTACCATAACAGGCGTAATAGGAGATGTTATCGGACATTCAGAATCTATTAATGTTCTTACGGTTCCAGTTTATTCCAAAGAGGGATATATTGAAGGAGCTTTATTTGCTGCGTATAGAACAGTGAAGTTTTCTCAAATGTTGAATGTAAGTTCTTTTGAGGGAGCTGGTTCTTCATTGCTTGTGACCAAGGATGGCGAGATATTTGCAGAGATAGGTATCAATGCTATGGGCAATAAGATGGATATGTTTGATTATATTGCATCTATAACTAGTGATGAAGATTTAGTTGAAAAGGTAAGAGAAGAACTAAAAGAAGGCGATATTACAGAGATAGTATTAAAAGGCGAAGAAAATACCCATATGTATTTTGCACCTATGGATATTAAACTTGGTGATAAGAAATGCTATGTTGTTACGCTTTTACCTGAAAATGTATTGCAAGATAGAGTTGGAAATGTATGGAAGCATTTGGAGAACTTTTTGATAATCATTGTAGTGATTTTGGTTGTTGCTACTGTATTTACAATAGTTTCGTATGTAAGACAGAGTCGAAAGGTTATTGAACTGGCTTATTCTGATAAGGTTACAGGAGGCAATAATTACGCATACTTTTTGCATAATATGAATGCTAAAAAGGATAGAAGTGGTTTTATTGTGGCTATGGATATTGATGAGTTTAGAATTATTAACAATATTTGTGGTGTAAAGACTGGTGATGACTTACTTAAGAGAATATGGAAGGTTTTAAAGAGAAATTTAAAACTTTTAGAGAGTCATGCAAGAGTAAATGCGGACAGATATATTATGTTTATGTCCGAGGATGATAAAGAAGTTTTAAAAGAACGTTTTGCAAAGATTACAAAAGAAATATTAAATGAAGAAGATTTGTTAGGTATACCTAAGGTTATGCCTTATTTTGGTGTGTATGCCATTGATAATAATGTTAGTATTGAAAGCGCATATGGTTATGCAAATCAGGCTAAACATATTGTGAAAGGAAATCATAAAAAGAATTTCTGTTTCTATGAAGATGGTGATTATCGCGATAGAATCGAACTTAAGAAACTGGAGGACGGTTTCGAAGGAGCTATTAAGGATAGAAGATTTGAGGTTTGGTATCAGCCAAAATATGACGCAAAGAACCCTCATGTTGTAAGTGCTGAAGCACTGGTACGATGGAGAGCAAACGATGGCTCACTTATTCCACCAGGAAAATTCATTCCGCTCTTTGAGAAAAACGGTATGATAGCTACTTTGGATGAATATGTATTCGACGAAGTTTGCAGAAGACAGAAGAAGTGGTTGGATGAAGGTAGAAGAATTTTACCTGTATCGGTAAATATTTCCAGAGCTAGTTTATACTATGAAAATGTTGCAAAAAGATACAGACAGATTGTGGATTCTTATGGAATCAGTGTTGAGTATTTGCAACTAGAGATTACTGAAAGTGCAACCATTGAAAATGAAGATATACACAAGTTAGTTGATGAGTTCCACAAAGAGGGATTTACACTTCTTTTGGACGACTTTGGAAATGGTTACTCATCACTTGCTACACTTAATGAACTTCATTTCGATGTATTGAAATTGGATAAGAGTCTTATTGATTATATTGGTGATAAGAAGGGTGAAACATTGCTTGTTCATATAGTTGGGCTTGCTAGAAATTTAGGCCTTCTCATTACAGCAGAAGGTGTTGAAACAAAGGTTCAGTTAGACTTTTTAAGAGAAATTGAATGTAATGATATTCAGGGATATTATTTTTCTAAACCATTGCCAGTAAATGAATATGAAGCAATGTTGGCATAAGATAGGAGTGTGATTAAAAGTGAATGAATATTCAAAGAGTGTCAATGGGGGATACTTTTATTTGGTTGTGGCATTGATATTATCTTTTATTGTTGTGATGTGCGTTGTTTTTTTAGTGAAAAGCTATAAGGCAGGCATAAAACTTGGAATGGACAAAAAGGTTTTAAAAAAGACCATTATTTCTAGTGCTACATTTACATTGCTACCTTCCATAAGTATACTGCTTGGAGTTATCGCTTTAAGTGGAACATTAGGAGTACCTTTCTCGTGGTTGAGATTGTCTGTAATAGGGGCATTGCAGTATGAATTAAATGTGGCTGAAATTGCAGCTGGAAGTCTAGGGTTATCAGGTTTAGTGGTTTCGGAACTCACTCAGGAAGCTTTTGTGACTATTTCACTTGTTATGACGGTAGGAATTTTGGGTGGCGTTTTCTGCTGTATATTTTTCCTTAAAAAATACATGGGAAAACTTAGCAAGAAACCAAAAGCAGAGGTGGCAGAAGATAAGAAAGAAAGTAAGCCATCTTTTGGAGCACACGCTACAACTGCTATGTTTGTTGGCCTTTGCGCTGCATACATTGGTTCTTATGTTGGAAAAGCGATTCCAAGAGAAGGTTCAGATATTATGCCTTTAATAGTGGCTATTATTGCGGCTGCTTGTATGGGTGTTTTTGAATTTTTAATTCAAAAGAAAAATATGAAAGTGCTTGAGAATTTCAGTCTTGCAGCCAGTATGCTCATTGCAATGGCAGCAGCAGTGTTAATTCAGATGGTGGTATAGGAGGTTCGTTATGGAAGATAGAGAAAAGTTTTTTGAAGAATTTAATAACGGTCTCCATAGAATTGGTAGAATAATGTTGATTTTGTCAGTTATTTTATTGTTGTCTGTGCCATTTATTTATGGTGCAGTAAATGGTGTATCTGTTGATGTAAAGGGATTTTTAAGTGGCTTTGCAAAAGTTGGGATAATCTATATTCCAGTTGCGATAGTTGAATTTATAGTTTACGCGCCAATGTTAGGTGTGGGTGGTAGTTATCTTTCATTTTTAACAGGAAATGTTACAAATATGAAGATTCCTTGCGTAATGAATTCAAAAGATATTGCAAAAACTGAGGCGGGAACTGTTGAGCATGAAATAGTGTCTACAATAAGCGTTGCAACAAGTGCTATTGTGACTACTCTTGTGGTGGTTGTGGGTGTAATTTTATTGGTACCATTGCAACCTGTGTTAAACAGTGAAACTCTTACGCCTGCATTTTCAAATGTAGTGCCAGCGCTCTTTGGTGCATTGGGGCTTAAATATTTTGCAAAGAGTCCAAAGATTGCAGCGATACCATTACTTTTGATGACACTTTTATGTGTATTTGTGCCATCAATGATTAGCCAAACAAGCGTGCTTTTGTTACCAAGTGGTGGCTTGGCATTGCTTATTGGATTTGTATTGTTTAAGAAGAATAAGTTATAAAGGAAGGCTTAGGATGAAGGTGTTTTTACTAGGTTTGGGGGCAGTATTGATATTAATAGCCGTAGTGCTTATTAGGGCAATAATGTTAAAACCTACATCTGCGCTTAATGCGAAGATTATTATGGATAATTCTAAGCGTGCGGATGAATATGGAGAAAAACTGTCGAAACTGTTGCAGGTTGAAACAGTTTCATCTAGATTTGATGATGATAGGTCAAAATTTTATGGTTTTCATAATGTTTTGGAAGAATTATATCCAAATATTCACAGAGTTTGTGAAAAACATGTTTTTGATGGAAGCCTGCTTTTTAAATGGGCTGGAAATGGCGAAGGTAAGCCGATTATGCTTATGAGCCATCATGATGTAGTTGAAGCCACGGGAGAGTGGAAGCATGAACCTTTTAGCGGCGACATTGATGATGACGGAAATATTTGGGGCAGAGGCGCAGTTGATACAAAGGCTAGCCTTAGTTGTATTTTACAGGCAGTGGAAGAATTGATAGAAAAAGGTTTTGAACCTAAGGGTGACGTGTACATTGCCAGTGGATGTACGGAGGAATGGAGCGGACCAGGTGCTCCTGCTATTGCTAAATATCTTCAGGATAATGGAGTAAAAATAGAATTGCTTTTAGATGAAGGCGGCATGATTATCGACGAGCCAGTAGGTGGTGTAAATGGAATTTATGCCATGATTGGTGTTGTCGAGAAAGGTTATGGTGATGTGAAATTCATTGCCAAGAGTAATGGTGGACATGCAAGCGCACCAAAAAAGAACACGCCACTTGTTAGACTTGGCAAATTTATGACACAGGCTGACAGCAAAAATCCATTTAAAGTACAACTTACACCTACAGTTTGTGAAATGTTTAATCGAATGGCGCCAAATATGAACTTTGGAATGAAGGTTATATTTGCTAATATGTGGTTGTTTAAACCGCTTCTATTAAAATTGCTTCCAAGCATTAGTTCTGAAGCTGGTGCAATGATAAGAACTACATTAGCATTTACAACGGCAGCAGGTTCGGACGGATTAAATGTATTGCCACAGGAAGCTTACGTTACTGGAAATATGCGATTTATACATCATCAGGGGACGGATGAAAGTATAAAGGTTATCAGTGAAATTGCAAAGAAATACGATTTAGACACAGAGGTAATATACAAGGATTATCCGTGCCCAGTTGTGGATTATAAAGGTGAAGCATTTAGAATTATTGAGAAAACAGTTAATGAGATATATCCTGGTGTTGGTGTTACACCATACACAATGACTGGTGGAACTGATAGTAAATATTACAAAGATGTATGTGAGAATTGCGTGAGATTTGCACCATTGTATATCAATAAACAGCAGTATAAAAGCGTACATGGCTTAAATGAAAACATTAATAAAGGTACACTTCCAATGGGCGTGGACTTTTATAAGAAAGTAATTGAAGAGTACGAAAAATAAGTTTTCGCCCGTAAAATCTTTGAGAATTTACGGGCGAATTTTTGTTTATTTCATATACATTATTTAAATAATTCTATATGACAAGCAAATTTCTTATCGCCATTGTCATCAGTGCCTTTGGCATTTACAATACCATTCTCATTTTCAAAATGAATATGTAAATCAGTTCCAGACACAACTTCGTGGCTATAATCAATCTGAAATGTTTTTATATTAACCGGTTCTTTAAAATCTAAAGCATCAAATACGTAGTTAGCATATTTTGTATTATTAACATGTCCATTTATATCGCAATCTGAAAATGTAGTTTTGAAGCAATAAGGTTCGTTTGTTGACTCGAAGTCAGGAATTTTCTTTAACTTTTCTTCAAACATAACATCTGTCAAGAAGCCTTCTTTTATAGGAAAAATGTCGCCGGCAGCAACCATTCTTCTCTTCTCACTATGAATTACAACCCATTCAGAAGTTCCCTTTACAACAGGATTTCCTTCCAAGTCTTCAATGTAGTATTCTCTTTGGAAACATATTTTTCCAGGTTTTAAAGGCCAGGTTTTTACATGAACAGTTTCATATAATTTAGGGTTCTTCAATACTTCAAACTTAACTTTAGTTAAAACCCAAATAGTTTTATTCGCAATCATTGCCTCGAAGCCTATACCAATGTCGTTTGCATGGCTGGCAGCAATGTCTTGAAATATGTCAAGGATGGAAGATGCTTTAAGTCTTCCAAAACGGTCAAAATCTGAAATTCTTAAATAATAGTCTTTTTCAAGGGATACGTTCATAATTACACTCCGTTCATATAGTTTGATTAACGAAGTTTATTATACAACTTAAAAAAGGAAGTTGCAATGAAAAATAACTTTTATAAAAGCTTTATTTATGGTAAAATTTATTCATAGGTATACGAAGTTGAATAAAATAGAAAAGAGGTAAACCATGAAGAAAAGATTATTAAGTATTCTTATGCTTATCACTCTTTGCGTTATGTCATTTAGCGCTTGCGGTAATGACTCGAAGACAGAAGAGGAAACTACAACCGAAGCAAAAAAGAGCGATAAAGACGATAAGAAAGAAAATGAAACTGATAAAAAGGACGAGCCTGTAGGGCTAATGCTACATTATGATATGACCTTGGACGAGGCTAAAAATAATACCATTGTAGATAAGTCGGGCCAGAATAATAATGGAACAATCAAAGGTAAGTACGAGATTGAGGACAACGTTCTGTTTATTGAAGATGGTGGTTATGTTGAATTGCCAAAGGGAATGTTTGATGGCGAAAACACATTGACAATTTCTATGTGGCTTAATAATTACACAGGAGCAGGAAATTACAGTGCGATGTTTATCGGTTCGACGGAAGATTTGCCACAGAATTATTGGTTGTTTAATCCTTGTAATCCTTCAGGTGTTATGAAGTCAGTTATGACAAGTAGTGTAAGCGCATCGGCGCCGTACAATACTGAAGTGGGTATTTCGCCAAGTAAGAATGCGAAAGTTACAGGTCCTTCAACAAGTATTGGTTGGGCACATTATGTTACGGTTATCACAGAAGAAAATATTACTGCATATTACAATGGTGAACTCGTTGGAAGTGTTGATATAAAGAGAACTATCAGTGATTACGGCGAAGATTTGGTTTCATATATTGGTAAATCATCTTACAATGACCCAACATATGTGGGCTTTATTAAGGATGTAAAGGTTTATGATAAGGCGTTGACCGCCAATGAAATAAAGGCAGAATACGACCTTGTTGAACAGGCGGATAAAAATTATAGTGAATCAGAATATGAGAATCCATTGATTGAGGAACGTGCTGATCCGTATATTATTAAAGGCAATGATGGCTATTATTATTTTACAGCCTCTTATCCTAGACGAGGTGGCAATGATAAGGAAGGTTACGACAGAGTGATTTTGCGTAGAGCGACCACATTGGAAGGTTTATCAGATGCTGAAGAAATCTGCATTTGGGATGAGAGTGAAGAAGATTCAGTGTTTAGTTATATTTGGGCTCCTGAGTTGCATTATATTGGTGGCAAATGGTATGTATATTTTGCGGGAAGCGCAAGCCGTGACAATGTTTTCGATGTAAGATGTCAGGTTCTTGTCTGCGATTCGGACGACCCATACACAGGAAATTGGACATACAAAGGGATGTTTGAAGGTATGGAAGGTGATAGTTTTTCATTTTCATTCTTCTCCCTTGATATGACATATTTTGAAAACAACGGCAAGCATTATGTAATATGGGCACAAAAACCTGGTGATTCAAATTTATATATGGCTACGATTAATCCAGATGAGCCATGGAAATTGACTAGTGAACCAATGTTATTAACAAAACCTGAATATTATTGGGAAAAGGTGCGTTATGCAGTATGTGAAGGACCTTCGGTGTTAAAGCACGACGGAAAAGTATTTGTTTGTTATTCGGCAGCAGGTACGGGACCAGAATATTGTGTAGGACTTTTAACTGCGGATGCAGATGCGGATTTGATGGACATTTCATCATGGACTAAGAGTGATAAACCGCTTTTAACATCTGAAGATTTATATCAGGAATATGGTCCGGGACACAATTCATTTACTGTAGATGAAAATGGCGACTATGTGTTTGTATATCATGCACGCTCGCAGGAATGTTTTGATGGAGAGTGCGGATTTGAAGGAAGTGACCCATTAGTAGACCCTTGTAGACATGCAAGACTTAGAAAGGTTTTGTGGGCAGAGGATGGAACACCGATATTGAATGGTGTTTCTGAGTAAGTGACAGAAAAAGAGGTATTTTTAAAATCACGTGCGAACGATTTTAAAAATACCTCTTTTTCGTCTTTCTTCTTGCATTTTTTTCCAGGATGTAGTATAATAAAAACACTTTGTTGCGTTAAAGCGTTGCGCTTTAAAGTAAATAAAGGTTTAAACAGTATATAACATCAAAGGAGTAAGTGTAAAAATGGCTATTAAGATTTGATATGTACCCTCTTTGCTGGACAAAATCCAGTAAGGAGGGTTATTTTTATGAGATACTCTTATGAGTTTAAAAAAGAATGTGTTCAACTATATCGAGAAGGGAAATGGCCTGAAACACCACCCGGAGTTAAGGAACAC
>JAGBHK010000001.1 GCA_017935565.1 Lachnospiraceae bacterium
ATTTTCTTCATAGATTTCTTTGTTTCTTCTGTGATAATCTTTGGTCCTGTGATGTAATCACCGTATTCAGCTGTGTTAGATACTGAGTATCTCATTCCAGCGAAACCTGACTGGTAAATAAGGTCAACGATGAGTTTCATTTCATGGATACATTCAAAGTATGCATTTCTTTCATCATAACCAGCTTCTACTAATGTTTCGAAACCAGCCTTCATAAGAGCACAAACACCACCGCAAAGTACTGCCTGTTCACCGAAAAGGTCTGTTTCTGTTTCTGTTCTGAATGTTGTTTCAAGAACACCAGCTCTTGCACCACCGATAGCTGCAGCGTAAGCTAATGCCTTATCTAAAGCCTTACCAGAAGCGTCCTGATGAACAGCTACTAAACAAGGAACACCCTTGCCTTCCTGGTATTCGCTTCTTACTGTATGACCAGGTCCCTTTGGAGCAACCATTGTTACGTCAACGTTTGCTGGTGGAACAATCTGGTTAAAGTGAATATTAAAACCATGAGCGAACATTAACATATTACCTTCTTCAAGGTTTGGCTCGATAGATTCTTTGTACATCTTAGCCTGTAATTCATCATTGATAAGGATCATGATGATATCAGCCTTCTTTGCAGCTTCTGCAGCTGTGTAAACTTCGAATCCCTGAGCTTCAGCTTTAGCCCATGACTTGCTTCCTTCATATAAACCGATGATAACATTAGCGCCTGACTCCTTTGCATTCAATGCATGAGCATGACCCTGGCTACCATAACCGATAACTGCGATTGTCTTTCCTTCTAATAATGAAATGTTACAATCTTCCTGATAAAAAATTCTTGCCATTTTTATAAGCCTCCATTTTTATTAATAATTTTGTTTTTGTATATAGTGAATATCAGCGCCTTATGACTCTGCATATTCACAGATTAAAGCCACATAAAATTATGTATGGCAGTATCTGTCGTTACATATCCTTTGTAGCAATAATTAACGAATTATGTACTATAATCCTCTTGATAAACCTGTAATACCTGTTCTTGCAAGTGATTTAATCTCATATTCAGATAACAAAGCAAGAAACGCATTAAGTTTTCCTTCATCACCTGTAAGTTCGATCATAAGTGAATCTACTGCAACATCTACAATCTTTGCTCTAAAGATATCAGCAATAGCACTTACTTGATGTCTTTCTTCTGGTTTTACAGCAACCTTAACCAAAATAAGTTCTCTACAAACAGATTCGCCTGATTTAAGTTCTGTAACATCTCTCACATCAACGAGTTTAGCCATCTGCTTTTCAATCTGTTCAAGAATATCATCATCTTCGCCTCTAACAACGATTGTCATTCTTGAGAACTTAGGGTCTTCAGTTTCACCAACTGTTAAACTATCTATGTTGTAACCTCTTCTACTGAAAAGTCCTACAATTCTATCGAGTACACCTGCTGTATTATCAACTAATACAGAAAATACTGTTTTTCTCATAAACTTATCTTCCTTTCAAAATTTAGTATAACGCACCATTAATAATAGCAACAATTCTATTCTTTGTCAATGAAAAGACTTTAATTTACCTCTTAAAAAATAAATAAATTACACATACCAATAATAAAATTAATAAAAACATACCAAATCGTTTTAAAAATGTGTTATTAATATTGAATTTGATAATACAAAAACCAATTATAACCACTCCAATAATTGCAAGCGCTGTTATAATTTGAACAATACTCTTCAAACCATCAGAAGAATCAATATAATATGGTTCAGCATCAAAATAAAAACCTTCAGCATTCAATTTTGAAATAGCTTGATTATAATAAGTTTTAACCTCTGATGGCATTTTTTTGACAGTTCCCTTAATTTTTACGGTTGAATCTGTAAATCCAGTAACATCATCAAACTCTCTATTCCATTTTCCACTTCCTTTATAAGCAATACAACGACTTCCATCCTCATTAAATATCAAATAATAGTGATCCGTTCCCGTTGGGATAATATAATTAAGTCTATGCTCCAATTCTAAAAATTCGACTGATTCATGATTAACAGTGCCATTTACACCATTATCTTCTACACTTCTACCATCCAACAATTCTTCAACACTGATACTTTTTGCCAATTTAATCTGGGTACTAATACCAAAATATAATAGTCCTATAATAAATCCTACAAATACAATTATAGCCAATACAGCTGAACCTAAGTTGTCTTTTTGCTTTATCTTTTTTGCTTTCATCTCTATTTCTCCTTGCTAAAACATTATAACTTTTTCATTCTATCAAAAAAATATTAATTATACAATAATAATTTTACTCTTGAAAAAAAAACAATTAAATGCTATCCTAGAAGAGGTATATGACTGACGGATAAGTGGAATGAACCACATGAAGTATACCAATCACTTCGTTGATTTTTAGCCGACCGCCTGGGCATAAAGCTATGTACTTCATAGTCATTATGTCTATGCGTGCGGCTTTTGTTATTTAATCAATTAAAGAAATGGAGGATTCATTCATGGAAATGAAAAATTTAGCAACAGAACTTAGCACTAACGCTTACCCAGGTCGTGGTATCGTTATCGGAAAAAGTGCTGACGGCAAATCAGCTGTAACTGGCTACTTCATTATGGGAAGAAGCGAAAACAGCAGAAATCGTGTATTTGTAGAGGAAGGCGAAGGTATCCGTACACAGGCATTTGACCCTTCAAAATTAGTTGACCCTTCTCTTATCATTTACGCTCCTGTTCGTGTTCTTAATGACATGACAATCGTAACAAACGGTGATCAGACAGATACAATTTATGATGGCATTGCTAACGGACTTTCATTTGAACAGTCTTTAAGAAGCAGACAGTTTGAGCCAGACGAACCAAACTGCACACCTAGAATTTCTGGTATTATGCAGGTTAAGGATGGTACATTTAACTACGCTATGTCTATCTTAAAGAGCAACAATGGTAATCCAGCTGCAAACAACAGATATACATTTACATATGAAAACCCAGTAAATGGTGAAGGACATTTCATTCACACATATATGCATGATGCTAATCCGCTTCCAAGTTTTGAAGGCGAACCTAAGTGGGTTGAAATTCCAAATGACATTGATGAATTCACAAATATGTTATGGACAAACTTAAATGAAGATAACAAGGTTTCTTTATTTGTAAGATACATTGATATTGCTACAGGCAAATACGAAACAAGAATTGTAAACAAGAATAACTAATTTCACGAAAGGATATAAAATTATGAACGAATTCGAATTAAAATACGGTTGTAACCCAAATCAGAAGCCATCTAGAATCTTTATGAAGAACGGTGCTGACCTTCCAATCAAGATTCTTTGTGGTCGACCAGGATACATCAACTTACTTGATGCATTCAATGGCTGGCAGTTAGTAAAGGAATTAAAGGAAGCTACAGGTCTTCCAGCTGCTACTTCTTTCAAGCATGTTTCTCCAGCTGGTGCTGCTGTAGGTCTTCCACTTGATGAAACACTTGCAAAGATTTACTGGGTAGATGATTTAGGCGAATTATCTCCATTAGCTGCTGCTTACGCTAGAGCAAGAGGTGCTGACAGAATGTCTTCATTTGGTGACTTTATCGCACTTTCAGATGTATGTGACGTTTCAACAGCTAAGATTATTAAGAGAGAGGTTTCTGACGGTGTTATCGCTCCTGGATATGAGCCAGAAGCTTTAGAAATCCTTATGCAGAAGAAAAAAGGGAACTACAATATTATCGAAATCGACCCAAGTTACAAGCCAGAACCAATCGAAACAAAGGATGTTTTCGGTGTTACATTTGAACAGGGAAGAAATGAACTTGCAATCAACAACGACCTTTTAGCAAATGTTGTTACAGCTAACAAGGAAATTCCTGATTCAGCTAAAATCGACCTTATCATCGCTCTTATCACACTTAAGTATACACAGTCAAACTCAGTTTGCTACGCTAAGGGTGGTCAGGCAATAGGTATCGGCGCTGGACAGCAGTCAAGAGTTCACTGTACAAGACTTGCAGGTCAGAAGGCTGACAACTGGTTACTTCGTCAGTGTCCAAAGGTTCTTAACCTTGACTTCGTTGATACAATCGGTCGTGCAGACAGAGACAATGCTATCGACAATTACATTGGCGACGAATACATGGATGTTTTAGCAGAAGGTGCTTGGCAGAAAGTATTCAAGACAAAACCAGAAGTATTTACTGCTGAAGAAAAGAGAGCTTGGCTTGACCAGATGACAGATGTTGCTCTTGGTTCAGACGCATTCTTCCCATTCAGCGACAATATTGAAAGAGCTAAAAAGAGCGGTGTTAAATAGATTGCAGAGCCAGGCGGATCAATCCGTGATGACGCAGTTATCGAATGTTGCGATAAGTACGGTATGGCTATGGCATTTACAGGAATTAGATTATTCCATCACTAATTTTATAATAATATATAGTGTAGGGCTGTGACTTAGTCACAGCCCTTTCATAAATTCATAATACACATTTTTTTATCTAATGATAAGATACATAAAAATTTTCACATTCCTCTACCGACTGTTTTGTAACCTCTACCATTAATAAATATCCTGATAAAGCACTATCACCCGTACCGATATCAAGTTCACTACCAATAGTAACTCTAAATGTTTTTCCATCATTATACACTTCTTTTACATAGCGATCATTATTCATTTCATCAGTTGAAACATATATCATAAATAAAGTATTTTTTTCAAAATATAAATCATCATATTTTTTTACAACTGTGGCAAAGTCTGGAGCAGAGTCATAATAATTTCTCTCTAATTCAAATTCATCCTTATATTTATACTTGAAATTTTCCAATTCCTCTGTACTATCCACTCGTTGAATTGGAAATTGAAGTGAACTAAACCAATGAATTGCATCATAATTCAACGCATCATCTACAAACTTATCAGCACTACTGTAACCAACAACAGCCGTTTCATAAGAAAAATCTGCATATGTTTGTAAATCACCAACATCCTCATTCAACTTTTCAATGGCTGTATTATAATAATAAACATAAATCTCATTTGTATCATCATTCATCATTACAATTTTATAATATTCACCCTCTGATATCACCTCTTCTGTATCGACTTTCGAAACTGTCATAGAACTACAATCTTCATATACAACAAAATCCGTAAGTTCACCAAATAACTCTCTGTCAAAATCCTCCATTTGAACCTCGTCCTTGATTGCATTCCATTCCATTTCTAACAATCTGCCTGGCTCTTTTTTGATTATTTCTTTAGTGGCATTATAATCTTCTTCTGCAAAATCCATTTTTGCCACTAATTTGTATGTACCATGTTGGTTATCTTTGTAATCAAAATAACTGTAATTATCGACATTTTCGAAGGTCATATTCTCTGTTTCAAACAATTCGTTGAGTATTTCTCCACTATCTACACCTTTTCTAAATTCTTGATAAATGATATCCTCTAAAACAGTTACAGCCAATACTTGATTTCCAAACTTCTCTTTCAAAATCTTAACTTTTTCAACAAGTACTTCTTCTGCATCTTTTCTAGTTAGCAGTTCTCCATATGCATCACATATTACTAACAATAAATCTCCACCAGAAGTATACGATGAAAGAACATACATATCAAGTAAAGGAAAATCCGCAACTGCCTGTGCTAATTCTTCTGTTGTCATTTTATCCAATATTTTTTGTTCAATCCTACACGCTTCCACTTTTTCGACATATTCCATTCCTGACACATTAGGGTATTGATAATATTGGTTGCTTTCTTCATCAACACTGCCTTTTGTACCATCTGTCTCTGCATCCTCAGCCTTCGGATTAGTCAAAAATGTCACTGCAACACCAGCACATACAATAACAGCCACCAAAACCACCCAAAATGTAGGTTTCTTATAACTTAATACCGACTTTATTCTACTAGTAACACTCGTTTCGCCAAACGCTAACGGACACGCTGTAATCATCTTTCTTGACACACTATACTCAAAAAGAACTGATGAATACTCTTTTCGTCCATCTAAATCCATTCCTTTGACAACCTTTTCATCACAAGCCATTTCAATATCTTTACACAATAAAATGTATGCCACCCATATAAATGGATTAAACCAATATATTGCAAGCAAAATAAAGCCCAACGGTTTCCACAAGTGGTCGAGTCGCTTTATGTGCGACTGTTCATGAGCTAATATATGAACCATTTCATTATCATTAATATTTGACGGAAGAATAATTCTTGGACGAACTAATCCCAATATAAATGGCGAAGAAACATTATCGCACAACCATATATTGTCTTTGTATTGCACAGCTTCTCTTATTCTTATATATAATCTTATATAGCTAACTCCAGCATAAATCACCATTGCAATAATGCCTACTATCCATACTTTTGATGCAATAGAAATAACTATTTCCGATTTACTAACAGTAGGTGTTTCTTTAACTTCATCAGTTGCATCAACCTTTGAATCCGTATGTTTATCTTCAACAATTGGATTACTTTCTATAACAGTATTTTTGTCGCTATTTTTATCATTATTTATAACTATATTATTAATGTTTGTGTTACTCTCACTAATAGGCTTATCTTCTTGAACCGATACAGTCTGTTTCGGTATAACTTCTCTTTCAGGCATCAAGCTAAAATTACTTTCTATGGCAATAGGACACACAAGTCTTATTGCAACAAATGCCCACAATACACACATTATGGCTTTTGGCACTCTTTTTAGAATCAATCTTAATGCAATAATCACCACAACAAGTATACTTGCAGTTATGCTCATATTTAATAATTCAAAAAATAATTTTTCCATATTACTCCTCCTCGTAATTTGCAATCATTTCCTTTATCTTTGCGATTTCCTCCGGTTTAAATTTCTTTCTTGCCGAAAAAGCTGCAAGAAATGCAGGCAATGATCCTTCAAATGTTTCATTAACAAATTTCTCGCTTTGCATAGAATAAAACTCATCTCTTGAAATTAACGAAGTAACTGTACCTTTATTATTTTCAAAAATTCCCTTTTCACATAATCTCTTCAAGACCGTATATGTCGTTGTCTTCTTCCAATTAAGACTTTCTTCACTTTTTTTAACCAGTTCTGTTGTTAATATCGGTTCATTTGACCATATTATGTCAGCAAATCTAGATTCAATTGCACCCATTTGTAATTCACTCATAGTTTTCACCTTCCAAATCTTGTTTTTTAATCAGATTCTACATAATGTAGAATCTTTTCTTATCATCATTCTACATTATGTAGAATGTATTGTCAAGAAAAATCTTTTTTAAATAATAAAAAAACACGAGAAACTTAAATTTATAACAGTTTCTCGCGTTTTCATATTAATTTTAAACCCTACTCACAAACTCCTCATACACCTTCTCATTACCACATTCCCTTAAACTCTCCCTATAATTATCTCTATTTATAGGATATTCACAAGCCTTATTAAACGAGGCAACCGCCGCTTCTACATCTTTACCTTTAAGATTAGCAAGTGTAATAAAATAGTACAATTTTGGCATAACTATTTCTTTTCTATCAAGTGCCGCCTTCTCAAAAAGTTTCTCCATAACACCTATTGCATAGTTACCATACTTTAGCGCAAACTCCTTATCCTTAAACCATGTATAGGTTTCAAGGTCATATACAAATTTCGAACCAAGTGCATAAATATATAAGTATAAACTATTTTCCATGACTTTTGAAGTTTCCTCTATTCCATTAGCAAATCCACCTTCAAATAATGCTAACTTATCAAGAATATTTTCCTGTAATCTACCAGACTTAAGTGAAGGCAATACTTCTATGTGAGTTCTTGCTTTATCATATTCTTTTTCGTGAATATATATCCAAGCCAATGCATAATGGATTTTATCAATAATTTCACGATTTGAAGAATGTTTTATTGCAATCATTGCCTTTTTAATACCATCTTCCATGATTCTTTTCCAAGCATCACCCTTGTCTTTTAAATATCCATCAAAATCAACTGATATGCTAAGACTTGCCATATTCTCAAGATAAATTTTAGTTAATTCATAGCAAGTAGGATTGCTCTCAATTTCTTCTTTAAGATACTCACATATCTTAACCAAACTATCAGGCTGTGAATATTCTCTTTTAATTGATGCAATATTTTCGTTAACTTTCTCAATAATCATCAAATTGTCTTGTACATCATCCATTCCGAATAATGTATCAATAGTTACAGAAAGATTCTGTGCAATAGGAACAAGAAGAGTTATGTCAGGCATTCCATTTAAAGCCTCCCATTTACTTACAGCCTGTGCTGTAACACCTATTTGATTTGCAAATTCTTCCTGTGTCATTCCTCTTAATTTTCTGTATTTCTTAATATTTTCTCCAATTAATGTCTTCATAAATAATTCGTCCTTTCAATATAATTATCGACGTCGTACTTTTATTATAACAGAGAAATATAAAATGTATAGCAACGCATTATATGTAAAAAAATAAACGGAGCGTTGAAAAACTCAACTCTCCGTTTAAATCTTAATCAATCTTCTTTCCAAAGAACTCAGCTGTCTTACTTACCTTCTTCATAAATTCATCAAACATCTGAGGTGTCAATGACTGTGGACCATCACACAATGCCTTTTCAGGATTATTGTGAACTTCAACCATAAGACCATCTGCACCTGCTGCGATTGCTGCCATTGCAAGTGGCTCAACCATGAATCTAAGACCAGCTGCATGGCTTGGGTCAATTACTATAGGAAGATGTGACATCTTCTTAAGCATTGGAATCGCTGAAATATCAAGAGTATTTCTCATAGATGTCTCAAATGTTCTGATACCTCTTTCACAAAGAATAACATTCTCATTACCACCAGCCATAATGTATTCAGCACTCATTATGAATTCTTCTAATGTATTTGCTAAACCTCTCTTAAGTAAAATAGGTTTGTTTAACTTACCAACTTCTTTAAGAAGTTCGAAGTTTTGCATATTTCTAGCACCAATCTGAATCAAATCAACATCTTCAAATAAAGGAATATGTCTAGCATCCATAAGTTCTGTAACTATTGGAAGTCCAGTTGCTTTTTTAGCTTCAATTAACATTTTTAAGCCTTCATCATGTAAGCCTTGGAATGCGTAAGGTGAAGTTCTCGGCTTAAATGCACCACCACGAAGAAGTGTTGCTCCAGACTCTTTAACAGCATTTGCAACCTCTGTAATCTGCTCATTTGTTTCGATTGAACAAGGACCAGCAATGACCTGAAAATGTCCGCCACCAATCTTTCTACCACAGATATCAACTGCTGTATCTTCTGGGTGCATCTTTCTGTTGGCTTTTTTATATGGTTCACCGATTCTTCTAATACTATCAACAACTTCATTTGAAAGAATAACATCCTCATCAAGAGCTGCAGTATCACCAATAAGACCAATAATCTTAGATGAAACACCCTGTGATTCATGAATTGACAAACCTTTATCTATAAAAGAACGTTTTAGCTCCTCAACTTTGCTAACGTCCGAATTACTCTTTAAAATAATAATCATAACAATAATCCTCCTTTTACTTTATTACTTTAAAGAGTATAACACTTAAAACCGATAATGTAAATACTTTTTTCTGATTTTTTAATATATTATGTATTCGTCTTCAATCATTCACTTGAATAATCACACATATTTTGATATAATTTAAGAAGTTTGAGCGATAATTATTTAATTATCAGAATGGAGGAAAACATGGGATTTTTAACAGGAAAAACAGTTATTATAACTGGTGCAGGACGTGCAGTACTTAGCGATGGACGTTGTGGTTCTATCGGATATGGTATCGCTACTGCTTACGCTAAGGAAGGCGCAAACATTGTAATTACAGGACGTAATGTACAGAAACTCGAAGATGCTAAAGAAGAATTAGAAAGACTCTATGGTATCAAAGTTTTAGTTGTACAAGCTGATGTAAATGCAGGTGCAGACAATGAATCTGTTGTTGCAAATGTTATTAAGCAGACTATTGATACATTTGGAAGAATCGATGTTCTTATCAACAATGCACAGGCTTCTGCTTCAGGTGTTACATTGGCTGACCATACAACAGATCAGTTCAATTTAGCAATGTATTCAGGACTTTACGCAGCATTCTATTATATGAAAGCTTGCTACCCATATCTTAAAGAAGCACAGGGTTCAGTAATCAACTTTGCTTCAGGTGCAGGTCTTTTCGGAAACTTCGGTCAGTGTGCATATGCCGCTGCTAAAGAAGGTATTCGTGGACTTACAAGAGTTGCTGCTACAGAATGGGCTAGAGATAATATCAATGTAAATGTTGTTTGCCCACTTGCTTGGACAGCACAGTTAGAACAGTTCAAGAATGCTTACCCAGATGCATTTGAAAAAAATGTTCATACACCACCAGTTGGACACTTCGGTGATTCAGAATTAGAAATTGGCCGAGTTTGTGTACAGCTTGCTTCACCAGACTTTAAGTATATGACAGGTGAAACACTTACACTTGAAGGTGGACTTGGAATGAGACCATAATAGGAATAAATATAGTCATAATTTTTGTTTGTACTACGGACATAAGATTTTCTAACACTTTACGTATAGTTGTTATAAATATACGCGACCGGCTTATATTCGCCATCCATGGCTCAGATAAGCCTTAAAACAACATCCTGTTGTTTTATCGCTGGTATTATAGTAAAGTGTAAGAAAATCTAATATCCTTCGTAATGAACAAAAATTATGACTTTTTTATTTTCTCTTATGAACGAATCAACACATAAAAAATAAGACTACCGAAATTGATATGTACCCTCTTTGCTGGACAAAATCCAGTAAGGAGGGTTATTTTTATGAGATACTCTTATGAGTTTAAAAAAGAATGTGTTCAACTATATCGAGAAGGGAAATGGCCTGAAAC